>DALYDW010000011.1:0-10058 GCA_031972915.1 bacterium
GGTATTCCCGACAACGGTGATAATTGCCCCGACACTTGTAACGCCAATCAGTCAGATAAAAATCAAAATGGGCGTGGCGATGCCTGTGAGCTGGCAAAATTTATTCCTGCCACCCAAGGCGGCTCTGATCCTGCTCGTCCTGGTGATTCTGATGGAGAACAAGACGAAGGTCGGGGTTCTTCAGAAGACGGCGGTTCGGGGGATTCTGAGCAAGGTGAGCCGGAAAGTCCCACAGACGATACGGGTGGGTCGGGTGGAACTCCTGTCTCCGAGCAGTCTGAAACGGGCGATTCCAACAAGGTCGGAGGCGTGGGTCTGGCCTCCGGGGTAGTCAATCCTGCGGCCTCGGGCATGGTGCTGTCTGGTGATGGTGGATGTTCCTTGGGGGCGGTGGGTTCTTCCACCTCCGGTTCTCTGCTGTTGGCCGGCTTTGTGCTTTTCGAGGTGGTGCGACGTCGCCGTCGTTAGTGGCTTTGAGATTTCCCTCTTGAGCGATCGATGAAAGGGGGAAAAATTAAGTAGTCAAACATAAGTTTAAAAAAATAGGGCTCGGGTCTTTTGACCTCGGCCCTATTTTTTTAAAAAAGCCTATGAGATATTTTTTACAATTCTCAGGATTTGGGGGCGGGTTCTATAGAGACAGCTAAGGCCTCCGTATAGGTGGCCACGATTTTATCCCCCACCTGCAAGCCCGCTAGCGAGCTTTTGTCTTTCACTTGGAGGGGGATGTCTTGTCCGTCGGCTCCCTCCAAAATGACAGTCGAAGTGGCCTTGTCGACGCTTTTGATCAATGTGGTGACATGGGTCACCTTGGCTTGGGCCATTTCCGGTCTTTTACCAGGCTGGCTGACCCCGGTGGTGTCGAGTTCGCTTACTTGCTTAGAAGGCTCGTCACCGGGCTTTGCCTTGACGATTTCCCATAAGACCGATTCGTAATATTTAACACTGACTAAATCTCCCTTTTTGATATGTTTAAAATTTTGCACCTTTTCATCCACCTTGATGGCCAGGGCATTGCCTTTGGGGCCTTCTAAAACCAAGGTTTGTTTGTGGTGGTTCACGTCGATGACCTTGGCCGTGAGGGTTACCAATTCGCTGTGTCCCGCCGTGTCCGTGGCTACTAGGCCTTGCCCCTTGTCTGCGGCATGGGTGAGAGGGGTGACGAGGGCGAGGGTCGCAACAGAAGACAGCATGAGAAGATGCTTCATCAGGATTCTCCTTTGGTAAGGTATTGAATTAAGTTGAGGCCCCATTAGACAGTGAAGGCCAGAGCTTTTTCAAGCGCGATTTTTTTTAGGATAAAAAGGCAAAAGCTCGGGCTTAAAGCTTTGCGTCGCTTGTCGCGGGAGTTGGGATATCCGATGCGGTATGGGGAGCGGAAAAGGCGGAACTTTGTGGGTCCCAGCCACCTCCGAGGGCGCGATAGAGCCGCACCACGGCGACTAGTTGGTTACGCCGTGTTTCGGTGAGGGACAATTGGGATTCGTAGGAACGACGTTCTGCATCCAGAACTTCTAAATAGCTGGCGACGCCGCCTTCGTAACGCACATTGGCAAGGCGTAGGGCATCCAGGGCGGCGGCGACGTAAGCTTCTTGCTCTTTGCGGATCTTCACAAGTTGTTGGATGGATATGAGGGACAGCTTCCTCGAAATTGGCCTTGGCTATTTCGAGATTGCCTTTGCGTTTACCTCCGTCGAAAAGAAACTGAAACAGACTTCCGGTAATGGAAGATGCAGCTGAGGTGGCATCGAGGAGCCCTCCTCCCACGGTCATGCCAACGAAGCTTGCTAAGTTGATTTGCGGAAAAAACAATGCCTTGGCTTCTCCTATCTTGGCATTGGCCGCCACGAGTCTTTGCTCACTCTGTCGAATGTCGGGACGACGCTCGAGCAGTGCAGAGGGTAAATCGAGGGGGAGTTTGGGGGGCATGCTTTGTTGGTTAAGTTTTTGCCCTCGGGGCACAGGAGCCGGATTGGCTCCCAAAAGTAGGCTGATTTGGTTTTCTTTGAGTCCGATATCTCGCGAGAGGGCAGGGATTTCCCGGGCGGCAACCGCCAACTCGGCCTCGGCTTGGCGCACATCCAAAAGAGAAACCCAACCAGCCTTGAGTCGTTGACGAACTAAGTAAAGTGAGGCTTGGCGCGATTGAACGGTTTTTTCTGTGATGCGCAATTGGGCATCCAGCGCTAAAAGATCGAAGTAGGCTTGAGCTACATCGCTCAGCAAGGTGATGAGTACGTTATTGCGAAACTCTTCCGAAGAAAATAACTCAGCGCGCGCTGCTTCTGTCCCCCGTCGGTACTGCCCCCAAAGGTCGGCTTGATAAGAAAGGTCGATACCTACTTGACCTGCGGTACTTGTTCCTAAATTTCCTGGAGGCACAGTGGCTTGGTCTTTTTGTGCCCAACTCCGGGAGATTCCCGAACCGAACCCTAATTGGGGGAATTGGTCGCTTCGTACCCAGTGGTATTGCCCTCGGGCCCGCTCTACCCGTGCGGCTGCAATGCGTAAATCTTTGTTATTGCGCAGGGCGGTTTCCATCAGTTGTTGTAAAACCGGATCACGGAAGACTTCTCCCCAGGGAAGATCTCCGAAGGGAACATCGTCGGGTGAGGGGGGCGCGAATTTTTCGCCTCGATATTGGTTGGGGAGATCCACCGCGGGACGTTGGTATTTTGGGCCCACTGCACAGGCGAGTGGTAGGCTGAGATGGACTGTTCCGATCAAAAAGCTGAGTGCTTGTTTTAGATTTATTTTCACGTAGCCTCGACTTTATTTTTAGAGGCCCGTTCGTTGAAGCCTTGTACCACTTTGTAAAAAACCGGAATGATGAAAATGCCGAGGGTGCTTCCAAGCAACATTCCACCGAAAATGGTAGTGCCTAGGGAGTGCCGAGCGTTGGCTCCTGAGCCTGAAGAAAGCATGAGTGGCATCACGCCGAGCACGGAAGCGAAAGAAGTCATCAGAATGGGACGCACTCGCAGACGGGCCGCTTCCAAAGCGGCTGCTGTGATACTCAAGCCTTCTTCTCGTTTCAATTTAGCGAATTCTACGATGAGTATGGCGTTTTTTGCTCCCAGTCCCACCAGTGTGACTAGGCCGATTTGGCCGTAGATATTGAGTTCCATTCCGCCCAAACGCAGGGCTAACAAGGCTCCGAGCACCACCAGAGGGGTGCCCAAGAGCACGCTCAAGGGCAGGGACCAACTTTCGTAGAGGGCCGCCAAGAGCAACAACACGAACACGATGGCCAGAGCGAAGGTCATGCCCATTTTTCCGGAGGCTTTGCTTTGTTCGTAGGCTGTTCCTGTCCATTCGTAACTCATGTTGCGGGGCAAGACTTGCTGGGCCACTTCTTCCATGGCCGCCATCGCTTGAGAAGAACTGTAGCCAGGAGCTGGGCCCCCGTTGATTTCCACCGCTTGGTAGAGATTGTAGCGAGTCAGGTACTCGGGTCCAAGGATGGGAGTGACCTTGACCAAGGTGCTCAAGGGAACCTTATCCCCCGAACGATTGCGCACGTAAAAACGTCCAATATCTTCGGGAGCCACGCGAAATTTCGATTGGGCTTGGGCATAGACCCGATAGACTTGCCCAAAGCGAATGAAGTCGTTGATGTAATATCCTCCGAGATAGATTTGCAGAGTTTGGTAGACGTCGCCGACCTCGACGCCTAGGGTTCGGGCTTTTTCCCGATCTAAATCCACTTGCAGTTGAGGAACATCCGAACGGAAACCTGTAAAGAGCGTGCCCAATTCGGGTCGTTGTTTGGCCGCCTCTAAAAAGCTCTTCGTGGCCTGGGTTAGTTGGCTTAAGTCGCCCCCCGAGCGGTCTTGCAATTCAAAAACGAATCCCCCGGCATTGCCAAACCCGGGAACCGGTGGCGGTGTAAAGGGAAAGATGAGCGCATCAGGAAGAGAGCCTAATTTTTTACGTAAGCCTTGAGTGATACCAGTTAAAGAAGTGGCTGCGTCGTTTCGTTTTTTCCAGTCTTGTAGTGAGACAAAAAAAGAAGCCACGTAAGAGCTTTTGGTATTGCTGAGCAAGCTGGTGCCGCCTACGGTGGTGTACCATTCAACACCTGGAGTTTCTTGGAGAATGGCTTCTACCTTCCGGCATACCTGATCAGTTCGTTCCAAAGAAGCCCCGTTGGGAAGCAAAACGTTGATGAAAAAATAGCCCTTATCTTCGTCGGGGATGAAGCCTCCAGGTGTTTTACGAAGTAGTAAAAAGAGGCTGGCCAAGCAAAGTGCCAAGACCATCATGCCTTTAAGGCTGTTGGAGAGAAGATATTTTACCGAAGCACTGTATCTTTGGAGAAAGGCGTCGAAGCCACGATTGAAGCCATCAAAAATTTTTTGCAAAAAATTGTGACTCTGACTTGCGGGGCGTAGCAAAAGAGCGCTGAGGGCGGGACTTAGGGTAAGGGCGTTGACGGTGGAAAACAATACTGAAATCGTGATGGTAAGTGCGAATTGTTTGTAAAGCTCGCCAGTCATTCCTCCCAAAAAGGCCACAGGGACGAATACGGCACACAAAATGAGGGAAGTGGCCACTACCGGGCCGGACACCTCCTTCATGGCTTTGAAGGTGGCATCTCTGGCGCTCATGCCTTGTTCGATATGGTGCTGAACCGCTTCGACGACGACGATGGCGTCATCTACCACGATGCCAATGGCCAGGACCAAGCCAAACAAACTGAGAGTATTGACGCTAAAACCGATGATGGGAAACAGCAAAAAGGTTCCCACCAGGGAAACGGGAACCGTGAGTAGAGGAATGAGTGTGGCTCGTCCGCTTTGCAGAAAAAGAAAAATAACAAAAACTACAAGAAAGATGGCTTCGACGAGGGTGTGGAGAATTTCATCGATGGATGCGGTGATAGGTCGGGTGGTGTCTAGAGTGATGGCGTAATCCAAGTCGCTGGGGAAGCGGTTTTTTGCTTCACTCATGAACTTTTTCACTTCTTTGGCCACTTCTAGGGCATTGGCTCCTGGGAGCAGAAACAGGCCCATGACAGCGCCTGGTTTTCCGTTGACCCGTGTTAAGGAAGCGTAGGTCTGAGCTCCCAATTCCACTTGAGCGATGTCCGTTAGCTTGACTTGCGAGCCGTCTGGATTGGAACGGATGATGATTTCACCGAATTGTTGGGGGGTTTTGAGAAGTCCTTCAGCGACGATCGTCCATTGGTGTTGTTGGCCTGGAGGCACGGGGGGGGCACCGATTTGCCCTGCTGCCGCTTGAACATTTTGGTCTTGCACCGCTTGAATGACTTCTTGGGGCGTTATGCCCAAACTCGCCATTCGATCGGGATTGAGCCACAGTCTCATGCTGTAGTCTTGCGCGGTAAAGTTGGTGACCTGTCCAATTCCGGGAATGCGGGCCAGAGAGTTGATAATGTTGATTTCGGCGTAGTTGCTCAAAAAAATCGAATCGTAGGTACCCTGTGGAGACAGTAGCGAAAGTACCATTAAGATATCCGGACTGGTTTTGTCGACATTGATGCCTTGACGGCGCACGGATTCTGGGAGTTGGGGTTCGGCGAGAGAGACGCGATTTTGGGTGTTTACTTGATCGATGTCGATGGAGGTCCCCAATTCGAAGGTGACTTGAAGAGTCATGCCCCCATCGTTGGCATTTACCGATTTCATGTAGAGCATATGGTCTACGCCGTTGACTTGGCTTTCGATGGGAGTGGCTACGGAGTCTTGCACCGCTTGAGCATTGGCACCTCGGTAGGTGCTTGTGATTTGCACGGTAGGCGGGGCGATTTGTGGGTATTCGGTGATGGGAAGACTTGTGAGGACAATCGCGCCCAAGAGAATTGTGAGGATGGCGATGACCGATGCGAAGACGGGTCTTTGGATGAAAAAAGCGGCCATGGTTTTGGTCTAAAAAATTAATGTAGTGTTGTTGGGGCACTTTCTTGACTGAGATTTTTGAGAATATCTTCGGAGCTGTAGGGCAATATCTCTGCCTTTACCTGTAAGTTATCGCGTACCTTTTGAATACCCTCGACGATGACTTGTTCTCCGGCTTGAAGTCCTGATCGAACCACAATCGAATTGCCTACGGCATTGCCCAATTCCACCTGACGGGTGTGGGCCCGTTGCGTTGAGTCGATGACCCAGAGCATTTTGAGGTTTTGTAATTCTTGGATCGCTTTTTGAGGGACCAGAATGGCATTGGGAATTTCTCGAACGGTTGCCCTGACTCGGGCGAAGAGGCCTGGTTTGAGCAGTTTTTGCGGGTTGGGAAATTCTACCCGCACCTTGAGTGTGCCGGTGGTTGAATCTACCGCCCGATCGATAAAGTTCATGGTTCCGGGATAGGGCCATGGGGTGTTGTCCGCGAGCAGTAATTGAAAGCGGGGAGCGGGAACTTTGTTTTTATCTTCGGCCTCCAAGTAGCGCCGCGTATACATAAGGTAATCTTTTTCACTGATGTTGAAGGACACCCATACAGGATTAAGAGAGGAAATGGTGGCGAGTAGAGTGGGTTCACCCCGGCCCACCAGGCTGCCCACCCGCACGGCGGTGGCGCCGATCTTTCCTTGGATTGGCGAGTGCACTTGAGTGTAGCTTAAGTTTATTTCCGCGTTGGCAACCATGGCTTTTGCCGCGTTGACGTTGGCGAGAGCAGAGTCGTTGGCGGCAACAGCATCGTCGAAGTCCCTTTGGGCGACCGCTTGAATTTTTACCAGAGGGGCCAATCGGTCGACGTCTTTTTGCGTACGCGAGTAGCGAGCCATGGCATCGGCTAACTTGGCTTGGGCATCCGCCAGATTTTCTCGATAGGTTTGGGGATCAATCACAAAAAGCAATTGGTTTTGGTCAACCTCTGCTCCTTCTTGAAACAAGATTTGTTGGATAAAACCCTCAACACGTGCACGGATCTCGATATTAGTTGGAGCGTCGGTTTGTCCTACGTAGTCGTAAAATTCGGGAATGGTAGTTTTCAGCGCGACAACAGCCTGGACCGCAGGTGGGTCTTGGTCCGAGGAACTTTCTTCTGGAGCGGAGCAAGATAAACAAGTGAGCAGGACCCCGCAGCACAAAAATCCCCATAGCCAGTGCTGTGGTGCCCAGCGCAAGCATGAAACCAGAAAAGCGAGACGCTTCAGCTGATGCGGCAGAGGAGACTCCTTTTTTAAATGAGAAATGAGGTCGGATTCTTAAAAGCTAAAAGAAAAATCTGCAATCACTTGTTGGGAGGCGCTAAGGATTTTTTATCTGCTCCTTTCGGATTCGGAGGTTGACTCGTTGCGGCGTGGCTTCTATTCTTCCTCGTCATGAAACCTTGGGACCTGATCCGCGAAAACCTAGGACTCAAGATTGGGAGCGTCACTGCCGCCGCGTTATTTGGTTTTGTCTTAATCTTTTCCATGATTCTCGGCGGGCTTCCGGTGGCCTTTTTGAGTAAGTTCAGCTTTTTACAGATCCTCTTACTTTTGGGGGTCCTCCTTTCCTTTTTGGCATTTCTAGTCGTCAGCACTGCAAGTCATGTTTTAATTCGGCGTCCTTTGGCCCGTTTGTCCTTGGCTGTTCGCCAAGCCGAGTTGGGACAAGAGCCGCCGCAGCTTAACCAGGCTAGCCGCGATGAGTTAGGAGATCTGCTTCGGCGTTTTAATAAGATCATGGGCCGTTTGCATTGTTTGGAAAATCATCGTTTGTCGACGGAACAAGAACTTCATCTCATTCAAGAAGAATTGCGTTCGAAGGCCTTGATCGAAGAGCAAAATGCATTGGTAGTTTCCGCCAATCGACGTTTGGAAAAAAGCTTAAAAGAGTTGAGTACCCTCTACACGATCTCCCAGGCCTTGACGGCAAGTTTAGATCCTGAAGAACTCTGCAATAAACTCAGTGAGGTGATTTCCGAAAATGTTCCGGTAGAAGATTTCGCCATTTTGTTGCGAGAGGAAGGAACTCAAAAACTCAAGGTGAAGTCGGCCTCTGGTTTTGAAAATAACGAAGCCGTGCGAAAACTTTCCTTTACCTGCGAAGAGGGCATTAGTGGCCGGGTTTTGCGTGAGGCAAAAACCGTTTACGTTCCCGATACCGCAGAAGAATCGGTTTATTTGCATTACAAGGGAATGAAGGTAAAAAACGGTTCCTTTTTATGTGTTCCGATGGTGCTCAAGAATGAGGTGCTCGGCGTAATTAATTTTTCTCGTTGTGACACTTACTCTTTTAGCGAGGAAGAGGTTTTTATGTTGTCGATGTTGGCCTCTCAGATGGCCATTGCCGTCGAAAATGCCAGGCTTTATGCTAAGACCAAAGAGTTATCGCTGATGGATGATCTCACCAAAGTATTTAATCGTCGGCATTTTCAAAAAATTTTGGAGATGGAGTTTAAGCGAGCAAAACGTTTTCAGCGTCCATTGTCGCTTTTGATGATCGATGTGGATCACTTTAAAAAATTTAATGATCAGTTTGGTCATTTGGAAGGAGATCGGATGTTGACTGAGATTGCCCGAGTTTTTCAGTCTAACCTTCGTGAGGTTGATACCTTGGCCCGTTATGGTGGTGAGGAATTTGCGGTGATTTTGCCAAACACTTCTTTGGATGACGCGCACAGGGTGGGTGAGAAGCTGAAAAATTTTGTCGAGCAGATCAATGAAATTCGTGAGTGTCACGACGGGCCCAGACATAAAATTACGGTGAGCGTGGGAGTGGCCACTCTTTCTGGAGCTCTCGAAGGAGCCGAGTCTTTGCTCAATCGAGCGGATATGGCGCTCTACCAAGCGAAGACATCGGGCAGAAACCGTGTCATGGTTTTGCAAGAGGGTCATAGTCAGGTAAGTCTCGATTTTTCCGAATTGGTTTCCACTTGACTTAATATTTTCCGTAAAAAGAGAGTGGCGTGCTTCAAGAGTGACCGTTTGCTCGACGCGAAGAGACTGCTGCGTCGCTTTGCTCCTCGTAGCGACAGATCATGGCATAGTATTACAGCGATAGGGGAATCCCCTCACGATAATGGGGGGGAGTCTTGTCACTGCCAGGGTAAATCGGGATACGTTTTAAACCTTAGAAAGCCAACTTGAGGTCCAGCGGTGGACTTTTTGGTAAAAGTCGAATGTTTGTTTTTTAACTGAGCCGATCCATAACTTTTGATCGACTTCTTTGAGTTGAGAGAGGCTTCCCAAATCCCACCAATCACTTTTATGTAAGTAGACTCCGAAGGATTCGCCTCGTGCCAAGGCGGGCTGGTAAACTTGCCGAACAACGCAGGAAAAACGATGGGGATCTAGGTCGGCAAAGAGAGCGGGATCGAGTAGATGGGCTCCTGAAAAAATGGCTTGCGATAAGGTGCTGGGCTTGGAGTCTGTTTTGGGGGCACCTGCAATGCGTCGAATTTTTTGTTTAGAATCGTATTCGACAAAGCTTTCTACGGCGGCCAATTGGGGACTGACGCAGGCCAAGGTGACTCGGTTGCCTTGGTGTTGGTGATGTCGCCAAAAATCTTTCAGATCTAAGGGAAATAAAATATCGCCGTTGAGCACCCAAGTGGGAGTGGGGGGGAGTTTTTTCAAAGCCTGGGCGATGCCTCCGCCTGTTCCTAAAATATTTTGTTCATGGCTGAAACGGAGATTCATGTGCTTCTTGAGTGGACTCAGCATCTGGACGAGAATTTCGGGACGATGGTGTAGGTTGACTACGATATCGTGGATGCCCGCCTCATAGAGCAGGTAGAGGTTGTAGGCGAGCAGTGGGACGCCACCTACTGGTAGGGCAGGTTTGGGACGGTGTACGGTCAGGGGCCGCAAGCGTGTTCCCAAACCTGCGGCTAATAAAATCGCTTGATGGGGAAAAGAATGGGGCATGGGTTATGAGTTGTCGGAGTTTAGTTCGGGAACGTATTTGGCCAACATTTTTCTCAAGGGTTCTTGTTCGGGAAGCGCGGCAAAAGCCTGTCTAACATGCTTAAGGGTGTTGGCCACGTGGGGGAGGAATTTCGAATTTTTTTTGACGGTGGCAATGAATTGAAAGCGTCCGGCGTCTTTCAGTTTTCTTTGTAAGGTAGTGCGGTGAAAGTCTTTGAAAAACTTTTCTCGGGG
>DALYDW010000011.1:10068-23473 GCA_031972915.1 bacterium
CGTGCCTGCAAATAGTTGTCAACCAGTTGGGTCACGGTGGAAGAGGGTAAGGCGATGTAAGAATCGCGCAGCAGAGCGACTAGGTCGTAGGTGCTAGGTCCCAGCAGGGCGTCTTGGAAATCGATCAAGTACATTTGGTAGCCGTGTAGTAATAAATTGCGGCTTTGAAAGTCTCGATGGGTCAGAGTGGTAGGGATATCTAAAAGCGAGGCGACAAGTTGAGCTCCCCAATCGAGCATTTCCTTTCGTTCTGCTTGGGGGATTTTTTTTTGAAAGCGATCTTCAATGCCATATTCGAGAAAATGTTCAAATTCCCACAGTAATAAATTTTGATCAAAGCTACGTCCGTAGGCCATGCAATCGGGATCGGGATATTCCTGCCCAGTTTTTTGTAAACGAACGAGAAGCTCGATGGCTTGGCGGTAGAAAAATGAAAGCATCTCGGGATTGCTTTGTTGTAGGGCCTTTTCTAAGCTGAGGTCGCCCAAATCTTCGAGTAATAGAAGGCCGGAGGCGAGATGGGTGGAGAGAATCTCAGGGCAGGGAAGCTGGTGGCGGTGCAAATAACGGGCGATGTTCAAAAACGGCAATTCTGCTGTGGATCCTCGGTAGTTGGTAATTTCTTCTGAGACGCTCTGTTTGCCCTCGGGAATTTTCATGACGATGAAACTCATGCCCGAGTTAGAGAAGGCGCGAAAATATTCTCGGTAAGAAGCCTCTCCGAAGAGCTTTTCCAGACGATTGAGGGATTGTCCCTGGGGAAGAAGCCCTTGTACGGCGGTAAAGAGAGGATCATGCATGGCTTGTCTCCGTTCTAGCGGGGATTAATTTTTTTTCAATTGGGCGCTGAGCAGTTCTCCCAGATTGGTGCCTAGAGGTTGGTGATGAGGCATGCGTTGGGGACGGTGGTCTTCTTTGGTTTGCTCGTGTGCGGTCGCTGTGCGCTCCCTCGATGTTGGTACGGGGCTGGGGGCCTCGTTTTTTTTGCGGTTCTCCAAATAAACAGAGTTAGATTCCATCGCCGTAGTGCTTGGGGGAGTTTTTTTCTCTGCGATTTGCGAAACCGAATTTGGATTCATGTCGCTTTCTGTGGCCTTATACAAGGGGCGCTTGAAAACGAAGCCTGCTGAGGACCAGCGAGAATCGTTTGCCGCCTCTCGGGCCACACTATCTTGGAAGGCCTGAAGTTTGGAGTCGAGATGATCCAGTTGGTGCACCAACAGTGCCTCCAGGGTCATGGGTTCTTTGGGGGAACCGTATTCTAAATGCCCATGGTGCGAAAGAATGATGTGCATCAGGTGGTGTAATACTCGAGGGGGGAAATTCTCCTGTCGGGCAGCGGCTTTCAGTAAAATCTCCACGCTGATGGTGAGATGTCCCACCAACTGTCCTTTGTCGGTGTATTCAAAAACTCGGTCGGCACTGAGTTCTTCGACCTTTCCAAAATCATGGAGAATGAGTCCGGCCAAGACCAGGTCGGCGTTGGCTTGGGGATAATGCTTGAGAACATCGACAGCCACTTGGCACAGTTTTAATACGTGCTCCAACAGTCCACCGACCCAAGCGTGGTGATTGCTTTTTGCTGCGGGACTTTTTTTAAAGTCCTCAACCCATGGAGAATTTTCAAGAAGATCGAAGAGCAGGGCCTTGATAGAGGGGTGCCGAAGGTTTTTTCGACACAGCTCCAGCAGCTCTTGATACATGGTTTCGATGTTGTATGGGGTGTGGGGGAGGAAATCTTCTGGGGAAACGGTCTCGGGCGTCAGGGCCTCGAGAGCGATGATATTAAACTGCAGGCGGTCCTGGAAGGCAACGACATGGCCCTTGACTCGCATATAATCAAGTTTTTCGAAGGTGCCCACCCAATGGTTGGCTCGTTCCCAAACCCGAGCCTCGATTTCTCCAGTGCGATCGGTCAGTTTTAAATTTAAGTAAGGTTTGCCGTTTTTATCCTTGAGCAGGGCCTTGTGGGTACACAAGAACACGCTCTCTACCGGCATACCTTCTTTTAGTTCTGAGATGAAAATTTTGTCAGACATGAAGCGGCCCTAGCGCATTCTCCCCCTGAGGGGCAACTGCTTTGCCGTTGGCCTGCTGAATCCTGGAAAACTTGCCGTGGGGGCTTGGATTAGCGCTTGACACGCTTGAGTAGACTTCGCTAGGGGTAGCCCGCCCATTCTGGTTAAAATCACCAGATTTATTAAATAGTTACAAGAGAAGAGCACGAGGAACCTGCATGAAACTCAAGGCCCCTTCCCAGGGAGATAAAATCACCATTCGCCAAGGTCAGCTTCAGGTGGGAGATCGTCCCATCATTCCTTTCATCGAAGGTGACGGTACTGGCCCCGATATTTGGCGGGCCTCCTCTTGGGTTTTGGATGCGGCGGTGGAAAAGGCCTACGGCGGCAAACGCAAGATTCAGTGGTTTGAAATTTATGCGGGCGACAAAGCTAAGGCGGTTTATGGCGACGATTGTCCCCCCAATTTTCTCCCTCAAGAAACCTTGGATGTGATCCAAGAGTATTTAGTCGCGATCAAGGGGCCCTTGACCACTCCTGTGGGAGAAGGCATTCGGTCTCTTAATGTGACCATTCGTCAACAGCTAGATCTTTATGTTTGCTTGCGTCCCGTGCGTTATTTCGCGGGGACTCCCTCTCCTGTGAAGGACCCGTCTAAGGTAGATATGGTGATTTTTCGGGAAAACACTGAAGACATCTATGCGGGTATCGAATGGATGGCGGGGACCTCCGAGGTCAAAAAAATTATTGAGTTTATGGAGAAGGACATGGGGGTAAAGAAGATCCGCTTTCCCGCCACCAGTTCTATTGGCATCAAGCCCGTGTCCGAAGAAGGTAGTAAACGATTGATTCGCTCGGCCATCGATTATGCCATCAAACACAATCGCAAGAGCGTGACCCTGGTGCACAAGGGCAACATTATGAAATTTACCGAAGGTGGATTTCGTAAATGGGGTTACGAGTTGGCTAAGAGCGAATATGCAGATCGAGTGGTTTCGTGGGACGAGTGTCAGGGCAAGCCTCCAGCGGGTAAAATCCTCATCCAGGATGCCATCGCAGATGCTTTCTTGCAGCAGATTCTCACTCGTCCCGGCGAGTACGATGTTATCGCTACATTGAATCTCAACGGAGATTATATCTCCGATGCCTTGGCGGCTCAGGTGGGGGGGATCGGCATTGCTCCCGGCGGTAATATCAATTTTGTCACAGGTCATGCGGTCTTCGAAGCCACCCATGGCACCGCTCCCAAATACGCAGGACAAGACAAAGTCAATCCCGGTTCGGTGATTTTATCGGGCGTGATGATGTTGGAATATCTCGGATGGCAAGAAGCGGCTGATCTCATTGTGCGAGGCTTGGAGAAGACCATTCTCTCCAAGGTAGTCACTTATGACTTTGCTCGGTTGATGGACGGGGCAACCGAGGTGAAATGCAGCGAGTTCGGTAAAGCCATCGTTTCGAATATGTAGGAAAAATCAAAGATTATTTTTTAGAGAGGTCATTATGGGCAGGAAGAAAATTTCTTTAATTGGTGCGGGTAATATCGGTGGTGAGCTGGCCCAGCGTCTGATGGAAAAAGAATTAGGCGATGTGGTGCTCTTCGACGTGGTTGAAGGGCTTCCCCAGGGCAAGGCCTTGGATCTGCTGGAGGCCCGTCCCGTGGAGGGCTCCGATAGTTTTTTGAGTGGCACCCAATCCTACGAAGATATTCAGGGAAGTGACGTAGTGATCGTTACAGCAGGCCTGGCTCGTAAGCCTGGAATGAGCCGTGATGACTTGCTCAGCAAAAATCTCAGCATCATGACCGATGTGGCGCAAAACATTAAAAAATACGCCCCCCAAGCTTTCGTTATCGTGGTGAGTAATCCGCTCGACGCGATGGTTTACACCATGCAGAAAGTCACGGGTTTTCCCCATCGTCGGGTTATCGGTATGGCCGGAGTACTCGACTCCTCCCGGTTTCGTGCCTTTGTCGCCATGGAGTTGGGAGTGAGTGTGCGCGATGTGCAAGCCATGGTCTTGGGAGGGCATGGTGACGATATGGTTCCTATTGTGCGGCTTTGTTCCGTTGGAGGCATCCCGCTCACCGAGCTACTCTCGGCAGAAAAAATCGAAGCCATCGTAAAACGAACCCAATTGGCAGGTGGCGAAATCGTTGCTCTTCTTAAAACGGGCTCTGCTTATTTTAGTCCCGCAGCCAGTGCGGTGGCCATGGCCGAGAGTTATCTCAAAGATAAAAAACGTGTCTTGCCTTGTGCGGCCTATTGCGACGGAGAATTTGGCATTCAGGGTTACTACGTGGGTGTTCCCATCGTCTTGGGTGGCGAAGGCGTAGAGCGCATTTTGGAATTTCAGTTGAACGACGCCGAAAAGGCATCCCTGATGGAGAGCTTTGCCCACGTTAAAAAGCTCGTCGATGGTATTTCTCTCGGATAATCGGAAGGCGGCTTAGCAAAAAGAGAATGATGCGTGTGGTAGGTGCCTCGTCGAGGGGCCTTTTCGCTTTTCAAGGATGAAGTTATGAAAATTCATGAGTACCAAGGAAAACAGATTTTAAAAAAATATGGTGTTCCCGTGCCCGAGGGGTATTTGGCCCACACGGTGGAGGAGGCTTACCAACATGCTCAAACTTTGGGTGGAGTGACCGTGGTGAAGGCTCAGATTCACGCAGGAGGACGTGGCAAGGGAGGGGGAGTCAAGGTGGCCAAGACCCCCGAAGAGGCCAAGGCCCATGCGTCTACTATCTTGGGAATGCAACTCGTTACCCATCAGACCGGCCCCGAAGGTCAGCGGGTAAAAAAGGTTTGGATCGAGAAAGGTTGCGATATCGCTCGTGAGCTTTATCTCGGTGTTGTCTTAGATCGCGGTAATTCTCGCGTGACTCTCATGGCTAGTTCTGAGGGAGGAATGGACATCGAAGAAGTGGCGGCCCACTCGCCCGAAAAAATTCTCAAGGTGTCAATTGATCCAGCGGTGGGATTTCAGGCTTATCAGGGTCGTGAGCTAGCCTTTGGGTTGGGTCTACCTGCCGAGCTTACGGGAAAATTTGTCAAGTTTGCGGCTGCCTTGTCTCGTGCTTATCAAGAAGCTGATTGTTCTCTCTTGGAAATCAATCCCCTTGTGGTGACGGCTCAGGGGGATCTCCTGGCCTTAGATGCCAAGGTCAATTTCGATGATAATGCCTTGTTTCGTCACTCTGACTACGAGGCCTTGCGAGATTTGGACGAAGAAGATCCTCAGGAAATGGAAGCGAAGAAATACGATCTTAGTTACATCAGTTTAGATGGGAACATCGGGTGCATGGTCAATGGCGCTGGTTTGGCCATGGCCACCATGGATATCATTAAATTGTACGGTGGAGAACCCGCTAATTTCTTAGACGTAGGTGGTGGCGCCAATGCCGAAAAAGTAACGGCTGCCTTCAAGATCATTTTATCCGATCCCAAGGTGAAGGCCATTCTCGTGAATATTTTCGGGGGTATTATGAAATGTGATGTCATCGCCTCCGGTGTGGTGGCTGCAGCCAAGGAAGTTGGATTGAGGGTTCCTCTGGTGGTCCGACTGTTGGGCACCAATGTGGAATTGGGAAAAAAGATTCTCGCCGATTCGGGCCTGCCCATCGTCTCGGCCGATACTATGGATGATGCGGCGAAGCATGCCGTGGCTGCTGTGGCCTGAGTTGTATCGTAATTTTAAGAGCGCACGAGGAAGATCATGAGTGTTTTAGTTGATAAAAATACCAAGGTTATTACCCAAGGCATTACTGGAGCCACGGGACAATTTCACACCCGGGCTTGTAAAGAGTACGGCACCCAGATGGTCGCAGGGGTGACTCCTGGAAAGGGTGGACAAGACTTTGAGGGTATTCCCATCTTCAATACAGTGGCCGAGGCAAAGCGTTCCACTGGGGCCACGGTTTCGGTAATTTATGTACCGCCTCCTTTCGCCGCTGATGCCATTTTAGAAGCGGTGGATGCTGATTTAGATTTGGTGATTTGTATTACCGAGGGCATTCCTATTTTAGACATGGTCAGGGTCAAACGTGCCATGTTGGGCACTCAGACTCGGCTGATAGGTCCCAACTGTCCTGGCATCATTACTCCGGGAGAATGCAAGATTGGGATCATGCCCGGATCCATTCATCGTCCGGGTCGCATCGGTGTGGTGTCGCGCAGTGGTACCCTGACCTACGAAGCTGTTTATCAGCTTACCCAGCTGGGAATGGGACAATCTACCTGCATCGGTATCGGAGGCGATCCCGTCAACGGCACCCACTTTATCGATGCCTTAAAGCTGTTTAATGAAGATGCTCAAACGGATGCTGTCGTGATGATCGGAGAAATCGGAGGCACCGCCGAAGAAGAGGCCGCTGATTTCGTAAAGTCCAATATGAAAAAGCCTGTGGTTGGCTTTATTGGCGGTCAGACGGCTCCCGAAGGAAAACGCATGGGGCATGCGGGGGCTATTATCGCGGGGGGCAAGGGCACTGCTCCGGAAAAAATCGCCGCTTTGGAAGCGGCTGGGATCGCTGTCAGTCGTTCACCTGCCGATATTGGTAAGGTACTACAGTCGATCTTATCTAAGTGAACCCAATAGTTCAGAAAGGAACTCAACATGGCCACCGAACGTACCCTCTCTATCATTAAGCCCGATGGTGTTGAAAAAAATTGTATCGGCGAGTGTTTTCGCCGTTTCGAGCAGGGCGGTCTCAAGATCGTCGCTACTAAAATGATCCGCCTGGATCAGGTCAAGGCCGAGGGCTTTTATGCAGTTCACAGAGAACGCCCGTTCTTTGCTAGCCTGGTGCAGTTCATGACTCGAGGTCCCGTTGTGGTTTCTGTTTTGGAAGGCGAAAACGCCATCGCCAAGAATCGTGAAATCATGGGGGCCACCAATCCGGAGCAGGCGGCTGAGGGAACGATCCGCAAGGCTTTTGCCTCCAATATCGAGGAAAACACGGTGCATGGTAGCGATGGTCCCGATACAGCGCGCTTCGAAATCGGTTATTTCTTCGAAGAGTCCGAAATTTTCTCGCGATAGTTTGAGTAATTTCTTCTTTTGACTTGCCATGACCTGGTGATTCCTTAGAATCCCGGCCTCGGTAAAATTCTTAAGGAGGAATTTCTATGAAAGTATCCAGCTTTGTCTCTCTGGGTTTGGTTTGTGCGGCTTTAAGCTTCACCGCGTCGCTGTATGCGGGTTTTGGGTCCCTGGGAAATACGGTGCAAAATACCGCTGTCAATCAGAGTAAGGGGGTGGCGCGTGGTGCCGTCGCCAAGGAATACAATAAAAAGCTTGAGAAAGAAAAATGCCACTGTAACGAGTCGGTGACGGCAGTTGAGGGGTGCAATATTGATAAAATCGTGGGGGATCTCCGTAATCTCCACGATGCTGCTGAAGGCAGTGGTTTTGCCAACGATGTTGATATCGACATCCGAGGTTTTGGGCCCACCTACGATGAGGCTTATCGTTGTGCCTCTTTGGTTCGTGACAAGGTGAAGACTTCTGCTAGCTGGTACGATTATACGGTAGATTACGAAAAGGCACCTCATCGCGAGGTGACTTTGCGGGTTTCCATCCGTTAGTTCTATGGGGCATCGATTTTTGAGGCCTCGCTTAAAAAGTGGAGCCTCTAAAAAATTGTAAAATATAAAAACAGAGCCCACGGTTTGTTTCCGTAGGCTCTGTTTTTTTTTGTATCAAAATATTCTGCTGCATCTCGGTAAGGAATTAAAAAAAACCTTCAAACCTCATGGTTAGGAGGGTTGAAGGGGTAAAACACCAAGGGGGGAGGTTTTGAAGGATTACGCTTTTTCCGCGTAGCTATTGGTCTCTGTATCGATGACCAGGTCGTCGCCTTCTTTGATGAACAGGGGCACCTTAACTCGATTGCCAGTTTCGAGGACGGCCTCTTTGGTAGCGCCTGCTTTACCTTTTTCGGGGGGATCGCACTGAACTACCTTGAGGGTGATGCGAGGTGGCAAGCTGATGCCCACGGCCTTGCCTTCGTAGAGGGAAGCGGTGATGATGGCCTCGGGCTTAAGATAGGGAATAGCCTCTTCCACTAGAGCTTCTTCCATTTCGATCTGCTCGTAGGTTTCGGGATCCATAAAATGGTAGACGTTGCCGTCGTGGTACAGAAATTGAATCTTTCGATCGAAGATTTCGACCTTTTCGACGGTCTCGGTGGAGCGAAAGCGGTTGTTGATCTTGAGACCGGTACGCAGGTTGCGCATATCGGTTTGTACCACGGCATTTCCCTTACCTGGGGTCACGTGGACGACCTTCAAGACGCGACAGAGGTCGCCTTCGAATTTGAGAACATTGCCGACGCGAATTTGGGTTGCGCTAATCATGGAAACTCCTTTGTTGAGTGGGGCCTTATTCCTTTAGAGCAGAAAATGCAAGAGGATGGGATGATGGTCGCTGGCTCGATATTGGCCCCGTAGGGTCTTGAGGGGAACAACTTTTTTTTCTAGGCAGTGGAGATTTTTTTGGGCGAACCAATCGAGTTTGAGACTGAGGTGACCACCGGATTTTTCGATGAGTCGATTGATAGCCTTGAGGGCCCAGCGGGGAAATTGATCATTGGCCATTTCTCCCAGCTCATGATCGTTGGTAAGAAGGTCGTAGGTTCCGCGGCCGGCCTCGTTGCATGAAGCGGTATCAAAGCCTTGAGCCTGTAGTAGCTTGAAAAGCGGTCTTTCGAAATGACGCTCTGGATAGGGGTGGTGGTATTTAATCATGTTGACGGGGCGAAACGCCGCAAATTGATAGAGGATGGACGGGATCAGGCGAAGAGTGTGGGTGGAGTCGAGGGTGTTTGTATTCCAATCTCCCGCCATCAGGATATGGGGCAAATTTTGGCAAGCAAGCAGGGCTGGTTTAAGCTGGCGGGCCCGGCCTCGGGGTGAGGAGAAGGCATCCAAATGAGTGCAGGCTAAGGTGAGGGATTTATCACCGATGGAGATATCTCCCAGTAAGGCGCGCTTCTGACCTAAGCGAGATTCTTTGGAGCGCAGTTTGTGAGTGAGGTTGGGGAGTGGGATGCTCCTTAAGTTATTGAGTGGGTATCGACTGAGGATAGCTTTGCCGTGGAGCCCCCATTGGTTTTCTCCGCTCTGATGGCGTTCGACGCCATGTCCTTTTGTAAGATTGTAGTAAGACGGAGCAAAATAGGCGTAATGGCCCAAGGCCTTGCCCAGCTCTGCAGCTATGTTTTTATTTTCCGAGCGAGCCATGCCCCAATCGACTTCGGTGAGAAAATAAAAATCGGCATTTTGTAGTTCGGGATAGGTCGCTAAAACTTCTTGTAGCTCATGTAGGCGTTTTCCTCGCTCAATATTCCAAGCGACAGCCTTGAGCACAGAGCCTGCTTCATAGCGGATTTCAAACGCAGGGTACGGTTGATAGACGGTTTTGCAAGTCGCCAGGGCCTGTTCCATTTGCTGGGCCAGTTGTTGCCAGACGGGATTTTTGCGAATGTGCTGATACCAATTGGAGACTTGCGGATTTTGGGCGAGTGCCTGGTTCCATTGGGAACAAATGTTCAGAAGTTCTTCCATAGGCACTTAGAATCAACGCATACGTACGCGCTTACCCTTGCGGCCAATTTTGCCGAGGGGAGCCTTAGGGCTGCTCATCTCTACAAATTCGGGAATGCCCGGGAGGGTTTTGCGAGGGATCTTTTGCTCGAGCAGTTCTTCGATAGCCTGCACGTAATGCATTTCTAGCCAAGTAGCTAGAGTCGAGGCGTCGCCGGTGGCCTGACCTCGTGCGGTTCGGCCTACCCGATGCACGTAGTCTTCGGGGTTTTGTGGGATATCGAAGTTGATGACATGGGTAATTCCGGAGATATCGATACCGCGAGCCATGAGGTCGGTTGTTACTAAGATGGGGAATTCGCCCTGCTTGAATTTTTCTAGGGTTTGCGTGCGTTCTGCCTGAGAACGATCCGAATGGAGGGCGCACACCTTGTGCCCCTGTTTTTCTAAAATGCCTCGTAGCCAATCGGCATCGAGCTTGGTTCGAGTGAACACCAAAGTGGGTTCGTGGGTAACTTCTTTGAGAAGCTCGAGGATGGCGGCCCGCTTAAACTGGGGATCGAGCAGGTAAAGAGCGTGTTGAATTCCCGAAGCGGCGGTGCCAGGGCGAGTGATTTGGACCCTTTGAGGATCCTTCAAAAATTGCTGGGCGAGGCGATCGATTTCAGCGGGAAAGGTGGCGCTGAACATCAAGGTTTGTCTCGATTTAGGTAGGGACCTGAGCAGGATCTTGACTTGGGGTAAGAATCCCAAGTCGAGCATATGGTCGGCTTCGTCGAGTACTACATGGCTGATGTCGTGCAATTGCACATTGTTTCTTTCGAGGTGGTCGACGAGGCGCCCTGGGGTGGCCACCAAAATGGTGGGCTTTTTTCTCAGGGCCTCGATTTGGGCATGGATACGCCGTCCTCCAATTAGCACCGTGTGGCTGATGCCTAAGGGCGGGCCGAATTTTTCTAAAACGTCGTGGGTTTGTAAGGCGATTTCTCGAGTGGGACAGAGGATCAAGGCCTTGACGCCTTGTTGCCCTCTGAGCGCTTGCAAGAGCGGTAGGCTGAAGGCCAGAGTTTTTCCGGTACCCGTTTGGGCACAACCCATGAGGTCGAGGCCCTGAAGTGCCAGAGGAATCGCCTTTTCTTGGATGGGGGTGGGGTGCGCGAAGCCCGCCTGGTTCAAGAGGGCAAGCAGTTCGGGAGCGAGGTTAAGATCGTTGAAAGTAGAAAGCGAGGTTTCCATTCGTTACTTTTAGCTCAGGTCTTGCACTAAAGGTTGCAATTCGCCCCGGGCAAACATTTCACGGACGATATCGCAGCCACCGATGAATTGGCCCTTGATGTAAATTTGAGGAATTGTGGGCCAGTTGGAGAAGGCCTTAATGCCTTCGCGAACTTCTGGATCTTCTAAAACATTGACCGTCGTGTAGGTTTTTCCCAACTGATTGAACACATCGACGACGGCGGCGGAGAAGCCACATTGGGGAAATTCTGGGGTTCCCTTCATGAAAATTAAAATGGAATTCTCTGAAATGGCTTGATGAATTTTTTGTTCGATGGGGGTCATGAGAATAGGTCTTTCTTAATTGAGTTTTTAAAGATGCAGGAAATTTTTTTAACAAAAGTGCTGTAAAATAAACCGAGAGTTCTTTGTCTTGCAAAAAAAACTTAGTGGTTTTTCCACTGTTCGGGGGTGAATGTTTTGACGGACAGGGCGTGAATGGCTTCTTTCATGGCATCGCCCAGGGCTTGATAAATCATTTGATGCTGTTGAATCATGGTCTTGCCTACGAAACTTTCACTGACCACCAGCACTTGAAAGTGGTCTCGGGTTCCGGTGAGGTCTTGCACAGCGACCTCGGCCCCGGGAAGGGCGGCCTCGATGCGCTTTTGAATTTCTTCGGGTTGGATCATGAACTTTCCTTATTACGACCGGTCGAAGGGTTAAGACTTCCTCGCTACAGGTTTCACTATTTTGTGGAGCAGTTTTGAGGTTTTGGCCCCACGACGATTTTTCTTAGGTTAAATTTTTTCAAACCGAGCTTCGAGTATTTTGAGTTTCAATGGATCCTCTAGACTCAAGCCTAGGACTCCTTAAGGGGATGAAATAATTTTTTCAAGCGTTATGAGTTGTCT
Source organism: bacterium (assembly GCA_031972915.1). Classification (GTDB taxonomy): domain Bacteria; phylum UBA10199; class UBA10199; order DSSB01; family DSSB01; genus DALYDW01. The sequence goes on from DALYDW010000011.1 coordinate 21,760, forward strand.
TGGAGGGGGCAATCTATCGGTTGAATCTAACTAGCCTTTATGAAACGCTGCAGAGGCGATGGACGAAAACGATAAAAATTTGCTCGAGGGACTGCCTTGGACAGAATCTTCCGAAGTTGCCGCCTCGGCTGTGGAGACGCCGGAGTCCAGCGCTCAAGAGAATGCGGCCTATCCTGTGCTTCGGGTTTTGGGAAACTCTCCTTGGGAGACGACTTACTTGGTGAGCGACCGTGGCCGTGGGGGGAGGCAGCGGGTACAGCGGCGGATTCAAGCCACGCTTTCTCGCGAATGGCTCGATCTTATCGAGGTAGACTGTTCTGCTTTATCGCGTTTTTCTCATCCCTATTTGTCTCCGGTTTTAGATTACGGCTATCAGGGGGAAGAGGTCTTTTGGATTCGAGATTTTGAAAAGGGGCAGACCTGGTTTCAGGCCTTGGCTCAGGCGGATTTGTCTCGGGTGTTGCGAGCCACCGCTGCCCTGCTAAGTGCTTTAGATGCCTTGGAGGCCAAGAACGTCTTTCATCTTAATCTCAAACCGGAAAATATTTTTTTAAGTTTTGATGAGGTGGGGCAGGGTTTTTCTCTCAAGGTCACCGACTTTGGCCGCATTGCTTGGTTTGAGAGCATGGGGGGAGCGGTCAAGAAATTTTCGGGGACTCCTCCTTACAGTGCTCCAGAGTGGGATAAGCTATCCCGGGGAAACAGCGCTTGCGATCTCTACGCTGTGGGTGTTTTGTTGTATGGTGCCTTAGCGAAACGTCTTCCTTTTACGGCAGAATCTCCTCACGCGCTTTTACAGCAGCAGCGGAGCAATCCCCCGCCGCTTCCACCTTTTGTCGCTGCTTCTTCCGAGTTGGTCCAATTTGTCAGGCGGCTTTTGGCGTATTCTACTCAAGAACGCTTTCAACGACCTAGGGAGGCCTTGGCGGTTTTGGTGCAGCTGGCGGGGTCGGCCTTGGAGGGGGTGCTTTTGCCTCCTCCTGCCTCCGATGGAGCGCAGCTCTTTGACGAAGTTCATGGGACGAGACAGTTTCGTAAAATTTTGCGGCAGGGTCAGCGTTGGGCCTTTTATGGTCCCCGTGGCAGCGGGAAGAGTTTTTTAGCGCAATCAAAAGCGGGTGCGTTTGATGCGGGGAAGCGAGCTTTTTCATGCCTGGGGCGAGGACGTGCTCTCTGTCCAAGAACCAACTTTTTTAATTGTGGATGAGGCCGATCAAGGTCCCTGCTTAGCTTGGTTAGAAGGGCACGCCTATACCCATGTCCTTGTGTTTGGCGAGGATCTCGAATGGGCGCGTCGTGACCCTCAGTGGAAATGTGTATCGATGGCGAGTTGGGACGAAAATGCCGCGGACAGGGTGCTAAGATCCCTAGAAATAAATTCTGAACTCTCGGCGAAGGATTTTTATCTCCAGTGTCGTTCAGGTCTGGGGGCGGCGGTTTCTTGTTTGAGATCTTGGAAGAGAAGCGGTTTGCTGCAAGGGCAGGAGGGACGGTGGCGCATTGAGGCAACTCGCCTTCAACAGGGGTTGGGCCTTGCTAAGGGCTTTCACCCTTTGGCAACTTGGGAAGAGGGCGCTCGGCAGTTATTCGGTCTCATGGCCTTAAGTCAGGTCCACTTACCTAGCGAAGCGATGGCAAAGATTTTTGCGTGGGATGAGCCTGTCTGGAGTTCTACTTTGAGCTTGGCGAGTGAGCAGGGGTTGGTGGAACGTTG
>DALYDW010000012.1:0-7090 GCA_031972915.1 bacterium
CAAACCCGGCACTTTACTCATAAGGTTATAGTCGACCCAAAGACCACCCATGGTGTAGTGTGGAGCCGGGTACATACGCATAGGGACTTGGTAAGGATTTTCATCAGTAATCTTCTCATACATTTCAAAAAGATTGCCGTACCTCTGCCGGATGCTTTCAACCCCATCTCGTTTAATGGCATCCCTAAAATCGAGATAAACAGATTGACCGGTCTGTCCAACACCTTTTCCTTGATCACACACTTCCTTGGCATTTCGAGAAGCCACATCCCTGGGGACCATGTTTCCATAGGTCGGATATTTTCTCTCTAAGTAATAGTCTCGATCCTCCTCAGGAATTTTATCAGGAGAACGTTTATCTCCAGGATTTTTCGGAACCCAAACACGCCCATCATTTCGCAAAGACTCACTCATTAAGGTGAGTTTAGATTGGTAATCGCCCGATTGAGGAATGCAGGTCGGGTGAATCTGGGTAAAACAGGGATTGGAAAAATAGGCTCCCTTTTTATGGGCCCGCCAAGTTGCCGTTACATTACAACCCTTGGCGTTGGTTGAAAGATAAAATGCGTTACTATAGCCACCGGTACACAAAAGGACGCATTCGGCGACATGAGCTTGATAGGCCCCGGTCACTAAATCGCGAGTGATAATGCCCCGAGCCCGGCCGTCGACCACCACTAAATCCACCATTTCTTGGCGGGCATGTAAAGCAACGGTCCCTCGACTTACTTGCCGCATAAGACTGGAGTAAGCCCCTAATAAGAGCTGTTGCCCGGTTTGTCCTTTAGCATAAAAGGTTCGACTGACTAAAACTCCGCCGAAGGTGCGATTGGCCAGGGTACCACCATACTCTCGAGCAAAAGGTACTCCCTGGGCCACACACTGATCGATAATGTTGGCGCTTACTTGAGCTAAACGCCAAACGTTAGATTCACGACTACGAAAATCTCCACCTTTAAGGGTGTCGTAAAAAAGCCTAAAGGTACTATCGTTGTCGTTTTGATAGTTCTTGGCCGCATTAATACCCCCTTGGGCTGCAATACTGTGAGCACGTCGGGGGCTATCCTGAAAGCAAAAGGCTTTTACCTTATAATTGGCTTCCCCTAAACTGGCTGCCGCCGAAGCACCAGCAAGACCCGTTCCAACAACGATGACGCTGTGCTTACGACGGTTAGTTGGCCCCACCAACTTGAGTTGTCCCTTACGTTGGTCCCATTGGTCGGACAAAGGCCCTTCTGGTATCTTTCCATCTAACATCATGACAAGACTCCCAATCGAAGCAGAATTCCATAAACGGGAAAGGAAGCAAAACCCAAGCCCAAGGCTACAGCTAAAATAATGCCTAACTTTCTAATTTTTGGGGTGTAGTAGGGATGATTCAAACCATAGGTTTGGAACATACTTTCAAAGGCGTGCCAGAGATGCCACCCCAGCAAAAGACTACCGAAGAAGTACACCGTAGCTGAAATAGGATCCTGTAATACTAGCAAAGTATGGGTAGCAGGTTCAGCCCCCGGGGCAACAGGATGCCTGAGATTAAAACGAAGGTCAGACAAGTGGAGTAAAATAAAGCCTAAAACAACACTTCCGGAAATCAGCATCACATTGGAGGGCGCCATCGAAGTTCGTCCTTGTTTTGACTGCCGCATGGCGTAATCTTGGGGACGAGCCTGTCTATTTTTGCGACTGACACGAACGGCCATAGAAACGTGCAAAACAAAGAGAGTCAGCAAAATCAATTCAACGACGTAAAGCAAAGACTGGTTTTTATGCAGGGAGTGGGCATAGCTGTTATAAACATCCAGTCCTACATAAAGAAGGAGATTGCCAGCCAAATGCCCTAAGACGAACAAAATTAGAAAAAAACCCGTGATCCCCACAAGGTACTTCTGGGCAATGGAGGTAGAAAAAGCTTTTTTCAAGGAATTCAAGGTGAGCACCCTCCTCATGACCCCGTGTTGGAGTCGACTAATACCGCGCATCCGCGATGATGGATGGGGCCATAGCTTAGGCCTTGACTCTTTGACAATGAATTTTTCCTTTTGATTATGCTCGGTTGCCCAGAATCTCTTTTTTGAATATGTCTTGGCCCATAGAATTGGGTTCGTCCCTTACTTCTGCACCAAAATGCAGAAAAATTACGGTTTTGCAGAACAGGAAATTTTCATGAAGACTTTAAAACCAGTGGGATTATTTGTTTTTGGAGCTCTCTTGGGTGGGTGTCAGGGCAAGGTTGATCAACTCACTCAAAGTAAGGCTTTCGATTTAACTCTACGCGCTGTTCAGCACTACCAACTTAGTGAGCTACCTAGGGAATGTCTAGATTTTGAGGAGAAAAACTCACAAGAATCATATGGTTGGGTTATAAAAGAGAAACAAAGCTCTCATTGTGGAGGAGATCCGAGAATCCAAAGTCGCTTCTTTGAAATTCGCACCCACCGTCAGACAGGGCAAATTACAAGCGATGCTAGAAGTGTTCCAGGAGATTTCCTCCCCTTGGAATAATCAGGACTTAGATCAAGAGAAAGTAATTCACTTTAAAAGTACTTTCCACGCCTTCTCCCTTTTTGGATAATTCCTAGGAAAGAGAGGTCAATGTGGGAAATATTCTACTTGGTTTTTTTCTTTTACTCTTTGGGTTCTTTCTTCCTGCTCAAGGATTCTCGGAATCGATCTCTGTTGAAAAAAAAGGTGGCGTCTACGAATTACCGGTCCGTTTGAATGGGGTCATCACCTTAGACTTTATTCTGGATACAGGGTCGGCCGAAATGAATTTACCTGCAGACGTGGTCGCCACCTTGGTGCGTACGGGTACTTTAAACCAGGATGATTTTCTTCCAAGTAAAGTTTACGTTCTCGCAGACGGAACCCGAAAAGAAAGCTCGCGAGTATTAATCCGAGCTATCCAAATCGGCAACCGTACTTTGCGCAATGTTCCAGCTAGCATCAGTGATGTCGAAGGACAGCTTTTGCTAGGTCAAAATCTTTTAGACAAAGTTGGGGCTTATACGATCGACTCTCGAACTCACACCATTGTGCTCCATGAACAAGAAGACGATAGGGAGGCCGACACCGAGGTTATTGAAAATACTGCAACTCCCTCTCCTCAGTTGTGGAAATCCTTTTCCCAGGGATTGGAAAAAGAAGCTCAACCCGAAAGCGTCGTGGCTAATTTTTTTTCTGCAGTGGCTGAAGAAAAGTTTGACGAGGGTTGGAAATTATTAAGCCTGTACAGTCAAAAAGAAATCGTCCGGATGGTCGCCGAAGAAGCTGAAAGCTCTCCCCAAATTATTGAGGAACTTTTTGAAGAAAACCATCCCTCTATTCAAGAAGGCTTTTGGCGGTCTTTTAAGAATACTTCCAAGATATCTCAGGTTTCCTCTCAGGCTAAGTTCAAAACTTTAAAAAATGTTTCTGGGTTGGCAACCGTTCAAGTTAGCGTAGGGAGCAACCTGGTCGACTTTGAGGTCTATCAAGAATCAGGAGAATGGAAAATGGGGCTCATCGAAACTTTAGAAGCTAATCGAAAAATGGCTGAGAACAAGTAGCTTTTCAACATTGCCTCTTCTCTTAGCAGGATAGTTGTTAAATTATGGCTTTCAGCCACCTTGGTTAACAATGAGCATTGAGGTGGGGCATTCTTCTGCAATTTTTTCAGATTTTAAACCGAAGACTCTTTTTTCTAATTGAAATTCCTCAGATACCCCAAGCACGACCAAGTCGTAATCTTTGGCAGATTCTTCCAAAACCGCATCGATAGGAGACGAGTGGTAACGGGTTTGAAAAATAACGCGATCTTTAAACTCAGGTTCTGAAAAAACCTGAGTTTGATTTTTACTTTTCGACTCACCCTTGTTTTCCTCTTTTTCACCCTGGTTTGGCGATAAAAGGTGAAGCAAGGTGACTTCAGAATGCTGAAATAGAGAAATGCGTTTTACTAACTCAATAGCTGCGGCATCGTGAGAACTATTCACAATAGGAATCAAAATTCTTTCAAACTTTTTAAGTCCTCGATCAATAAATACGGCTACAGTTGAGGTGGATTCGTCCATCACTTTGCGAACTGTCCCCCCCAAAATAGCTCCCCCCAGCAAAGGCTTGTGCCACCCCATTAAAATTATGTTCGCTGATTTAGCTCTGGCAACATCGATAATTTCTTCAACAGGATCATGGCTATAAAAAGTTAAAGGTCTAACCTCTCTTCCCAGAGTCTTGGCCGTGGCCAAGACTAAGTCGAGGGGACTTCCTTCCGACGATAGCAGAGACTGTCCCTTGACATAGCTAGAGGGCCTTTCGCTGGCATGTAATAAATGTAGGGCATAGAAACGAACCGCCTTTGAAGAACCTGCAATGGCAGAAGCGACCTTCATGAGCCCTGAAGCCGAATGGGAAAAGGCAATGGGCAATAAGATTGTAAAAGGACGTGGGACTGAGGCGGGTTCGGGCTCAAAGGTCTGAGAAATTCCATACTCGCTCGGAAAAACCCAAGCCAACAAGGGTGTCGTCATAAAAGTAGTGACGATGGCCATTAATACCAACATGGTGAACATGAGCGGGGAGAGTACCCCGATTTCTAAACCTATATTGAGAATGATCAACTCCATCAATCCACGGGTATTCATTAAAATACCGACGGCTGCGGACTCTCTCCAGGAGAGTCCTGTCAATCGAGATACTATGAAGCTTCCACCAAATTTACCTAAACAGGCTACGGCGATAATCAATCCCGTCCAAAGCCAAATCTCCAGAGAGTCGAGTAAGCCTATCTGGGTTTTTAGTCCTGTGGAGGCAAAAAATAGAGGCAACAAGAAAAGTACAGCGATGTCTTCAATTTTTTCGGTTAAGTTTCTTACAAAAGATGTTTTGTTTGGCATTACGGCCCCAAGAAAAAAGGCCCCAAACAAAGCATGGATACCGATCAACTCGGTGACCAAAGCGGAGAGCAACAACATGAGCAATACCATGGCGACTGCATTTTGTGAGAGGCCCTCACGAGTGCTGTAACGCCGCTCAAACTTTTCGAGCAAGGGCCTTAAAAGAAAAAACATCACAGCGATGTAAAGCACAGTGGAAAACAAAATAGTGAGAAACTCTACGCCCACATTGGATCTCACAATAGAAATAACAAAAGCTAAAATGATCCACGCTGTGATGTCATCTACCGCCCCACAGGTAAGCGCCAAGGTCCCCATTTTACTTTTGACCAAATTTCTTTCGGTCAGAATTCGCGCTAGTACAGGAAAGGCAGTAACACTCATGGAAGAGCCAAGAAACAATGCGAAGGATGTAAAGCTAACATTATTGTTTGAGAGCTTCGGATAAAAATACAGAGCGAGAATCGTACCTAGAAGAAAGGGAAAAACGATGCTGGCGTGACTTGTAGCTAAAGCAGCCTGGCCACGTCCTTTGAGGAGTTGCGGGTTAAACTCCAAACCTACGAGGAACATGAAAAAGATCAAACCTACCTGACTTAGTAAATTTAAGCCCTGCAAGGAGTTCTCAGGAAAGATAAAGTGGTAAACTGGGGGGGCTATCCAACCTAAAAAACTTGGGCCTAACAGCAGGCCTGCAATGATTTCCCCGATGACCAGGGGCTGGTTAATTTTTGAAAAAATAGTGCCCAATAAACGGGCAAAGGGAATGATAATAACCGCTTGAAGCAAAAGTAGGGCAATGGGACTGTGAAAAAGATCAGGCATAATAAATCATGTTTATCGACAAGATAAATTCATCAATGGGATAACCCAAGACTTTCGGTGTGAAGCTTAGGGCTGGCGATCCAGGTTGTTCCTTCAGGGCATAAGACACACTGCTCAGAAATAAATTGAACTTGCCCTCGAAGAGTTTCTTTTGTCTTTTGACCCCTCCACGAAACATCGATCGCACCGCAAGACTCTTCGTATTGAGGATCATTCAGCACTCCAAATAAATTAAAGGCCCCATCTCGGTTAATTTTACCTTGTAAATGCAAAAGAGACTCGTTTTGACGGTGGGTATGGGGGTCATTTTCTTTCCAGACGATGCTTTCACCTGACTGGTCTAAACGCATTTGAAGGGTATGAAAGACAGGTTCAAGGGGAATTTTACAGCCGGGTGCAATTTCAGTAAAAGACGCTACCCAATCTTTTTGTAGAGCAGGAGAAGCCGACAAGCGATTACCAAGGCGTAAAACCCCCCAAATTAAGAGCAGAGCCAAAAGCGTGGACAAAATATAAGCTAAAGCAGCGCGCATGATAAACCTCTACAGGAATACCTTGAGGAAGATAGACTGCCAAGGTTTTTTAAATTCTTGCAAAGGCACCTTTCTCTATAAAATTTATTTACCTTTAAAACAAAAAAAGCTTGCTCCTACTCGATATCACTCAAAGTAGAAGCAAGCTTATCAAAGGGGTCTAATCGGCGAAAGCAAGGTTTCTATTCGTCTTTTGCCTCTTCAAATTCTGCATCGACGACATCGTCGTCTTTTTTCTCCGAAGAGGTGGACTGCTCTTGTCCTGGCGTGCTTCCACCAGAGGCCGCATTGGATTCGGCACTTTTATAAAGAGCCTCGGCCATTTTATGAGACAGCTGAGTCAGTCGCTCGATTTGCCCTTGCAAGGCAGAGTTCTGATTTTCTTCGATGGATTTTTTTAAATCCGAAAGAGCTGAATCTAGATCTTTAACTAGGTCTGCATCTAATTTTTCACGATTTTCTTTAAGTGTTTTTTCTGTACTATAAAGTAGGGCATCCGCCTGATTACGAAGCTCGATTTCCGAACGTCTGCGCTTATCTTCTTCGGCATTAGCCTCTCCATCCTTCACCATGCGCTGAATATCGTCTTCGTTAAGGCCGCTAGAGGAGGTTATGGTGATATGCTGTTTCTTGTTGGTAGCCTTATCTACGGCAGAAACATTGACAATTCCGTTGGCATCGATATCGAAGGTTACTTCGACCTGGGGAACACCCCGAGGAGCCGCAGGAATTCCGTCGAGAACAAATTTGCCGAGGGTCCGGTTGTCTCGAGCCATTTCACGCTCCCCCTGAAGTACGTGAATTTCTACACTCGTTTGGCTATCTGAGGCCGTGCTGAAAATTTGAGATTTTCGAGTA
>DALYDW010000012.1:7100-23438 GCA_031972915.1 bacterium
CCATGGTCTCAATTCCCAGAGAAAGGGGAGTGACATCTAGCAGGAGAACGTCTTTAACATCCCCTGAAAGAACACCCGCTTGAACTGCGGCTCCAGCGGCGACCACCTCATCGGGATTAACTCCTTTGTGAGGATCTTTACCGAAGAATTTTTTTACTTCTTCTTGAATCCGAGGGATACGAGTCGTTCCACCCACCAAAACAATTTCATCTATATCTGAGGCCTTTTTTCCAGCGTCCTGTAGAGCCTTTTTTACGGGATCAAAGCTACGCAAAAAGAGGTCTTCACAAAGAGACTCAAATTTGGCCCGAGTCAATTTGATGTTCATATGCTTCGGGCCACTTTGGTCGGCGGTAAGGAAGGGGAGGTTGATCTCCGTTTCCATTGCGCTCGAAAGCTCGATTTTGGCTTTTTCGGCGGCTTCTTTAAGACGCTGTAGGACCATTCGATCTTTGCTAACATCGATTCCTTGATCTTTTTTAAACTCTTCAATCAGGTAATCGATTAAGCGTTGATCGATATTGTCACCACCCAGATGGGTATCACCGTTGGTAGAAATAACTTCAACGACGTTTTCCCCAACCTCGAGTATGGAAATGTCAAACGTACCACCACCGAAATCGTAGACGGCGATTAACTCGTTCTTCTTTTTGTCTAAACCATAGGCCAAGGCAGCAGCTGTAGGCTCGTTGACGATACGCTTGACGTCTAGGCCAGCAATGCGCCCTGCGTCCTTGGTGGCCTGACGCTGAGCATCGTTAAAGTAGGCAGGAACCGTAATAACCGCCTCAGTCACGGTATGCCCCAAATAATCTTCTGCCGCCTGTTTTAATTTTTTGAGAATCATGGCAGAGATTTCGGGGGGAGCGTAATTTTTTCCGTGGCACTCTACTGCAACGTCCTGGTTGTTGGCTTCTTTAACCCGGTAAGGAACCATTTTAATTTCTTCGGGAACCTCGTTGAAACGTCGTCCCATGAAACGCTTGATAGAATAAATGGTATTTTCCGGATTGGTAATAGCCTGACGTTTGGCGACTTGGCCTACGAGAATTTCTCCATCTTTGGTAAAGGCCACCACGGAAGGTGTAGTGCGGTTACCTTCTTGATTGGGGATGACCTTAGGTTCTCCCCCTTCCATGACCGCAACACAACTATTGGTGGTTCCTAAATCGATGCCGATAATTTTATTACCTTTTTTTGCCATGAGCCCATTCCTTTGTCGTTAGGTTATTCAGAGGTTTAAAGCTTATCCAATCCAATCACTTGGGGCGATATAAGTCTGTTTGAAACAGTGTCAAGATGTGGGGGGTAATTTCTTACGGAAGTTCGCTATCTTCGGGATCTCCAAGTTGTTCTAGTTCATCAAGAAAATCCAACGTTTCTTGGTCATCTATGGGAGAGCCAGAACCGCCTATTGGCCTTGCCTCGTAATATGCCTTCTCAATGTCCCGCATTCGCCGGGGAGCCTCAGGAGCTAATTCAAAACGGTCTACCAATGCAGTTGAAAGTCCCTTCTCCGAGGTTTGATGAACAGTAGAGACAACGGGATGGGCTCCCCTTAGAGAAGAAAGCGAAGAAAAAATTTCGGGAGGTCCATGATGAACCCAAACCTCCAATTGTCGCAACGGAGAAGGATGGGCCGATAGCAGAGCTTGAAGATATGCTTTGACTTCCTCTGAAAGAGGTAAGGTGCCAGCGTTTGAAAACCTCTTACTTAATTCCTCTAAAATTTTTTCCCACTGGGCCAATTTAAGGGTGGTCTCAAATCTCAAAACCCTTTGATACATTTCTCGGTACCATGTCAGTGGATAGTGATCGGATTTTAGCCGATGGGGGTCAAAGGGACGTTTAACGGGTCCTGTGCAAAGTAAGGGAGTCAGCATAGGCAAATGCCTCTGCTCTAAAAGAAACCAATTTTCTTCCGCTGGAGAGAAGTTTTTTAATAAACTCCGCCATTTTTCTAGGGAAACTTTAGGGATATCCACAAAACCATGGGTGTAAAAAATCTCCCATTGTTGGGTATGTATCCACCGACTTGTTTCTGAGGCTTGAGGAAGAGCATTCCAAAAAAAATCGGAAAGAGAACTCAAAGAGTTTTTCGACCCCGATGAGGTCCGTGTTGACAAATTCATGGAAGGCATTATCTACACTCCCCGGGTTTTCCCGACAATTTTTATCCCCAATTTTTGATTTTTACCGATTGGAACTCTAAAAGTGAAGCGCTGTTACTACGAAATTCTCGAAATAGAGCGAACCGTTTCCGCACAAGAAATTAAGACCGCTTATCGTAAAAAGGCTCTGCAATATCATCCTGACAGAAACCCCAGCCAGGAGGCCGAAGAAAAATTCAAGGAGGCTTCCGAGGCCTATGAGGTGCTCAGCGATACTGAAAAACGAAGTATCTACGATCGTTTTGGACATGAGGGTTTAGATCGAGGTGGTTTACATCATGGTTATTCTGACGTGGGAGATATTTTTAACCATTTCGGGGATATTTTTGAAGATTTTTTCGGCATGGGGGGAGGGGGAAGAAGGCGACGTTCCGATGGAGCTAGGCATGGGAGAGATTTACGCTACGACTTGCAATTGAATTTTTTTGAAGCCTACGAGGGGGTAGAAAAGAAGATTGAAATAGACCGCCAGGAATCCTGTCCAGATTGTGAAGGCTTAGGATACCCTCAAGGCACAAAGCCCGAGGTTTGTCATCATTGCAACGGAACCGGCCAATTATTGCAATCCCAGGGTTTTTTTACTCTCTCCAGCCCTTGCCCAACTTGTCGTGGAGAGGGACGGCTGATTAAACACCCTTGTGAGGAGTGTCGCGGCAAGGGCATGGTTCGAAGCCGAAAAACTCTCAAAGTTAAAATCCCCGCAGGTATCGACCACGGTATGCAGCTCTGTTTGAGGGAAGAGGGAGAGGGCGGTCGTCAAGGGGGGAGGCCCGGAGATCTGTATGTGGTTATTCATCTTGAGCAAGATCCGCGCTACCACAGGCAAGATCAAGAAGTATTGGTTCAGGAAAAAATCCCCATGGTGCTCGCTGCGCTGGGTGGGTCTTGGCAGGTAGAAACCCCAAAAGGGCCCGAGACCCTAACCCTACCACCAGGCATTCAGACAGGAGAGGTTCTGAGAATTCCTGGTCTTGGGATGCCTTCTCCCCAAGGAAAAGCTCGTGGAGATTTTCTCGTACAGATTTGGGTTGAGATTCCTAAAAATCTTAACCAAGAACAGAAAGATCTTTTAAGCTCTTTGGGTGCCTCCATGGGCTTGAAGAATTTTGTGGAAAAAAAGAAAGAAGAAAGTTCCTTTACCAAAAAATCGAAGAGTTCTAAAAAGTCCCGTCGTTTCTGGTAAATACCTGAGTGAGAACTAAACCCATTTTTCTATCACGGCGTTTAGTTCTTCAATTGCGTTAAAGGGTCCCTATTTATGCAAAGAGACATGCAGGAAACTCTCGAACAGGTAAAAGCTTTTCAACCTTTGATTTCTTCTATGCTCGAAGAGGCGGGTAAGGTTGTCGTTGGGCAACGTTACTTAATGGAACGGCTCATGATGGGCCTGTTGCTCGAAGGTCATATTTTGGTTGAGGGTGTCCCTGGTTTGGCCAAAACGACGGCGGTCAAGGCCTTGGCCAAAGTGCTGAATATCCAATTTCGTCGAATGCAATTCACTCCCGATTTACTTCCCGCTGACCTGATCGGAACGCAAATTTACTCTCCTAAAACTCAAGAGTTCTCCATAAAAAAAGGCCCCATCTTTGCCAATGTCATTCTAGCCGACGAGATCAACCGAGCGCCGGCCAAGGTACAAAGCGCCTTGCTCGAGGCCATGCAAGAGCGTCAGGTCACCATCGGCAATGAGACTTTTCCGCTGGAATCTCCCTTTGTCGTTCTGGCGACCCAAAATCCCATCGAGCAAGAGGGAACTTATCCCTTACCGGAAGCTCAGGTGGATCGCTTTATGCTTAAGCTCAATGTGGATTATCCCTCCCCTCAAGAAGAGCTGATGATCATGGACCGGGCCTTTCGAGAATCCATGGAACAGGTGAATTCTTTGGTCGATGCTCACCAACTTAAAAAAATTCAGGAGCTCATCTCCAAAGTTTATATTGATCCCAAGATCAAGGATTACATCGTACGTATCGTGATCGCGACCCGAGATCCCGGATCCCTAGATCAAGAATTAAAACGCTACATTCAATTCGGTTCTTCGCCTCGTGGTACCATCAACTTAAACTTGGTCGCCCGGTGTAGGGCCTTTCTTGAGGGAAGAGCCTTTGTGACTCCACAAGATGTAAAGACCATGGCACCGGATGTGTTGCGCCATCGTATCTTGCTCACTTACATGGCAGAAGCAGAAGAATTAAACTCTGACGAAATTCTGCGTCGTATTCTCGATCAAGTAGAAGTCCCCTAAACCTTCCTTGAGGGATTCGTAATGCTAGCACCAGAAATCCTCAAAAAAATTAAAACGATTCAACTGAAAACCAATTATTTGGCTAATGAGATTTTTTCGGGAGAATACGAAAGCGCTTTTCGTGGTCGAGGCATGGAATTTGAGGAGGTAAGGGAATACCAGCCTGGGGATGAAGTCCGAACCATCGACTGGAATGTGACCGCACGTTTGGGTAGACCTTTTGTTAAGGTCTACCGAGAAGAACGAGAAATGAATGTCATGATTATGGTCGATTGTTCGGCGACGCTCAATTTTGGAACCCGCTCTCGATTTAAAAGAGAGACCGCAGCCGAAGTAGCGGCAGTTTTGGCGTACGCAGCCGTTAAAAGCAATGATAAAGTAGGCCTCATGATGTTCACAGATCATGTAGAAAAGTACTTGCCTGCCCAAAAGGGCAGGGGCCATGTTTATCGTGTCATTCAAGAAATTTTGACCTTCGAACCTGAAGGAAAAAAAACAAATATCAAGAGTGCCATGGAGTATCTGGGGCGCACCATGCATCGACATTGCATTGCATTTTTGATCTCCGATTTTTTAGACGAAGGTTATGAAAAAGCCCTCAGTATAGCCAAGCAACGTCACGATGTGGTGGGCATTCAGCTTTTTGATCCCGCGGAGTGGCAGCTTCCACCACTTGGTTTTTTACGTTTGCAAGATCCAGAAACCGGGCTTGAGTTTTGGGTGGATACCTCCCGAAAGTCTTTTCAAAAAAACTACGCTCAACTCGCTAGAGAAATCTTGGAAAAACCACGCAAAATCTTTCGTCATGCCGGAGCCGACGCGGTACTTATCGACCAAAGCGCCGATTACATGGAACCTCTCCTAAGATTTTTCAGGCTTCGTGAAAAACGTCAATAAGGCTACATAAACATGGCGACTCCGGCCCCCCAAGTCTCTGGAATGCAAGACATCCTTGATCTGAAGGAAATAAACCTGTGGAGTCTAGGTTGGCTATGGATCTCCTTGGGGATTGGGATCTTTCTAGTAATATGCTTTCTGCTGTGGAAATGGTTTCAACACCGAAGGCTCCAGCGCCCCAGAAAAAAAATCTTGATTACCCCTTTGGAAGAAGCCTTAAAAAATCTCGATTCTCTGGCGGAACGTCCATTGAGCGATCCCTCCCAAATTCGTCCCTTCTTCTTCTCCCTTTCCGAAATTTTTCGACATTTTTTGGAACGAGAACTTTGTATTGCCGCCGAAGAGGCCACTCTAGAGGAGTTGAAACCCCTGCTGAGAGAATGTCCTGATCTTACTCAGGAGGAAATTCGAGAGGCCTTTTGGATGCTCGACTTAGCTGATATGGCGAAGTTTGCTCGCTTCATTCCAAAAAAAGAGGAAATTGTCCGCAGCGTAAAGAGTTGTCGTTTGTTAATTACGGCTTTGGCCAGAAGAAGAGCCGCAAAGACTCTTCCCGAATTTTCGGCTCGAGCTCCTGATTCCCTTACCGAAGGAAGGATATCCTAATGTTTCGCTTAGCCTATCCTTGGATGCTACTTGGATTAATCCTTCCCATGTTATTTTATTGGCGACGTCAAAAATTAGAAAAACGTCTCAATCTGAACTTTCCCTTAACTCAAAGAATGAATTCCTTAAAGGGATCCTGGGACGCTTTTTTTTATCGCTTACCCTTCTTGCTCCTGTTGGGAGCCATGGTGTTGGGCACATTGGGAGCTTCAAGACCCCAGTGGAACTACAAAGAAACCGTCATAGACAGTGAAGGTATTGACATCATGTTAGCAATCGATGCCTCGGGCAGTATGGCGGCGATGGACTTTCGCTTAGGGAACGATGCTGTCAACCGATTGAGTGTCGTCAAAAAGGTGGTTAAAGAATTTATTGAAAAACAACAGGGAGATAGGGTTGGCATGGTAATCTTTGGAGATACCGCTTACACCCAGAGCCCACTCACTTTAGATCATGACGTTCTGATTCAATTGCTCAATCACGTAGAAGTAGGAATTGCAGGTGAAGGTACCGCGATTGGGGATGGTTTGGCACTTAGTGTCAAGCGACTCAAAGATTCGCCGGGTAAATCAAAAGTAGTCATACTGCTCACCGATGGGCGCAACAACGCAGGTAAGATCAGCCCTGAAAAGGCAGCCGAGTTAGCCAAAAGTTTGGGAATCAAAGTTTATACAATTGGTATTGGCACTCAAGGGCCTGTTCCCTTTCCACAAAAAGGTATGTTTGGGGTCCGCCTGGTCTACGTCGATTTAGATATGGATCTAGAAACACTGGAAAAAATCGCAAAAATTACGGGGGGAAATTATTTCTATGCCGCCGACACCAAAAAACTTAGCGACATTTATGAAGAGATAGGAAAACTCGAAAAAACTAAAATAGAGGTTAAAAACTACGAAATTTTTGAAGAGCTCTACTATTACCCCACTGCTCTTGCTTTATTTTTTCTGGTAACTTCTAATCTTCTGTCCAGTACCTGGCTTAGGGGGTTAGCTTAATGCGCTTCCATCACGCAGAGTGGGGCTTTCTTTTTGCGCTTTTGCCTCTATTTTTAGCTTTGAAATTTTGGAGTGCCTGGAAGAGAAAAAAAAACTGGGATGGTTTTGCTGACCTTCACTTGCGCAATCGGCTTCTCCCTGGAAACTCTCCATTTCGACATCGCTCCAAAGCGATTCTCCAAAGCTTAGCTCTTATTTTTTTAGTTCTCGCGCTCATGGAACCTCAATGGGGAACGCGAGAAGAAGAGGTCAGAACCCGAGGTATCCATCTCATCGTTGCCGTCGATGTATCTGATTCCATGTTAGCGGAGGACATCAAGCCGTCCCGAATGGCAAGAGCCCGCTACAAATTACAAGACCTTCTGCCCATGTTGCGTGGAGATCGAGTAGGCTTAGTGGCTTTTGCCGGGAGAAGCTTTTTGCTTTCTCCATTAACCTCTGACTATGGGACTTTAAAACGTTACATCGAAGAATTAACTACGACTACGATTCCTGTTGCCGGTACCGACCTAGCAGGAGCGCTCACTTTGGCTATAAAAAGTCTCCCTCAGGATAAAGATCAGGCCAAAGCAATTTTGATATTAAGCGATGGCGAAGATCATAGCGAACGTTTAGAAAACGTCATTCGAGAATTACAAAAAAATAAAATTCGAGTTTTTTCCCTGGGAATGGGAACCCTCGAAGGCGCCCCCATTCCCGAAGCTTCTGGAGGATTCAAAAAAAATCTTGAAGGAGAAATGGTTGTATCCAAGCTGAAGGAGGATAGCCTAAAAGATTTATCTCTAAGAACCGAAGGCGCCTATGCCAGAGCAGTAAGAGGGGATGAAGATTTAAAAGCCCTTTATCTAAAAGGGATACGTGGAGTTATGGATCCCAACGAATTGCAAGTTACCCATAAAAAGGTTTGGGAAAGTCGTTTCTATTGGCCTCTGAGTATTGCACTCTTTCTTCTTGCGGCAGATGCATTAATCGCTCCGGGACGTCCTAAAAAAACTCAAAATAAAAACTTTAATACCCGTGAGGATTCTCCGTCATGAAAAATGACAAGATTCCTTTTTACAACGTATTTTTGGCCTTTGTCTGGATCTTTTTAGGCTCTGGGTCAACTTGGGCAGCGAGCCCCTTGGACTGGTGGAAAAATTATCAAGGTAGATCTTCCTACCAACAACAAAACTATCCTGAGGCAGAAAAAAATTTTGAACAAGTTATCAACTCCGATCCAGAAGCTGAAGACTTCTATAATCTGGGAGCAGCCCAATACCGTCAGGGAAAGTTTTCTGAGGCTGTAGCAAGTTTCTCCGCAGCTTTATCCACTTCGGATTCTCAATTGAAAGAAAGGGCCTTCTATAATTTGGGAAATACTTACTACCGCTTGGAGGATCTTCCTCGAGCGTTACAGGCTTACGAGGAGGCTCTTAAGCTTTCACCCCAAGATGAAGAAGCCAAACTTAACTATGAATTTGTAAAACGTAAACTCGAAGAAAAACCCCAAAACTCTCCTCCACCATCCCAACAAGGAGAAGGAGAAGAAAAGGGGGAAGGCTCAGGACAGCAAGGTAAACCCCAACAGTCGGGAAACGAAGGACAAAAAGATAGCAAGAATTCCGAAGCAAAAGGACAAGGGGAGTCTTCAAAACAGGATTCGTCTGCCTCCTCTCAAAAAGATCCAATAGCAAAGTCTCCCTCACAAGAAGCCTCATCAGAAGAAAAATCGCCCCAAAGTTCTCAAACAACTTCATCCTCGCAAGAGAATTCTTCACAATCAGACCAGAAAGAAACTAAAGAAGACCAACAAAAAGAAAACGATAAAAACTCCCAATCTGCCTCTGATGCTAAAGAAGGTTCTGCTTCTTCCAAACAAGAAATCTCAAATTCAGCCTCTCCACAAAACGCACCTGCGGAAACTTCCAACACCCCATCCAAGGAAGATGCCCAACAAAAGGACAAAAAGACCGCTCCAGGCCAAAATCAAGGCAAATCTAACCCCTCCCAAACATCGGGAAATTCGCTTTCAAGGGGAGATATAGAAAGCCCAAAAGATCTTTCGGGTAAACTCAGCGCTTCGGGAAAACAGCCTCAATCTTCGCAAAATAATTCTCAAGGTAAAGCTGAGGAGGAAAAAACTGAAATTCCTGAAGACTTGAAAGAAACTATGAAATGGCTAGAAATGGTGGAAGATCAAGCTAGCGAAATCCGCCAAGAACAAATTCGACGGGCTTTGGGAAGATCACGAACTCCAGAGAAGGACTGGTAAAAAAGAAGCTCTGGAAATTAAGTAAACACTGACATAGTCAAGCACACCATGGGAAAAAAAAATTTCCAATGGGCCTTGTTAACAATGGCCCTAATTTATTTTCATATCCCCTACCTTTGGGCCGAGACCCCTTCCATCGAGGTTCAGGTCGATCGTAATACTTTAAATATCGAAGACACATTGACCCTGCAAATTACCATTCGTGGCGGAGCGGCCATGACCCAGCCTGAAATTCCCAACCGTGGTAATTTTGAAGTTCTGCGTCAATCCGGGGGTAGCACCGTCGAAATTCAAGAAGACGGACAGATGGCCGTTACCAAAATGATGGAATATGTTCTCAAACCCACCCAAGCTGGACAATTTATTTTGGGCCCGGTAACCGTTCATATTGAGGGAAGAGCCTATAGTTCTCCCCCGATCAAAGTTACCGTGCTCAACGAGCAGAAGCCTCTCACGTATCAAGCGATTCCCTCCGATCGACAAGTACCCGCGTCTCCTCAAGCACAACCCTCTACTGCCACAGAAAATCTTGTCTCGGCCGACACGCGAGAAGATACCTTTCTCACGGCAGAAACAGACAAAAAAGAAGCTTACGTCGGCGAACAAATCATTTATACCTTCAGGCTCTACTCGTCGGTTTCCGTAGCCAATGCCCAATTAGAACTCCCTAACTTCAAAGATTTCATTTCCGAAGAACTGGTAAAAGAACGGCGCTACGAAGTTGATATTCGGGGAAAACACTATGCAGTCAACGAATGGCGTATCGCATTATTCGCCAACAAGGCGGGTGATTTAAAAACGGGAGAAGCTCAGGTCAGGGGGGATGTCCCCATTTTTGTCCCCAGAGCTTTTTCTAACGATCCTTTCTTCATGGGTTTGTCTCGTCCCACACGTTTGGAGCAAAAAACCTTTCGATCTCCTAGTATCGCACTCAAAATTCGGGCATTGCCTCCTGCTCCAGAAGATTTCAGTGGCCTTGTGGGTCAATTTGAAATGAATACCCGAGTCACTCCTAAACAATTAAACTTAGGAGATACGCTTGATGTTGAAATCGAAATTCAAGGGAAGGGTAATCTCAACGAGGCAAAAGTCCCCGACATGGGGAGAAATGAATTCTTCAAAGTTTATCCGGGAAAACCGCGCCTTAATTTAGAAAAATCCTTAACGGGCCTTTCGGGAAAGAAAGTGTTTCCTCAAGCTTGGGTTGCTGAAAAACCTGGAAAAACCGAGGTTCCCTTGTTTCAGCTGAGTTATTTCGATCCCCAAAGCGGACGTTATCTCCCTCTTTCTCCAGCCCCTCAACAGATCAATATTTTAGGAAGTGGGACTTCAGAAAAATTAGTCACCGCCAATGCTTCACCAGACACAAAGGATCTGGTTCAAAAAGAACAATCCCTTGGTTTAACTGAAATTCAAGCTCCCCAATTTTTGTTAAAAAATGAAGTTCTTACTCTTTATGAGAAAATAGTATGGGGGTTTGGCCTCATTTCAGCACCACTGGCTTTCTTCTGGACTCTCTGGAAAAAACGCCGCCGTTCTCGTGAAAAAAATATTTCAGAAGATAAAAAACGTAGCCGAGCATTTAAAGAGGCGCGGCAAGCCTTGAATCAGCCTTTAACGATACAAGGTCAATTAGACTATAACCGTCTAACTCAAATTCTTCGTGATTATCTTTCGCACCATTTTTCAATCAAGGGGTCTGCGTTGACTCCTTCAGAGGTAGAAAAACTTCTCGAAACTCAAAAAATTCCAGCCCAAACGGTTCGTAGAATGGTCTACTGGTTGGAACAATTTGATCTATGGAAATACGGAGGTATGGGAGACACATTCCCTCCCGAGAAAGAACTCAAGGCAGAGATTTTGGAATTGCTCCGAGAAGTGGAGAAGACTCTATGAAGCGAAACCATTTTTTTGTCTTGGTTTTTACCCTCTGTTGTTTGGGTGTCTTTCAGGTCAATGCCACTACACCGTCACAGCTTGCACAAGAGGCACAAGAAGCTTACCAATCGGGTGACTATCCACGCGCTATTCGTCATTGGCAAGATCTCATCTCTCTTGGATATCGAAACGGCGCTTTGTTTCAAAATCTAGGATCTGCTTTTTGGAAACAGGGAGAAGGAGGGGAGGCTAGGCTTTATTTTCTAAAAGCTATGCTATGGAGTCCCAGAAGTCCTACGATTCGACATAATTTGAAATACATCGACGCCACCCTGAAAATTGAGCCCTCTCAGAGGCTTTCTAGTTTATTTCTTTACTCAAAGATTTCTTATTACCGAGTTGCTTTAAATTTTCGTGAAAGCTTTTTTTTTAGCGCTCTAGGTAGTTTTTTATTCGCCCTATTAATTGTATTTGGAATTCATCCCTTCTCAAAACGACGTAGCCTACTCGTTTTTCCGATGCTGATTTGCCTTTACGCCGTTCCTCAATTACTTTTCCAAGCTCATCTTATTTATGGAAGCCAGAACGGAGTAGTTCTGCAGGATCAAGCTGCACTGCTTAAGCTCCCTAGTGCCCAAGCCACAGTAGTCGAAAAAATAAGGGAGGGGACCGACATTATGCTTAGAAAAAAACAAGGGGACTATGGGCTTGTCCGCTTAGACTCTGGCCAAGAGGGCTGGCTCTCCCTCTCCGCAATAGGGGAGATTTAATGAAGACTCACAACTATAAAGAAAATTTTTTTACACTGAGCAATCAACAGAGCGTTTTTTTGAGAAGTTGGCATGTTAGGAATCCCCAGGGAATCTTGATTCTGGTCCATGGGCTTGGAGAACACTCAGGTCGCTACAATGCCTTCGCTGAATTTCTTACGAAGCATGGTTTTAGTGCCTATGCCTACGATCAAAGAGGTCATGGAAAAACCCCAGGGCCTAGGGTCTTCATAGATCGATTTGAAGACTTCGTTGAAGATCTTTCTTTATTTATTAAAGAAGTTAAAAAAACAGAAAAAAAACAGAAACTATTTTTACTCGGCCACTCTTTTGGAGGACAAGTTACCATCAACTATCTAGCTCATCATGTTAGACAAGTTCATGGAGCTATCCTTTCTTCGCCCAATATACAACTTGCCTTAGAATTGCCTTGGATCAAAAAAACCTTAGGACAGTGGTTTTCCCTTTTATTTCCTAAGCTGACGATCCCTGGAGATATTTCCTCGCAATATTTAAGTCATGATCCCGAGGAAGTTTTAAAATACGATCAAGACCCTTTGGTGCAAAAGAAAATTACTTTGCGTTTGGGAGCTCAATTATTGGCAAACCTAGAAAAAGTTCCTTTTCTCGCAAAACGCATCAAAACACCTTGCTTGATTTTTCACGGAGATGCAGATCGAATCACCTCTTGTGCTGCCAGTGAAGATTTCTTTTCCAATCTTGCTAGCTCTGACAAAGAGATAAAAATTTACCCGGGGCTCTTTCACGAAACTCTCAACGAACTTGGTAAAGAAAAAGTCTTTCAAGATGTCGTTCAATGGCTGAAAAAAAAGGTTAAATTCAATGGACATTCGTAGAGAAACACTTAAATCGATTATCCTGAAGCACTCCTATCAAAAGCGAAGAATACGCCTCTCTTCAGGTCGAGAGAGCGACTTCTATTTCGATGGTAAACAAACCACCTTGCATCCCGAAGGTGCTGCCTTGGTGGGACAATTGCTTTGGGAAAAGATTCGAGATCACTTTCCCCAAGCGGAAGCGGTAGGTGGACCTACCCTTGGAGCCGACCCTATTATTACGTCGGTAGGTCTGGCGGGTTACTCGAGAGGGTTTCCTCACAAAATGTTCATCGTTCGCAAAGAAGCGAAAGGTCATGGAACTCAAAGTTGGATCGAAGGAGCGTCTCACCTCAGGCCAGGAATGCGTGTTGTCTTGGTGGAAGACGTCATTACCACCGGTGGATCTTTACTCCGAGCAGCTCACCGGGTGCAAGCTGCCGGACTAGTGGTTGTAGGCTATGCGGTATTAGTCGACCGAGAAGAGGGTGGAAAAGAAAATCTGGAGTCTGAAGGGGTTCAAGTTGTAAGCTTGTTCCGAAAGTCAGAACTTATCGTTTGAAACAATACAGAGTCGACTCTTCAATTGCGACACTAGCGAGTCTCCAATGGGGTTTTCATGGTGAAATTTTTTCTGGTTGCCCTGTTCGTGTGCTTGAATTTTTTAACTCCTCCCCGAACACTCGCCTCAGATCTTTTGGCTCTTTCTAACCCCTATGGCAAGGTTCTGAGAGAGTACACACGAAGCGGTTCGGTTTATAGCCTACAAGATTTAGATACACGGTTTAAATGGATTGCTACTTACCATTCTCCCGAATTCATTTCGGCCTTCGAAACTTATTGGCTTAAGTTTTATCCCAATGGGCAAGAGGGTTACGCTCGAGAATTGAAAGAAAAAATAATCCCCAAGCCCGGGCAGATAGAATTCATGGTGGCACTCTATGCCAAGCCTCAAAGTTTAAAAGATTTGGGAGATAAATTTTCCTTGTGGGAACTCACTCTGCAAGTCGGTCAAAAAAATCTTCATCCAATTCTTGTAGAAGAAATTCCTCTGACTTCTTTTCAGGCTCGCTTTTACCCCTACGTCGACAAATGGCATCGAACCTATCGAGTGTTATTTTCTTCTCTAGAGCTCAGTCCTGCGAATCGTGACATGACGCTCAAACTCAATAGCGTGGCTGGTCACAGCCATCTTCAATTTAAAAGATAAAAGCCCCTTTAAACCCAAAAGAGGCCTTGAGGCTAACTCTTTGAAAAAGAAAAAACCGTGAAAAATTCAAGACTCAAGAACAGTATCGCGTCGGTACATTTCGGAGGGTGAAGGAAAATCCAAATTATAGTGCAAGCCGCGACTCTCTTTTCTCCATAGGGCACATCGGATTACTAAATCGGCAACACAGGCTAAGTTACGAAGCTCTAGGAGATCGGCGCTTAATTTGAATCCTTGATAGTATTCTTGAATCTCTTCTAAAAATAACTGAATACGTTTTTTAGCGCGGTTTAAGCGTTTGGTGCTACGGACAATCCCTACATAATTCCACATCATCGCTCGAATCTCATCCCAATTTTGCTTAATGACCACGGCTTCATCGAGATCTTCCGCGTCTCCCGAGTTCTCAGAAGAAAACTCAGTCAAAGAAGGGAAGGGGGCTTCCAAGCGGTCCACAGCAATCTGAGCGGCCGAGTTGGCATAAACCACAGCTTCCAACAAAGAATTACTCGCTAAACGATTTCCACCATGAAAGCCGGTAAAAGCGACTTCACCACATGCAAACAAATTATGGATTCCGGTCTCACCATTTGAATTCACCACAACTCCACCGCACATATAATGAGCAGCGGGAACTACCGGGATGGGTTGCCGAGTCATGTCAAAACCAAAGTCCTTAACCGTACGCAATAGGTTGGGAAAACGTTCTTCAAGATAAGACGCTGGGATATGGCTCATATCCAATAGTACGTAATCCTCCCCGCGCTTTTTCAATTCAAAATCGATTGCACGAGCCACGATATCCCGAGGAGCGAGTTCGCAACGAGGGTCGTATTTTTCCATAAAGCTTTCGCCATTTTTTAAACGCAAAAGCCCACCTTCACCACGCAAGGCCTCAGAAAGCAGAAAGTTTTTTGCTTCAGGATGATAAAGACAAGTGGGGTGAAACTGAACAAACTCTAAATTGGCTACAGCTGCTCTGGCGCGCCATGCCATGGCAATACCATCACCCGTAGCAATATCGGGATTGCTAGTATAGAGGTATACTTTACCAGCTCCCCCTGTGCAGAGAATCGTCGTCTTAGAAAAAAAATTTTTAATCTCCCCCGATTGGGTTTGAAGAACTCGGGCCCCCAAACAACGATTAGGCTGATTTTCTTCCACACCACATTGTCGAGTCGTCAGTAGATCAACTGCAAAATGGTGTTCTAGCAAATGGATGTTGGGATGGGCTTTGACTGCGTCTAATAGTGCTTTCTCAATTTGTCTTCCCGTGAGATCTCCCGCATGGAGCACACGACGCTGGCTATGTCCACCTTCCATGCCCAAATCGAAAGAGCCTTGTTCGTTACGACTGAACTCCACACCAAAACGAATGAGATCTTCGATGGCTTGTGGCCCCCCTTGAATCACACGGCGGACGATTTCTTCGTGGCATAGGCCTGCGCCCGCTTCCATGGTGTCTCGAATATGAAATTCAAGATCATCTTCGGGTGAAACAACAGAGGCGATTCCTCCCTGGGCATAATTGGTGTTGGACTCTACGCTACTTTTTTTAGTCAGAATAGCGACCTTGCCATGTTGGGCCACCCTAAGACTAAAAACTAAACCCGCAATTCCCGTACCCAACACTAGAAAATCATAAGGAGCAGAAGACATATCCCTTCATAGCCCTTGAAAACTAGGCGCTGTCAAGCGTTCACAAACCAACTGAAGTGCACTCGATAAATTTTATACTTTTTGCCTCACTGAAGTCTTTCTACTGGAATTTCCTGAAGAGCTTAAGCTAAACCCAACCTACTGTGGGTTTAAAATCGTCGAAGAAAAAAGAGTATTTCAACCTTCCCAATTATCTCACCTTGGGGCGAATTGTTCTTATACCCCTGGTGATGGTGTTACTTGCCAAAATAGAAGGCAAAGCAGACCCGACAAGAGATAACCTGCTATTGGGTCTGAGCGCCGCCTTTATTTTCATCATCGCCGGGGTTAGCGATCTCATCGACGGTTACTTTGCCCGAAAATATCAGATTAATTCTGCCTTTGGTAAATACTTCGATCCTTTAGCCGATAAACTCATGATCTTAACGGTGATGATCATGCTGATTCCTTTAAAAATTTTGCCGGCTTGGATAGTGGTATTGTTTTTAGCTAGAGAGTTTTCCATAACTGCGTTGAGGGGTATTGCCACTACGGAAGATTTGGTGATTCCTGCAGATCGTTGGGGAAAAAACAAAACATTACTGCAAAACATAGCGCTCTCCGCCTTGATGATTCCCATTTCAGGCCTACAACAATTCGGTTGGTGGGTTTTGATGTTGGCCTTACTGGTCACTTGGGGATCAGGCATCAACTATATTCTCCAATTCATCCGCGAAATCCGTCGGCGCTATCCTCTTGAGATACAATCAGGAGATTAAATTTCAGTTTCTTAAGAAACTGCTAGTTGACAATTTTGAAGTGTATCGATACAAACGCC
>DALYDW010000013.1:0-20611 GCA_031972915.1 bacterium
TGGCTTTTCGGATCAATTCTTCACAAGATTCTTTAAGATCATGATTAATAACGGATTTTTCTATGTCAGGATCTTCAACCAGATTGGACAGCCCATCAGAGCACATTAAAATACGGTCTCCGGACTGAGGCTTAAGATGGGTGATGTCGATATCAACGTCTTCTTGATAACCCACAGAACGCGTGATGATGTTTTTTAATTTATGGCTGCGGGCATCGGCAGCAGAAATAACCCCGGCGCGGACCTGCTCACTAACAAAGGAATGATCTTCTGTAATTTGCTGAATCTTACCTTCACGAATTAAATAAGCCCGAGAATCTCCCACATTGGCTAAGTAAATTTTATCTTTCGCCGCCAAGACCGCCACCACTGTTGTCCCCATACCGCGCAACTCTTCGTCGAACAGAGCTTGGTGGTGAATGCGTCGGCCCGCTTCTTTGACCGCGTGGCGCAAGTGGTCACCCGGAGTAGATCCTGCCGTATTGACCCCTTTGATTTGAGTCACTTCAGGGTCGTTGCGTAATTTATCGATGACTTCTTCGACAGTGGTTACCGCTAATTTGGAGGCGAACTCACCCCCTAAATGTCCCCCCATTCCATCGGCCACCATATAGAGATTTAACTCGTCGTTAATGAGGTAGGAGTCCTCGTTTTGCAGACGCTTCATCCCCACATTTGACATTCCGTAAGATTCGATCTTCATCGTAGGCTGTTTTCCCAAAACCAAAATTTATTTCTAAGCCAATACTCAATCCGAGTTTACAAAATCCACTAGTACTTTTTATTCACCCAAAATCCTCGAGGGAAAAAATTATATTGTGCCCCTCCACCGGGGCGTAAAGAAAAAATTAAGCTGCACCGCTTAAACTTAATTCGGCGAAGGCCAAAGTGGGAGCTCCCACCGAGAAATAAAAACGCTGGTGGCTGCCCACAGCCAAAATATCATCAAAAAGTCTATGCAAGTTTCCGGCCAAGGCCATCTTTTTAACGGGGCGACCGACCTCTCCCCGATGGATTTCAAAACCCTGCACCCCCACAGAAAAATCCCCGCTAATAGCATCAATGGCGTGCATTCCCATCACCTCGGTAACCCAGAGGGCCTGGGGAAACTGCGCAAAAATGGCTTCATCGGAAAGGTCGCCGGACACAATGAACAAATTGCTAGTTCCGACCGAAGGGGGGCGATCAAACCCCAGACGCACACAAGAACCGTTGCCTACAGTACCCATTTTTTTTCCGTAGTAGGTATCCATCAAAAAGTTTTGTACCTTCCCTTGTTCAACAAGAGGTAAACGGCGGGCCGGATAGCCCTCCCCATCGAAGGGAAGAGAAGCCACGCCCTCTTGCAGTCCGCGGTCGTCCACCACCGTTAAGAGGGGAGAGTAAACGCGCTGCCCCAAGCGTCCCGCTAAACTACTACGCCCCTTATAAATTTCGTCTCCGCGAAAACTCGGGGCCAATGCCTCTAAAAACTCACACGAAACCAGTGGATCGAAAATAACGGGTAATTTCTGTGATTGTGGAGTCACGCCTCCCAAAGCCGAAATCGCACGACGAGCCGCAGCCGTCCCGACCTGGACTGGATCCAGTTTGGAAAAAAAAGGGGAAACAGCAAATTCATAACCCGATTCGGCCTCACCGTTTTGCTCGGCAACGGCCAAAAGCGACAGAGAGCAGTCACTTTTCTCGTGCTGCCATGTTCCTTGATGAGAATTCCATAAAGTGATTTCACGAAGAGTCTCGTGATAAGCGGCAGACCGCACGTGCTTGATCTTGGAATGAGTCGCACGAGCCGCCCGCTCTAGTTCTAAGGCGTACTGGACCTTTTGCACCGAAGACACCTGTGCCAAGCGAGAATCCCAATCACGCAAATCCAAAGACTTTTGCTGAGGTGGCGGAACCGGCAAACCATCTTCGGGATCGGGCTCGAGCAAGGGCAACATCTCGGCCGCACTCCGACACAAATCGTCTAGGCCAGCATCACTCAAGTCGGTGGAAGAAACGTAGACCCGACAGCGATCCTTGTAAATCCGCAAACCCAAGCCTTCGGAGACGGCCTCCTGAGAGGAATCTAAGGTTCCTTCCCGAGCGAGAAAACTCCGTTCGATTTTTTTTTCGTAATAAGCCTCGAAATCCTGAAACGAATAACGAGACAATGCTCTCTCTAAAGAGGAACGCCATTGCGTCTTCATAGTTTGGCCCCTACCTGGAGGCTGAAAAACCTGCAAAGAGTTTTCGAAGTAAGACCGAATAAGCTCGGATCTAAGGTTTTAAGCCGCGCTTCCTTTGAGCAGCTCGCGGGCATGGTCGAGCGCCTGTTCGCTAACTCTAACCCCACCCAACATCCTCGCCACTTCTTGGACCCGTTCTTCTGGAGAAAGAAGACGAACGCTCGAAAAGGTGCGGCCGGCCTTAACTTGTTTTTCGACTTGATAGTGCCATCGGGCCTGACTGGCAATCTGCGGCAAATGGGTAACACACAACACCTGAGTTTGCTTACCCAAAGAGGCCAACTTACGCCCAATCAATTCGGCCACAGCTCCACCGACTCCTGAGTCTACCTCGTCGAAGATTAAGGTCCCGTATTGTTCCCCGGGATAAACTAACTCGTAGAGCGCCAATAGCAAGCGACTCAATTCACCACCGGAGATAACCTCTTGAAAGGGGCGCATGGCCTCTCCTGGATTGAAAGAAATCCATAAGGTCAAACGGTCGGCACCTGTATTGGAAAAATCCTCGGGCACAACACTCGCCTGAAGATCCCACTTTAAACGCACATGGGGCAACGCTAAATCTTGTAAGTTTTTTTTCAGAGCTTCCTCAAGAAGTCGGGCCGCTTTTTGACGAGCTTCGCTCAAAAGTCGTGCCTCCCGAATTAAAACCAAGCAAACCCCCTCCAGCTTTTCTTGATGCTCGCGTAAAACCTGGTCGAAATCGGCCAACTCGCTCAAATCACGTTCTAGTTTATTGCGTTGTTGCACTAAACCCGACTCATCGGTTTGAAACTTTCTTTGCAAATCATGAAGTCGGGCCAACCGGTTTTCGAGGATCTCATAAGCCTCCGGTTCGGCCTCCAAATCACTTTGATAGTCGGAAAAAAAATCCGCCGTTTGCTCGATTTTTTCTAAAGCGAGGTGTAGATCTTCGTAAACCGGAGTTAAGGCTTCATCGAGACCTGTGGCCTTTTGCAACACACTGAGCAAGCGACCTAAACGGTCAGAAAGAGCCTCGTCACCCTCCCGCAACCCCTGCAAAATTTGAAAAGTTTGCTGAGCCAACAGCACACGATTTTTCATACGCTGTTTTTTATTTTCAAGCTCTTCGACTTCGCCGTTTTTAACATCGGCCTTTTGCAATTCTTCTAGTTGAAAGCGAAGAAAGTCTTCTTGGCGCCGCGACTCGATAATGCGGTTTTGCAAAGCCTCCAAAGACTGTCGGGCTTCGGAAAAATCACGCAAGGCCATATCGTAACCACGCTTGAGCTTTGAATGACGACCCAAATGATCTAAGAGCCCCAAAAGAAAACTTTCTTCTCGGAGCTGATGAGCGGCGTGCTGGCTCACCTGGTGTAGAAGCAAATCGCCCCACTTTTGCAAAATCTTTAAGGGAACACTTTGCCCTTGGAAAAATCCCCGCGAACGTCCCGTGCGATGAAGACTGCGCGAGAGAGTTAAAGTTTCGGAGACATCAAGACCCTGTGCTTGGAGCAAACCCGTCGCACGAGCGAGATTTTGTGCTTCCTCAGAAAGTTGAGAAAACACCAAGGTCACTTCGGCCTCTTCGGCACCCTGGCGGAGACAATCAACATCGAAGCGGCTTCCCAAGGCAAACGCTATGGCTTGCAACAAAAAGCTCTTTCCCGCCCCAGTTTCTCCAGACAAGACATGAAATCCATCTTGAAAAGACAACTTGGTCTTCTCGATAATGCTGAAATTTTGAATTTGGATGGAACTCAACATGGAAGCCCTGGGTATCACAAAACCTAGCACAAGTCTCGGAGAGATTTTTTCATGCTCCCAAAAGTCTTAGATTCCAATTTATCGTTCCGAAATTCTGCCAAGCGAGTTAGACGTCTCCCATGGCAGATCTTTTCGAACACGCCGCAAGCACCCGCGGGAGAGAACAAGCCCCACTCGCTGAACGCCTGCGCCCAAAAAATCTCGACGAAGTCTTTGGCCAAGAAAAATTGCTTGGGCCCCTGGCCCCCTTGCGCCTCCTGATCGAAAAAGATCGGCTACCTTCACTGATTTTTTGGGGTCCTCCAGGAAGTGGTAAAACCACCCTGGCCCAAGTCATCGCCCATCATACCCAAAGCCATTTCATCAATCTGTCGGCGGTGCTTTCCGGAGTTAAAGAACTTCGCGAGGCTGTCGCCGAAGCGCAAAACCAATTTAAATATCATCACAAAAAAACCCTCCTGTTCGTCGATGAAATTCACCGTTTCAACAAGACCCAACAAGACGCCCTACTCCCCCATTTGGAAACCGGCACCTTCACCCTCATCGGAGCCACTACGGAAAATCCCTCCTTCGAGGTCATTGGCCCCTTACTTTCCCGAGCCCGAGTCTTTACCCTGGAAGCTCTAGGGCACAAAGAAATGGAACAAGTGTTACAGCGAGGAATTCGGGCCCTCGACATCGCCATAGAAGATGAGGCCTCGCAATTTTTAATCCAATTGCTCAATTCTTTGGAAATCGCTGCTGAATTAATCCCCGACAACACCAAAATATTAGACCAAAAGACCCTATCAAGAGCACTTCAAAGCAAATCCTTGCGCTATGATAAAAACGGAGAAGAGCACTACAACTTGATCAGCGCCTTTATTAAAAGTATGCGTGCTTCCGACCCCGATGCCACGGTTTATTATTTGGCGAGAATGTACGAAGCCGGAGAGGACCCTTTATTTTTAGCGCGGCGCATGATGATTTTCGCCTCTGAAGATATCGGCCTTGCCGATCCACAAGCGCTTCCCTTGGCCGTCGCGGCCATGCAGGCTTACGACTGCATCGGATTAGCTGAAGGTTGGATTCCCCTGTCCCACGCAGCCCTTTATCTGGCCAGCGCACCCAAGGACAATTCGAGCTACCAGGCTTATAAAAATGCCAAGGCCGAGGTTTCTCATTCTGGAGCGCTACCCACCCCACTGCAGCTTCGCAACGCCCCCACAAGTCTTATGAAAAACTTGTCCTATGGAAAAAACTACAAGTACGCCCATGAAGATCCCGAAGGCTCTGCCCAAATGGAATGTCTACCAGCAGCACTCGTGGGGAAAAAATTCTTTTTTCCGAAGAAAAAGTGATAAGCGACATGACGTAGCAAAGGCGTTGCAGAGCTTACTAACCAAGACCTGGGTGGCTTCACATCTTGACCTTATCGTTGCCCATGGGACATGGCTTATTCCTTTCGGAAAGCCCTGTCATCGAGTTACCTAACGTCTACAGTACAAAATCCTCAAGACCACTGTGTACCTACGAAAGTTTCAGACTCAAGCTCACGCCATCCCGCAAAGGAAGAATGCTCGAAGATAGTTGTGGATGAGAAAAAATCTCTCGAGTGAAGCGACGGATTCCTTCTGTCGCAGCACTTGAGTCGGAGGCATCGAGCACACGCCCAGACCACAAAACATTATCCGCCACGAGCAGTCCTCCTATCTTCAATCGCGGCAAGGCCAACTCCAAGGCCTGGGAATATTGCTCTTTATTAAGGTCGAGAAAAATTAAATCGAAGGGACCACGGTAAGCTTCTAAACTTTTTAGGGCATCACCTACTTCGTAAACAACTTTGTCTCGCAGACCAGCCCGTTCTAAAAACTGCAGGCCGAGGCTAGCCTTATCTCGGTCAAACTCGGTACAAACCATATGCCCCTGAGGAGGCAGGGCTCGAGCCATCCATAGGGCGCTGTACGCAAAACCACTGCCGAGTTCGAAGATTCTTTGAACTCCCCCCCACTTAACCAATTGAAATAAAAGGCGCCCCACCAGGGGACCTACGGCCGGAAAATTCTGACTTTGGGCCCAATCCGCCATCTCTTGTAACAGAGCATCAACGGGAGAGACGAGATTTTGCAGGTAAGCATCGATTTCAGGGGAAGGAAATTGCATAAGCCGACTTCAAGCATAAATCGAATGGGGTGGCAAAGCCTTTGCCCCCCTTTTAGAAAATCAAGAGGAACGCCTTCTCCATAAAAATCAAAACAACATTTCGGTGAAAAACCCGAGGAAAAACTCCCGGGGCTTCTCAATACCGGCGCCACTTCGACAGAAGGGCCAATAGTTTTTTGTTTTTTTGAGGATAAGGTTTGTTCCCAACATCTTACAATCCACAGAGCCTCTCTCTGCAGCCTGCTGCACCAACCGCGCTTTCTTCAACAAAGCCCGACTCCGTCTCACCTGAAAGACCAGAGCTCCTATACCGACGCGCCCTACATCTAAAGAATCACTCCTCCCTCGAATTCGGTACCGGGCCCCAAGAAGAAGCAAAACAAATCTTTCAGAAAATCGTTCAAGAAAATCCCAATTCCGCAATCGGCAAAAAGGCCCAGCGACAATTAGATCTTTTACAAAAAAAATATTCTTTCGCCGACCAACTCGAAGAGCGCAGCCACCACCTACTACGTGCCATAAGCCAACCTGACTCCCTGGCAGCCACCGCTTTGGCCCCCATGGCTTACTCCATGGGAAAGCTCGGTGGTCTGATCGGCCTAACCCGCCCCCGGGGGCTTATCCAACACTGGGTAGGCCATCGTGGGGTCCAATCCCTCGCCTACGGATTGGGGTTTTTAGCCGAAACCACTACCTTCACCGCCACCCATAAAATCGTGGGCCAAACAATGGGCAAAAGCCAAGACTGGCACCCACTCACCCTATGGCAAGAATGGAGTCACGGTACCAGCATGCTCTTGGGCATGAAGGTCATGGGAGCCGTGGGGCTACAGTTACAGCAAAAAATGAACCGTTTTAGCGCTACCCGTATCCCGTTCTCCGCTCAAATGCTCAGCCGCGTCGGAGCCCGACTTGCCCCCGAAGTGAGCGCCATCGGGGGAACCATGTTGGTGCCGTGGCTGCAAAACTTTCCGGAGCAAGGTTTTTACCAAAATTATCAAGATCTGTTCTACGCCGGCTTGGAAATGCATCTGAGCTTCAAAGGCATGAGGGAGATTTTAGGAAACGGCCCTCGAGCTTGGAAACAACTTGAAACCTTTTTAAACCACCAAGCGGCAACTGCAGGAGAGGGACATTTACGTTTCTACAGCCGTCGTTTGATCGGCCAATTCAACGGAACATGGTTAAGCCCATGGCATCCCCCCCTCGCTTTTGCCATGGGCACCTCAAACGGCAATAAAACTCCCCCCATGGGCTCATCCCAACAACCGCGCCGCTCGTCAGAACCTCCCCCCACAACCAGGGCCAAATCGTGGGACCAAGCCTGGGAAGTCGCTCAAAAATACACTGCCGAACCAAGCACACGCGAACTCGTTGCAGAAATACATGCATTGTTAGGGGATATTCACGCCCAGGCCCCCAAAAACCACGCACGGTATTGGCAAGAAAAACTGTCCCCAGCGAATCTAATGATGCCGACCAAAATCGGGCCGCGACTCAGACATCTTTTAGAAATCGGCGATTATCAGGGCTTACAAGCCATCTATGTGGAGTTGTGCGGCCTTTACTGGGGACTCACTCAAACATCTTTTTCTTCTCTACCCAGCCCAACCGAGGCTTTTAGTCTGGATGCTTCGCAAAGCTTTTTAATCCCTAAAGGCGCTCTCTCCAGCTCTCTATTTAGAACCCAGGATACCCATTCCCAACCCGCTTCACCCGTGGCTGCCCTTTGGAGTCGTGGCGCCGTCTACGGAAGGGCCTTGAAAAACCAAACCCCACTGCCCAAAGACATTCTCCAGCGATTTCATCATGCGATTCGCACTCAGCAACTCGATAAGCTACTCGATGGAACCCTAACCCTACCCGAAGACCTCTCCGTTCAACGTTTTTTTCAAACTGAAGCAAAGTCGTGGAAACAAGCTTGGGAATTCGCTCAAAGCCAAGACTCCAAGCAACTGCTTTTGGAGATCGAGCAATTGGAGAGATCGACTCAACAGCTTATTATTCCATTGACGCATCCAGAAGCGGCTCAGCAATTCCTCCAGAGCCTACGCAACAAGAAGACAGCAGTTATCAGAAAAAAAACACCCGACGCTGGCACCCTATCGGACTCGGCGATCGATTTACCCAGTCTACAGACGATTTACCTGGAATTGTGCGGTTTTCACTGGAGTCTTGCCCGAGACATAACGGCCCCAACGACTCGTTTAGGCACAACGCACTCAGACTCCGCTGGTCAAGAAAAGCTATGGCCTAAAACGCCAGCTCTCTCCGAAACTATCCCCTATCCCGCCGCACCTGCCGCCGCCCTTTGGAGCCGTGGTGCCCTGCGGGGCAAGCATCTCAGAGACGACACTCCGCACCCCAAAAGCTTTCAGGCCCTTCTCAATTATGCCACTCGCACCGATCGACTCGACGAACTACTCGACGGAACCCTGGCTCTACCCAAAGTTTTACCCACACCCAAATCTCAGGGCCAAATCAGGAGCGCTTCCCCTCAACCCCAGCTAGAAAATCGCCTACCCGAACTTATCGCCGCCCAGGCCTATTGGGAAACTCCCTGGCGAACCCTTCAAGAGGAAAGCATTGAAACCTTAAAAGCTGGGCTACAAAAAGATCTCAACGAAATCACGACGATCTTAGAGCAATTAAAAAACGATTTCCCGCCCGGTTCCGAACGTCGCCATCTCGTTGAAAGCCTACAAAAACGCTGCAAACAAGCCCTGGATCATCAAGATCCCGCCACCCTCCGAGCGCTCTCTTTGCAAATGTCGGGGTTTAATGCCGCCCTCCGGGGGGAAATTCCCTCACCCGGCACACGATTGCCTGCAGCACAAATCCGCTTGGAAACCCGTTTTCATGATGCGGAAGGCTTACTTAAACTTTCTCTCACGGCCGAAGAGTTTAACGCCCTGTTGCGCTATAAAAACTGCAGAACTGCAGGAAGAGGTCTACCCTCAGCCATAGAGCGTTGGCCCCAAGCCCTCTCGGCTCTCAAAGAGGGCTTTCGGAGCGTAAATGACGACCCCAATTTTTATTCCACCCCACTCACGCAGACCTGGGCCGATTGGCTTAGACAAGTCGATGCCAATCGAACTCAGCAAGGCCTTCCCTTTCCTGTTTCCGAAGCAGAGTTGATTGCTTTGTCCCGTAACTTAGGCGTCGAAATCGGAAAACTATGGCGCCCTCAGTTCAAGTTAATCAGCTCTCCCCTGACTCAAAAAATCCCTTTGCAGGCTGACGAATACACTAAGTTGCCCCCGGCCCAAGCCTTATGGATCCACGGGTGGTTCATCGGACGCACAGTCGAAATGCAAAGACAAAAACTCCCCAAGAGCGCCATCGAGGCCCTCTCCTCCCTACAATTTTTTATTTTTAACGAGGCCTATCACAGTCAACACAACTTCAATTTCATTCCCCCCTTGTCAAAAAATTTGGAAGCCGCCTCCCTATGGGTCGAAACCAGCTTAGTCAATGCCAACACTTGGCCCACCCACCTCTCCGCCGAGGCCCTCCTCAGACATCAAGAAGTCGCCAGAAATCTGCTACCGCTTCTCTATCGAAGGCTTGCGACGCGACACCGCACACTTGAGGGGTTTAAAAAAGACTTTGCACGACTGAGCGCCGCAATCGCCTGGGGGGAGGCTCAAATCGCCGTCTATTCGAATCAAGCAACCACCCTCACTCCAGAACTGAGAGCAGAATATGCGGCCCGGCATGGTATCCACAATCCTGAAAAAGTAGACTTGCTACTGAAACTATTGCCGCAAAAATTAACAGCCCAGCTCGACAAACTTTATCGCTCGTATCTCAAGAACGAACAAGATCTGGAAACCTTTCAGCGCGAATTTCATACAGAGGCTCAGCGTCACATTCAATCAACCGTTCGCCAACTCAATTACGATCGAACCGCCTACTTCAAAGATTACAACAAAGGCAGAGGCCAAGCCCGCTAACAATGCCTCTTAAGACTGGTAGGGAATACGGCTCAAGATCAGGCCCACAAAGACGGTCACCGTCATCAAGACAAGGTTGACACAGGCTAAAACTCGCATCTTTTGCACAGTACGATCCACCAACTCGGCCGCCACTGGGTCGGCCATGGCCTTTTCTCCCTGACCGGTAATGCGCAAACCCAAGGCAAAGCTCTGGTAGGCCGCAATCAAATAGATCGTCAGAAATAAAATCAACTTGATGACCAAGACCACGGCCACGTTCTGAAAATATTGAATGCCCAAAATTACTTTATAATCGGTTAGACGCCAGGCCCCCGTCACAACTACGATGGACATCATCAACAAAAAAAATGGACTGTAGTATTTCACGTTACGACGTAAAAACTGCAGACGAGTTTCTCCTTCAAGAAAACGATTGGCCAAAGGCACGGCCACAAAGGCAAAATAAAACGAGGCCCCCATTCCCAAGGCCCAGGGAACCAAATGCAACACGATTAACAGATAAGCCTTGAAACCCATAAACGCTCTTACCTTCCTGGCTGTTGGGATTGAGGATCAGTCCCTTGAGTTTTTTTTCCTTCGAATTTCTCGACGATCTCCACACAGAATTTCTCCATGCGGTACATGTACATCATGGCCAAAATCTGGGTAAACATCCAAAGCAGGAGGGATCCCAAGATCCACCCCAAATGGGAACCCAAACCCGAAATATTTTGCTCTAGGTGGATCCCGGTCACCAAGGCGATACACAACAAAACAAAGGTTGCCAGGTTCAAAAGATTTAAAAGTATTTTCACGGTTCCTCCTCCCACGGCATCCTCACAATCGGCTTTGGGCTTTGGCGGAAGCGGTGATAGAATCCCTGACCTAAGTGGTCAAGTTAAAAGGAGATTTGTCATGTCCGCTTTTTCGTCGGGTTTAAAAAAGTTTTCCACCGGCACCTTGGGCTTACTGACCCTAACCGTGCTTTCCCCTTGGGCTTGTAAAAAAGCCCCCGAGCCCCAGCCCAGCCCTGCTCCCAGTGCTACGGGAACCCCGGTTGCCGAGGCCATCGAAGTCGACATAAAAAACACTTGGAAACCCGCAGAAGGCGCCGCATTTATCAAAGTCCCCCTGGGATTGGATCCATTTTTAAACTTCCCCCAAGACAATCCTCCCACCCCCGAGAAGGTGGCCCTGGGCAAACTGCTGTATTTTGACGAACGTCTCTCCGTCGACAACACAGTGTCTTGCGCCACCTGCCACAACCCCAATCTGGGTTGGAGCGATGGCCACCCCGTCTCCACCGGAGTCCAAGCTAAAACCGGAACCCGCAATGCCCCTACGGTCATTAATGCCACCTATATGCTCTCGCAATTTTGGGATGGCCGCGCCCAAAACCTAGAAGAGCAGGCTTTGGGTCCCATTATCAACCCCGTGGAAATGGCCATGCCCAATCACGAAGTGGTGGTCGATAAAATTAAAAATATTCCCGCCTACCAACCTCTTTTTCAACAGGCCTTTGGAGAAGGACCCTCCAAAGAAAATAT
This sequence comes from bacterium, assembly GCA_031972915.1. GTDB lineage: Bacteria > UBA10199 > UBA10199 > DSSB01 > DSSB01 > DALYDW01. The sequence continues at coordinate 11,587 of DALYDW010000013.1, forward strand.
CGCCAAGGCCATCGCGAGTTTTGAACGAACCGTATTGGGAGGAAATTCACGCTACGATCGCTTCGAATCAGGAGGCGACGCCAACGCACTCACTGCACAAGAAAAACTGGGTCGCGAACTCTTCTTTGGCAAAGCTAACTGTACCCGCTGCCATGTGGGATCCAACTTCAGCGATAGCCAATTTCACAATTTAGGCGTAGGCATGAATCGTCCTAAACCCGATCTAGGACGCTATGAAGTCACCCGGGTCGAGGCCGATAAAGGGGCCTTTAAAACCCCGACCGTTCGCGATGTCAGTAAACATGCTCCCTATATGCACGATGGATCCCAAGCTACCCTGGAAGAAGTCGTCGAATTTTATGATAAAGGCGGTGAAGCCAATCCCTGGCTTGATTCGAGAATAGTAAAGCTCAATCTCAGTGCCGAAGAAAAAGCCGCACTCGTAGCCTTTATGAAGGCTCTAGACAGCGACCCCTATCCCTATGTAGAGAAGCCCGAGCTTCCGAAGTAAGGTCTTCGAGTTTTTCATCAATCTTGCAGGGCCGTCTGAGTGAGACGGCCCGCGTTTTTTTTGGAGGTCCCATGTCCTTAACCGTGGTGGGCACCGTTGCCCTGGATACCGTCGAAACTCCCTTTGGCAAAATTCAAGAGGGTCTGGGAGGTTCGGCCACTCACTTCGCCGTTTCCGCAGCCTTTCATACCCAAGTAGGTTTGGTAGCGGTCGTCGGTCAGGATTTTCCCCAAAACCACCTCCAATTTCTTCGCTCCCGCGACATTGACCTAACGGGCCTGCAAGTTTTAGACGGTCGTTCCTTTCGTTGGACCGGACGTTATGACTACGATTTCAATACAGCCCATACCCTAGAAACCCAACTCAATGTACTTACTCAATTCGATCCTCAGCTACCTGAAAATTTCCGCAAAAGCCCTTTCGTATTCTTAGCGAACATCGATCCCGAAATTCAGCTTAAAACCCTCGATCAACTCCAAGGCAAACCCTTTATCGCCGCCGACACCATGAACTACTGGATTGAGGGCGCCCGAGAAAATTTACTCAAAGTACTCAAACGAATTCGCATGCTAGTCATCAACGAAGCGGAGGCCCGTGCCTTAAGCCAAGAACACAATCTGGTCAAAGCCAGCCGAGTATTGCGAAGTTTTGGACCCGAAATTCTGCTCATCAAACAAGGTGAATACGGAGCCTTAGCCTTCACCGAAGGAGAAATCTTCAGCGCTCCTGGTTTGCCCCTTGAGGACATCCAGGATCCCACTGGAGCGGGCGATTCCTTTGCCGGAGGAGTCATGGGATTTTTAGCGAAGACCAGAGACGCCTCCTTCGCCAATTTAAAAAAGGCCATGATCTACGGTTCGGTTATGGCCAGCTTTAACGTGGAGCGTTTCAGCTGCGAACGACTTCAGCAACTTCTCCCCAACGAAATCCAAGAGCGTTACCAAAAATTTTTATCCCTGGCCCATTTCGATCAACCTTCGGCAGCCGCTTAACATGGGCATTGCTGCCTTTGTAGCTTGATCGCAAGAGAACAGAGAAATTCCATTGAATTAGCTCTAGGGTTTTCATAAAGGACGCCCCGCCATGACAGATGTTTTTGAAAAAGCGAAACGCGACTGGGAGACCCAGGTTCAAAAAACTTTGGAAAAAAATCCCGAACGACAAAAATCCTTCTCGACCCTGTCGGGCATCGAGCTTGATCGAGTTTTTTTTCCCGAAACAGCCCAGTCCGAATACCTAGAAAAATTGGGATTTCCGGGCTCTTTCCCTTTCACCCGGGGCGTACAATCCACCGCCTATCGGGGCCGATATTGGACGATGCGAATGTACGCCGGGTTCGGCGACGCCAAGCAATCCAACGAACGCTACCGCCTCTTGATCGATCAAGGCGGGACGGGCCTATCTGTAGCCTTCGACCTCCCGACCCAGATGGGTCTAGATAGCGATAATCCCCGCTCTCGCGGTGAAGTGGGGAAATCGGGCGTGGCCATCGACTCTCTAGAAGACATGGAGATTCTCTTTTCAGGGATTCCGTTGGATCAAGTCTCCACCTCCATGACCATTAACTCGACCGCCTCTACCCTTTTGGCCCTATACATGGCCGTCGCCGAAAAACAGGGGGTCCCAGCGCACAAGATCAGCGGCACCATCCAAAATGATTTACTCAAAGAATATATCGCTCGGGGAACCTACATTTATCCACCCCAAGCTTCCATGCGCGTTATCACCGACATCTTTGCCTTTTGCAAAGACCACGTACCCCGTTGGAACACCATTTCCATTAGTGGTTATCATATCCGCGAAGCCGGATCGACAGCGGTGCAGGAGGTAGCTTTTACTTTGGCCAACGGCCTAGCCTACGTACAAGCGGCCTTGGAGCGAGGGCTTCAAGTCGACGATTTTGCCTCACGTCTCTCCTTTTTCTTTAATGCCCATAATAACTTTTTGGAAGAAGTCGCCAAATTTAGAGCGGCCCGGCGTCTTTGGGCAAAATTGATGCGTAAACGATTTAAGGCCTCCGATCGCTCCTGTATGTTGCGTTTCCATACCCAAACCGGAGGCTCGACCCTACAAGCACAACAGATCGACAATAACGTGGTTCGAGTAGCCTACCAAGCGATGTCCGCCGTCTTTGGTGGAACCCAGAGCCTGCACACCAACTCTCGGGACGAGGCCTTGGCCCTACCCACCGAGGCTTCCGCCACCTTGGCATTACGCACTCAGCAGGTGCTAGCTTACGAAACCGGGATCTCCGATACCATCGATCCATGGGCGGGATCTTACGCCATCGAAAAACTGACCGACGAAATCGAGGCTCGGGCCTTAGCTTATATCGAAAAGATCGACAGCATGGGAGGAGCCGTGCACGCCATCGAAGAGGGCTTTCAACAAAAAGAAATTCAAGAATCTGCTTACCTCTATCAAAAAGCCATCGAGAGTCGAAACTTAGTCATCGTCGGCGTCAATAAGTTCGAGCAACAAGAGGCCCCAGTAGAAGATATCCTTAGGGTGGATCCACAACTCGAAATCGACCAACGTCAGCGAGTCGAGCGGCTCAAACAAAACCGAGACAACTTAAAGGTACAGCAAGCTAGGCAAGCTTTGAAACAAGCGGCCCAGGGCACTGAAAATCTCATGCCTCACATTCTCAACGCGGTGAAATGCTACACCACCTTGGGAGAAATCAGCGAAACGCTTCGCGAGGTCTTCGGCCAGTATCAAGAAAAAATTGTTTTGTAGGAGCGTCCACTTGGAATCAGCGTTTGGCAATGTGGCATCGCCGCAGCACAACCTCGCCTACGATTGTGCCGACAAACACGCCCTTTCCTTACACAATAAACACAAAACGGCGCTGCTTTATTTTTCCGAAGATTGCGCATCTCACTCACTGCAAAAGCCCTTGCGCATCAGTTACGAAACCCTCAGCGCCATGACCCATCGCATGGCCAACGCTCTGCTCGAGTGCGGTCTACATGCCGGAGAACGACTCCTCTTGCGGCTTCCCAACTTGCCCGAGTTTCCCATTTCTTTTCTGGGGGCCGTGGCCGCTGGCATAGTGCCCATTCCCACCTCCCCTTTGCTAAAAGAATCCGAACTCCGCCTGTTGTTAGAAGACAGCCAAGCCACGGCCTTAGTCACGACTCCCGACTTACTCCCAGAAAACCTGCTTCAATCTAGCCCCACAACCCTAAAAAAGATTTTTTTGGTAAGCACTCCCCAAGATAAAATTCCTGAGGGATGTGTTCGGTGGCAAGACAAAATCAAACGAGCCTCATCTCAATTTTCTCCTAAACCCGTTCTGCCACAAGACCCCGCCTATTGGCTCTATACCAGCGGAAGCACCGGAACCCCCAAAGCGGTGATCCACAGCCATCAAAGCATCAAAGCCCACGATGCCCGCGCTCGTTATTGGCAAGACCTCAAGGCCAGCGATGTGGTTTTTAACACCAGCGCGCTCAATTGGAGTTACGCACTCACCGCCGGAATGCTGGATGTTTGGCGACATGGACTGACCTCGGTGTTGTATTCGGGCCCAGGCGTTTCCGAAGCTCTCTTATTCATCATCCAACGCGCTGCTGTCACAGTGTTTATGAGCGTTCCCGGGATTTACCGACGATTAAGCGCCTCACTTGCACAACATCCCCAGGGTTTTGCAAAAGTGCGCCTCTGCAATAGTGCGGGAGAAAGTTTGGATACTGAACTACGGAAACAATTTTGCGAACAGAGCGGAAAGGAAATTTACGAAGGCTTGGGCATGACTGAGCACAGTGTTTATTTAGTGCAAAGGGTGGGAGAAGAAATTGTTCCCGGTTCTCCAGGCCGTCCCCTCCCGGAACAAAAAATCACTATTTTGAGGGAGGATTTCAGCGAAGCCTCCATCGGCGAAGTTGGAATTCTCGCCACCCATCGCTCCTGCCCTGGGCTCATGCTGGGCTATCACAACAGACCCGAAGAAGAAGCCCGATGCTTTCGTGGAGAATGGTTTTTAAGCGGAGACCTAGCAAGCCGAGACAGTATGGGAAATTTTTTCTTTCATGGCAGAAATGACGACCTAATCAGCGCAGGAGGCTATCGCATCGCTCCGTTAGAAGTAGAGCGCGTGCTACAAGGCCACCCTCAAGTGGAAGAAGCCATGGTTTTCGAAGCACGAGGCAAAACCGGGGGTAGTTTTCTTGCGGCACGGGTTGTACTCGATGCCCACAGCTTCACTTCGGAAGAATTGCATTCCGAGTTATTGGCTTACGCAGAACAAAACTTGGCCCATTATAAGGTTCCTCGCTCTTTTGAGTTCTGCTCAACTTTGCCTCGCACCTCCACAGGAAAACTTCTCAGAAAACCAAGCTAACTACCCCTCCTGCCCAGGCAACACGATCTGTCTACACCAAGCGATTTTTTCTTTTTCCTAAAAGAAAGGCCCCAATATTTTGAGCAATTGCATCGATCAAGCGTTGTCGCGCCTCTCGGGAAGCCCAGGCCACGTGGGGAGTAAGCAAAACTTTATTGGCTAGGGATTTTTGCAAAAAGGGATGCCGGGCGGACAAAGGCTCACAAACGGTCACGTCTGTGGCGTAGGCTGCCAATCGCCCCTGCTTCAAAGCTTGAATGACGTCGAGTTCGTCGACCAAGGGCCCCCGAGCCAAATTTAACAAAGCCGCTCCGGGCCTGATGTTTTGCAAAGTTTCTTCTCGAATCAGTCTCCGGGTAGATTCAGTCAGGGGACAATGAAGTGAGACGAAATCGCTGCAACGCAACAGCTCTGTCAAAGAGAGACGATCTTGGGGCTTGGTATATTTTCTCCCCGGAAGACGAGCAACCAAGACATTCATCCCCAAAACCTTAGCAGCTCGGGCCACGCGCCTACCGATGTTTCCATAGCCAACAATGCCCAAGGTTTTTCCTCGCAAATCACGAAAAGGAAAATCGAGCAGAGCAAAACATTCTGAGCGAGCCCAGCGCCCCGCTCGCACCGCCTCATGATGCTCGATCAAACGATGGGAGAGTGTCAGCAAGAACATCAAGGTATGCTCCACCACTGTATCCGTGGAATACCCCGCCACATTGCATACCCCAATGCCCCGAGCTTGGGCTGCGGCCAAATCGACGTTGTTGACCCCCGTGGCCGCCACACACACCAAACGCAAATTCGGCATGGCCCGTAGTTCTGCTTCTCCCAAAACCACCTTGTTAGTAATAACAATCTCGGCCTCGCGGACTTCTGGTGCCGTCATCGGAAAATGGCGCTGCTTCAGGGCAAGCAGCTGTCCCCGATCCCGCAAAGGCCGCAAGTCGAGGTCGCCCAAATCCACGGTCGTTGAATCCAAAAAAACGATTTTAGGGAGTTTTTTGTCCATATTTTTTTCTCCGAGCTTTCAAGGTTAACCTCGAAGCGAGCCTATTTTTATTTTTTGCATCCTGTAAAATCTGAAAAAACCGATGAAAGCCCCATAAAATATCTTTTTTAAAGTTAGGGTTGCCATCGGCTGAAGCTAGGGTTTAGAGGATGGATTGACGATTTATGGGAGAAAACCGTTCATGAAAGCCAGTTCTGAATTATGGAAAAAACGCCTAGAAGGCAAGATTTCCCCCGAGCTCGCAGAAGAAATCGACGCCTTCGAGACCACGCTGCAACTTAGAGCCGCTGGAAAGTACGAAGAAAAACTTTTTGCGGAAACCCGCCTGAGACGAGGTTGTTATGGCCAACGCTACGACAACGGCCAACGCCACGACGGCATCGCTCCTCAAACCTTAGCTTACGATCCGCAAAAACCCACCAAGGGCCCCATGACCCAATGGGACGCACCAGGAATGTTGCGAATCAAAATTCCCTACGGGGGTCTCAATACCCATCAGCTTGAAATCTTAGCCGATCTCACCGAAGAATATTCCGACGGCATTGCCCATGTGACTACCCGGCAAGATATCCAACTTCATTATATTCATCTAGAAGACACCCCCTCGCTCATGCGTCGCCTTGGCGCTGTAGGAATCACCACGCGAGAGGCTTGCGGCAACTCGGTGCGCAATATCACTGCCTGCCCCTACAGTGGCGTTTGTCCCGACGAGGCCTTCGACGTCACCCCCTATGCACACGCGCTAACCTATTTCCTATTGGGACATCCTGACACGCAAGATTTTGGACGAAAATTCAAGCCGGCCTTTAGTGGTTGCGCACAACACGCCTGCGGTTTGACCAATATGCACGATCTGGGTCTTACTGCCGTTCTCCGACACCACGAAGGACAAGAGCAACGAGGTTTCCAAATGGTAGTGGGAGGTGGCTTGGGAGCCGTTCCACATCACGCCAAGGTGTTGAGCGAGTTCGTTCCCGTCGAAGAACTACTCCCCATGGCCCAGGCCATTTGTCGCGTCTTCGCACGACTGGGAGAGAAAAAAAATCGTAGCCGTGCCCGTATCAAGTTTTTAATCAAAGACCTGGGCATCGAAAAATTTCGCGAATTGGTTTTCGAAGAACGCAAGGTGCTTCCAGAAGATCCGCGTTGGACTTCTTACCTAGAAAATTTGCACAATAACCAAGAACAAGCCACGCGTGCGCCGGGAAAACTTCCCACTCCCCCGGAAGACCCCGCCTACCAACGTTGGCTAGAAACCAATATTCGTCCCCAACGACAAGACGATTACGTGTGCGTCACCATCACCCTACCTCTGGGAGACATCACCCCTCGGCAATTGCGTCGATTAGCCGATATCGTACGACGTTATAGCCCTGATACCTTACGCACCACCGTCGAGCAAAATCTTTGCCTACGCTGGATCAGTAAGGCCGATCTTCCGGCCTTGTATCAAGACCTCAAGACCACCCAGCTGCATAGCCCAGAAGCCGGACATATCCTCGACGTCGTTTCTTGTCCCGGTACCGACACCTGTAAGTTGGGCGTGGCTTCAAGTCGTGGTTTAGCTGGAGAACTACGCAAACGCCTCGCGACTCAAGCCTATCAAATGGATGAGGCCATCAAAGATCTCCACATCAAGGTCAGCGGTTGCTTCAATAGTTGTGGACAACACCATCTCTCCGATCTGGGTTTTTTTGGTGTTGGACGCAAGGTTGGCGCCTACATGGTTCCCCACTTCCAAGTAGTCTTGGGAGGGCAATGGGAAAATAATGGAGGTTCTTATGGAATGGCCGTCGCGGCCATTCCCTCCAAAAATATTCCCGAGGTCGTCGACCGCCTCACGGGACTTTACTTGAAAAAACGAAACAAGGGAGAACTCTTCAAAGATTTCATTCAACGCATCGGAAAAATAGAGGTAAAAAACACTCTCGAAGATCTTTCCAAGCCGCCCGAGTTCCAACAAAATCCCTCTTTCTACAGCGATTGGGGTGATTCTCGGGTTTACTCAACCGGCGATATCGGTGTCGGCGAATGCGCTGGAGAGGTGGTTTCGCTCATCGACTTCCATCTCGGTCAAGCCGAACGAGAGGTCTTCGAAGCGCAAGTCCTGCTTGAAAAAGGTCAGTCCCAAGAAGCAGCTGAAAAAGCCTACTGGTCCATGCTGCACGCAGCCCAAGGCCTGGTAAAGACCGAGTTCATCGACGTTCCCGAATTAGCCGAACCTATCGTTGTCGAATTTCGTAAGCGTTTCTACGACACAGAAAAATTCTTCGACCCTTTCGCCGGCGGAAAATTCGCCCACTATCTGTTTGCCCTTCACGAAAAAATGAAAAATCAGACTCCGTTTCTTGCAGAATCAGCACACCACAGCATCGAAGAAGCCCAGCTGTTTATTGAAGCAACGCACAGCTGCAACAACCGTCTTAATGCCGACAAATTCAACGTCATCGCCTAGGAACGAATGCCCATGGAATTGCAAAACTTCAATGTGAAGATCTTTCTCCAAAACGACGTCGGTGTAAATTTCGGCCAATTCAATCCAACCTTTCAGAGCTGGATCCAAAATAAACAAGTTCCCGAAATACTCATTGATGTAGCCGACTACCTGCACGTACCCGAGGGACCTGGCATGGTCTTGATAGGATTAGAGGCCGACTACAGCATAGACAACAGCGGAGGCCGCTGGGGTCTGCGGTACAATCGCAAGGCCCCCCAAGCGGGTAGCAACACCGAACGCCTCACACAGGCCTTGAGCTCCGCATTGCAAGCCTGCCAAAGACTAGAAAACGACCCAAGTTGGCAAGGACGCTTGCATTTTACCTTAGAAGAAATCGAATGCTGCCTCAACGACCGAGCCTTAGCTCCCAATACCCCTGAGACACTGGCAAAGGCCCGTCCCCTCTTTGAGTCCTTTTTCGAAAAACTGCTAGGAGCAGGGAATTTTTCGCTTGATTTTGAGAGCGACCCCCGAGAACGCTTTGGCGTCACGGTAAAAACTCAAAAGATTTTTGATCTTAACAACTTGCTCACACAGCTAAACTCTCTACAAGAATCCCACCAGTAAAACCTAAAAAGAAGGAAGCGCAACCATGGACATCCCGCAAATCTCTCCAAGCGAAGCCAAAGAAATACTCGATCATGATCCCCAAGCCCTTTATGTGGA
>DALYDW010000014.1:0-15089 GCA_031972915.1 bacterium
CAAACAAAAGTAGAGCGAACATCTTAAATTAAAGAAATCATTAGCCTTATGATAATGTTTTTCCATCAGGCAAAAGCACTAACCCCATCGAGTTTTCTCGACATCCCTAGGACAAACAACCAGAACTTTGTATTTTTCGCGGCTGACAAAAACTCACCCGCTCCTTAATCCCTTTCGTTCCCTTTTAGGTTTCGTCTATAGAGGCATTGCCATCCCAGGCTTGGTCCATCCATAAGGTTAAAAAATGTCCATCCTACTCAGCGTTCAAGAAATTTCGAAAAGTTACGGTGCCCAGAATTTATTTCGGGACTTGAGTTTTACCCTCGCCGAAGGAGAGCGCACCGGCTTAATCGGGCCCAATGGTGCCGGAAAAAGCACTCTGTTGCGGATTTTGGCGGGTTTGAGTCAACCCGATACAGGAGAAGTCGCCGCCCGCCGTGGCTTGCGTGTGGGATTCTTAGAACAGGTCCCCGATTTTGCACCCGATGCCACCGTAGAATCGGCGGTACGAGGCCCCGACTTCGACGACCACGACTGGGAGCATCACGCCACCGTGCAAGAATACCTCTCTAAACTTTCCCTCGATGGCTCTCGCGGGGTCACACCCCAAACTCGCGTGGCGCAACTTTCTGGCGGTTGGAAAAAGCGTGTCGCCCTCGCTCGAGAATTGGCAAAGTGTCCCGATCTTTTATTGCTCGACGAACCCACCAACCACTTGGACGTGGAAAGTATTTTATGGCTGGAACAATTTCTCGCAAGAGCATCCTTCGCGGTGCTCTGCATCACGCACGATCGACTTTTTTTACAGAGGATCAGCAATCGTATTTTAGAAATTGATCGTCGTCTTCCCGAAGGCATTCTCTCCGTCACCGGTAGTTATGCCGATTACCTAGAAACAAAAGAACAATTGCTCCTGGCTCAGGACCAACGCCAAGCGGCCATGAAAAACACCTTGCGCAATGAAACCGAATGGCTGCGCCGTGGTCCCAAAGCACGAGGCACCAAACAACAAGCCCGCATTCAGCGGGCAGAAGCGCTCAGCGAAGAACTGGATCAACTCCAAGAACGCAACCGAAGCCGGGACATGACGCTCAACTTCGCCTCCGAAGAACGGCGTCCTAAAAAAATGATCGAGGCCAAGGGAATCTCCAAATCCATCGGCGGAAAACCGCTTTTTTCGAATCTCAATCTTACCATCACACCCAAAAGTTGCATTGGCTTACTGGGAGAAAACGGCTGCGGCAAATCAACACTATTGCGAATTTTATTAGGGCAGGAGACCCCCGATTCGGGATCCATCCAGCGGGCCGAAAACTTAAGCTTTGCCTTCTTCGAACAAAATCGAGAATCGTTAAAGCCTGAAGTCTCGTTGCTCAAAACCCTCTGCCCCAGCGGCGATCACGTACACTATCGAGAGCAGCCCATTCACATCCGAAGCTATCTCGATCGTTTTTTGTTCAATCCTGCTCAAATGGAAATGCCCGTAGGTCGGCTAAGCGGCGGCGAACAAAGCCGGCTGCGACTCGCTCAATTAATGCTCAGACCCGCTAATATTTTGGTGTTAGACGAACCCACCAACGATCTCGATATCGCCACCCTCAATCTACTACGCGATTGCCTCGCGGATTTTTCTGGAGCCGTGCTCTTAGTAACCCACGATCGTTTTTTCTTAAACGAGGTCGCCACGCAAATCCTCGCCTTCGGCCCCCAAGGCAGCAACGAAGCTGGCAACATCACCCTCTTCGCTTCCCTAGACCAATGGGAAAACTGGCATAGCCAACTAAAAACATTGCCACCCCCAGAAAAAAAATCCGAAAACACTCCAGAAAAAACTACTCCCAAGAAAAAATTAAGCTACATGGAGCAAAGAGAATTTGACGGCATGGAAGATAAGATTGCCGACCTTGAAGCGCAACTCACCGCATTACATAGCGAAAGCGAAAATCCCGAAGTCATCACCAACTCCAAGCGGCTCTTAGAACTGTCAGAAAAAATTTCCTCCCTCGAAACAGAAATAAACACCTGTTACCAGCGCTGGGCCCAACTAGAAGGACAGTTGGCTTAACCAATACACCCGATTAAAAACACGATTTCAGGCCCATGAAGCTCCGCAAGAAAACCTTGCAATCGCTTCGAAGAATTAAAAAAGCTATGAGCTTCAGTCTCAGCTGACTGACGTGGCCCTTGTGAGTTCTTATGCTCGTAACGACCCCAGCGATGGAAACAATATCGTGAAATTAAATCGCTGATTTTTCAACGCGTTGAGCCATAAGTCCGCACGTTTTTAACCACAACTTTCCACCGGGTTTACCGAGAATCTTCTCTGGGGAGACAGAGTCCCCTGTCGGAAGGAAATCGCTTATGTTGACCCGGCGCGGTTTACAAAAATACCGAATTTTAAGCACCTTAACGCTAAGTCTCTTGCTAGGCTCTTGCGGAGGCGGTGGCGGACAAGACGGTGGTAACGTCAATATCGATGCTGGCGTCTTCGGTCCCAGCGCCAGCGGCAGCCCCGATAGTTTCCGCGGAGCAGGTGTCGTCAACGATGAAAAATTTCTGTTTGGCGGCATGTTAACCCGGGGGCGTCGAGGCGACGTCCTGTTACAAAACGACAAAATCCGCATCATCGTTCAAAAGCCTGACCGTAGCGCTGGCGTGGGAATGTTCGGTGGCAATATCATCGATGCCGACCGATTTCGTCCTGCCTCCGAACCGGGGCAAGATCAATTTGGGGTTGTCTACCCGCTCATTAATCTATCCTGGACTGCCAATTATCAAAGACTAGAAATCATCAACGGAGATTTCAGCCAAGGCCCCGTAGTGGTGCGCGCTACCGGAGCCATCGACGTTTACGACTACATTCAAACGAATATCATCGTACCCTTCGCCAGAATTTTTTCAGGAGTAGACCTCTCCTACTCCGACAATTTCGACGACAGCCTCAACCCCTTCGACCATGTACTCGGGCTCAGGGACCTCAACCGTACCGTGGTCACCGATTATATCCTCAAATCTGACAGCGATTATGTAACCCTAGAAACCCGTTTCCAAAACGATGGTTCGGAAGCCATTCCTATGCCCGTTGGCGACTGGGTCAACGGCTCGGGTGCCTTGGAGCAATTCATTCCAGGGCGCGGCTTCGTCCGAGCCGCTCAAATCGACAACGTCCCCGCCGTGGCGTTTCAAGCCATCGAAGACGATGTCAATGTTAGCTACGGCTACTTCTTCAATCCCATCGAATACATGGGAGAAGACGGAAAATTGCCCGGAGCAGCCTCGCTCTCCGTAAGCGGAGTCACTCCCATGGTGTTGGGAGAAGGCTCTTTGCTCAACATCTTACCCATGGGCAACAGTGACCCAAAGATTAATTTTAAAGTCGAACCCGGTGCGCGCAAAATCACCCGCTACTTCGCCGTGGGAACGGGAGATATTGCCAGCGTCATGGAGGCAGGTTTTAACGCCCTTGGTATCGATCGCATTCACATCAGCGGTAAAGTGACCGATGGTTCCGGTCAAGCCGTGGCCCGGGCCCGAGTCATTGCGATGCAAGGCGATGCACCGGTCACCATGACCTTCTCTGACACGCAAGGAAACTTTTCCATGAGCGCTCCCTCGGGCAAGGATTCCTTAGACCAATTTTTTGGCAAGGGTGTCTACAAGATCCAAGTCTACAAAGAGGGCTATGTTCTCTCCGGAGATAAGCGCTCAGGCAAATGTACCGGAGGGTCCCTCGACGCCACCCAACAAACCTTCTCCGGAATCGAATGCAAACTCGGCGAGTATGGCATTGTTAAACTTAGCGGAGAGGTGGATGGTAGCTTGGGGCCAGTGCGCATCACTATTCTCGGTTTCGATCCTAGTGAAATTCACACTCCAGGCTTTCCTGAAGATTTCGGAAAATACCGAGACATTAGTAACGAAGAACGCCCCTACGGAGTCGTCGATGTACTGTACTTAGATCCCTCGGGTGAGTTATTTCCCCGAGGAAATCAGCGCCGCCTTTCCGAAGATTCTATTCGCCTCGAACCTGGCGAATACACCCTCTACTTTAGTCGCGGCCCAGAATACTCCATGGACCATCAACGAATCACTGTAGCCGCGGGTGATACTCAATCGGTTCATGGCAGCATCGAAAAAGTGATCGATACAACCGGTTACGTCAACGGTGACTTCCACGTTCATGGCATCAACAGCCCCGATAGTCCCTTTCGAATGGATAATCGTTTGCGCAACTCGATGGCCGAGGGACTGGACATCCTCATCAATACAGATCACGAATTCGTCACGGATTTGCAGCCCATGTTGAAAGAATTGCAATATCAAGACTGGATCACGACCATTCCGGGCGACGAAATCACTCCGCTGGCCAACGGACACATGGTCACCTGGCCTTTGACACCCAATCCCGATCGCCCCGACAACGGAGCCTACGACTACACCTACGTTCCCTCCGATGACATCCTCAATCCCGATCACGATCTAGTGCAAAGCATCGAAGAGATCATCAAGGGCGTCGACGAAACCAATCCAGGCACCCAGGTGTTCTCCATCGCTCACATTACCGATAAGGCCCTGGGGCAGTTTTCCATCGCCGAGTTGGTAACCAGCCCAAGCTTTGAGGGAGTAGAACCCTTATCAACCTACTCCGATCCCGTTAAATACCGCTTACCCACCAACACCAATGAAAAAGGTGGCTTCATGGCCCCTTTTCCCGTGGGAACTAACGGGCTCTTCAGTATCAATTTTACTTCATTGGGGCTCACCATCGGTACCGCCTCAGATATTCTCGAGCATCTGATGGAAACCTCCCTACCCACCTACTTCAATTTGTTAAATTTGGGTAAAATCTGTTCGGCCACCGCCGATAGCGATACTCACTCGCAAATCAAAGAGCCTATCGGAATTCCCAGAAACTTCGTTCTCTCCTCCATCGATCCCAACGACGGCATCGGATCTTATCCTGAAATCGATCCCGAAGAGCTTGCGCAAAATGTCAACGCTGGAAAACTCTTCGTCTCCAATGGAGTGATTCTCAAAACGAAGTTGAAATCTGCCCAACAACCCGATGGCGTCACCGTAGGAGGAACGCTCAGCGGCACCGGGCAAGTCACCCTAGAATTAGAAATCTCCAGCATCGAAAATTTTGATTGGGATAAAGTTGAAATCTACGCCAACACCCTGCCCACTCCCGCCAAAGACGACATGAGCGGAGTCACAGATCTTAGTGCTGAAGAATTTCACCATGTGACTCAAAGCCATCTACCCAAATATCTCATGGCCCCACTTTACAGCTTCCATAAAAATGGCAATGGTGACGCCGCGCTTAATCAGACCGTAAACAACGGAGTGCGCAAGGCTGTTCTTTCTAAAGATTTCAATTTCTCTGAGGACACTTGGATTGTGGTGGTGGTCCGCGGTGGAAAATCTGTGCAAAGCACCTTTCCCTTTGTCACCAAAGAAGCCAACCGCGATGTACCCCCCGAAGATTTCCTCGACACCCTCGAAAATAATCCAGCACTTATTCATGGCATTCCGGCCTTTGCCTTTAGCAATCCCATGTTCGTCGATGTTGATGGTAATGGTTTCGAGGCCCTACTCATTCGAGAAGGAATTTCTCCTCTGGCACCTTAAACAAGCTTCCACCCAAAGGAGTTCTTCGTACCCAAAAGAGCTATTGCCCCATGCCGGCCTCCTCAGTTATGGCCGTGGGCATGGCCAAGATCCCTGAGCATTTAAGAAAACTTTTCCCTCACCATGATAACTTCGGCGATGTCATCGGTTATGAATTGGAGTCCTATGGAGATGCTTGGGCCAGAACCTCGCTGACCATCATCGCAAAACATATCTCCCCCGCTGGCACAGCCCATGGTGGCGCCATTTCAGCCTTTGTGGATTGGTCTATGGGATGCTCGGTATTTACCACACTAGAACCCGGGCAGATGTGTTCAACCATCGAGTTCAAAATCAATTACCTTTCTCCCGTGCAATTGGGGGAAAAAATTTACTGCGATACCAAGGTTAAATTTCGCGGTCGATCCCATGCCGTCATCGAATTTCATGTGTTTCGTGATGAAGGCAAAGATATTGCTGTAGGAGTGGGTACTTTCAACGTGTATTCCAAAACGGAAGCCACTCGAAAAAAAACCAAAAAGCGCACCTAGCACTGCGACGGATTTTCTTTTATGCCACCCATTAAAATCGCATTAAAAGGATTTGGAATTGCGGGGCAGGCTAGGCTCACAGCCATTCAAAGCCAACCAAAGGAGTTTTTTTTAAGTGCTCTAGTTAGTCGACACTCAGCCCAGTCTAGCCATTCTTGGGAAGAAGTCTTAGCCGATCCTGAAATAGAGGCCGTAGCTATTTCCACAGAGAACACGGATCACGAAACCTCGGTTTTAGCGGCGCTACTGGCCAAAAAGCATGTTCTTTGTGATTACCCCTTGTGTTTCTCCGAAACACAAGCGCGCAAACTCTACTCATTCGCCCAAGCTCAACAAAAAATTCTTCATGTCGAACACATGGGCTTACTCTCCGAAGAACATCAAAACCTTAAGCCACAAATCAAAAGCCTCGGGCCACTGATCGAAGGAGAATTTGTCTTTCAAGGAGGCTTCTCAAAAAAACTAACCGATCCACAATGGTCGGGTCCCATGGTTTTTTCGGCCTTGCCCAGACTTCTCCAAATCGTCGACCTTTTCGGACCCACGAGCCTGAAATCCTACCAATTCGATTTGGATGATACCGGCTTTTGCCTACGGCTTGATCTCAAAACCCAAGAACAGGGAAACCTGCGCTTTATCGAAGAACATCGAAAAGACAAACCCAGACAACGCCAACTACGAGTCAGACTTCAACAAGGAGAACTCCGCTGGCAATCGGGAACCCTGAGAGGAGGACTTTTTCTTAAGGATCTACTCTGGTTTTACTCGAGGGTCAGGAACAATAAAACAACGGCCTATTATTCAGAAGCTCAACTGGTTGAGTGCATCGCCCTACTAGAAGAAATCTCCCTCCAAAAAGGACCTCTCTCAAGATCCTAAAATCCTGAGAGAAGTCTTCCTGAAAAAAAAGAAATTCCTAAGAACGAGTTCGCGCACGAAACAAACCTCTCATGCGCTTGCGGAGCAATAAGGGAGCGGCCAACATGCACAATACCCCCGCCCATGCTTCTCGATCACCTTGGGTTTCCGAGGCCAAACTACAAGCTCCTCCACCCGAAAGCACAGAAGTTGGAGTCGGAGGCACAGGGGGTTTGGGCTGATTCGTAGGCTCGGGTTCGGGCCCCGCGGTTGGTTCTGGCGTAGGAATAGGAGCCTCCGTTGGCTCAGGAGTGGGCTCTGCTGTAGGAACCGGTGAGGGTGAAGGCGTCGGGGCCGCGGTCGGTTGCGGCGTTGGAACTGGTGTTGGAATTGGCGTTGGAACCGGAGTCGGCGTCGGCTGCGGTGTGGGAACCGGAGTTGGAACTGGGGTCGGCGTCGGCTGCGGACTAGGACTCGGAGATGGAGTCGGCTCGATTTCTTCCACCAAAGTCGTCACTTGCGCCATTTGGCTTTGCGCTTCCTGAAAGTCTTCCGCACTAGCGGAGACCGTCGCCGTATTAGTCAACTCGTTTTCAGGAGGCACCTCCAACAACTGAACCTCAATTTCAATGGTGACAGTACCGGGTTCGCCCACCGTCATGTCTCCGAGGTCACAAGAAACCGTTCCTCCCTGCAAAGACCCGTCGTGATTACAAGTCCCTTGGCTCACCGTACCCAAGGAAACAAAGGCGACCTGACTGGGCAAAGGATCGCTCAGAGTTACCGCCAAAGCCTCACTGGGACCCTGGTTGATAATGGTGATAGTGTAGGTTACGTTTTGTCCCACCACGATGCCCAAGCCAGGATCGATGCCATCGTCCTTAGTGATGTCGAAAGAAAAAGCTCCAAACTCATAGGCACCAATGTCGCAACGAGGCAAATCACCTCCCAAGCCGTCCACGGGTCGGAAAAAACCCCGTTGATCATTGTCTTGAACGATTAAACTATCTGGAGCCTCGGGGTCGGGCTCTACACAACCGTCGGGATTGGCCGCGTCAATGGCAGGGCTCCCAGCCATCAAACCGTTGGTTTGAGTAGGGCCACCGTTGTCGCCCAAAGCCCCCAATAGAGGATCCGTATCCAAAAGATCACCGCCCGGTCCGCCCAAAAGAGGCGAGATGGTGCAACCCGAAGAGGTTTCGAAGAGATTGTATCCTCCAGAAATCAAGATCCCGAAACAGTCTGCGCCGGATACCGCGGTGTTATCCCCGACCAAGGTGTTGTAAAGAACCATTGCAGAACTCTCTTCAGAGCCACCGCTTCCACCGCCACCTTCACCGCCACCGCCACCCCCTCCGCCACCACCCCCTCCAGAAGTGATGGATTCGGAATAAATACCTCCTCCAAAACTGAAGGACCCATCCAAAATCTGATTAAAAGCAATGGTAACGTTATAGAGGAAAACCCCAGTATCGGGTAAAGGAGCCTCGGCCCCAAGACCTGGGCCCGGCGTTGGTGTCGGGTGAGGCGGACTTAAGAGTCCCGCCACCATTCCCCCTCCAATGTAGGTAGCAGAATTTTGGCTGATAGTGCTGTTCACAATGGATAAGGTTCCGGCAAGCCAAAACACACCCCCACCCATTCCGTTATAAGACAACAACCCCTCTTCATCAGCGATGGCGATAGCGGAGTTACCACTCACCGTGGTATTACTGATCTGCCCATCTCCCGCAAAATACACCCCACCCCCCCCTCCGTAAGTGGAGTTATTCGCTACCGAGCTTTGATCCATCGTCATGAGCGAAGCAGCACAAATCCCCCCACCCGTGCTGGTATCGAAAGTCAACTCGGGAAAGGCGTTGGCCTGATTACTTTCGATGGTGGAGAGACTAATTTCTAAGACTGCCGGCGGCTCGTTCCCAAAACCACCACCACAACCCAATTGGATGAAGCTAGAAATACCACCGCCACAGCTATAAGCATCGTTATGGTCAATTTGGCTTTCTGTCAGTGCGATGGAGCCCGTATTGGCGATACCTCCCCCGGTGGACCCAGAGACATTATCCGTAACTCGTAAACCGTTACTGGAGACCGAGACCCCACACTGCACGAGAACACCACCGCCCTCTGGAGCTGAAAACTGTTCGAGGGTATTTCCGCCCTGCAGCGTCATTCCATTCAAGGCCATAGAAATGGGGACAAGCGGATCTCCATTATTGATGAAATGAAACACACGATCACCGGGCACATCGGGCTCAATGGCCAAGCCCGAGGCATCGACAACGGTTTGGGACAAACCCGCACCCTGAAGAGTGACGGGGGCCACCACGTCTAAATCGCCGGTTTCGTTTTGATCTTCCTCACTGCCCCCCAGAGTAAGTAGATAGGTACCCACTTGCAAATTGATGGTATCGTTGGTGCCGTAAACTCCTACGGCCACGCAACCTCCAAAATCAGAGCCCTGATTAACTGACTGGATAGCCTCTCGGAGGGAACAATCGGAATTGGGCATGGCATTCCATTCGTCAGTCAAAATATTGGGATCCACCGTAGCCGCAAAGAGAGGTCCCGATCCGCTTGTCAAAGACGCACAAAACACCAGAGCCGACAGCACACGTCGAAATCGTTGCATGATTCCCCCCCAAAAAACCGCTTCATGACACCATGAAGTGCGATGATGTCGTTGATTCAAAAAAACAGGAACAAGTCACAAATGATACGGGGTTTCAAAGAAAAGGGTCAAAGCAATTTTTGAGATTCAGAAAAAAAAATTGGAAAAAGAATAATTATCTCAGCCAGTTATTATGGCAGGGGTTTCGGAAACACCTCGAATGATCAGCATACAGTCTCCG
This sequence comes from bacterium, assembly GCA_031972915.1. GTDB lineage: Bacteria > UBA10199 > UBA10199 > DSSB01 > DSSB01 > DALYDW01. The sequence goes on from DALYDW010000014.1 coordinate 9,872, forward strand.
TAACTGAAAAGACGATACCCTTGGGCAATGGCCTCACGGTAGGCTTCCAAAATTTCCTCACGCCCGGCCAAAGCGGACACTAACATCATCAAAGTGGAACGGGGCTGATGAAAATTGGTTAACAAAGCGTCCACCCAAGAAAAAGTAAAGCCCGGCAAGATAAACAAAGAGCTAGCGCCATAACAGTTTCCAGTTTTTCCATAGGTTTCCAAGGCCCGTAGCGTCGTGGTCCCCACAGCTAAAACTCTTCCACCACGGCGACGACAGGCTTCCAATGCGGCAATGGTCTCAGGTGGAATTTCGTAATATTCCTCGTGCATAACATGATCTCGCACATCCTCCGTTTTGACCGGAAGGAAGGTCCCCGCCCCCACGTGGAGTACGAGAGAAGCCCATTCAACCCCCCGCTGCAACAAGGATTGGCGCACTTCTTCGGTAAAATGGAGCCCTGCCGTGGGCGCGGCTACCGCCCCCGCCACCCGGGCGTAAACCGTTTGATAGCTCCGCTCATCTTGAGTCAGGGGCCGGTCCCTTTCGATATACGGGGGCAAAGGCACTTCAGCGAAACGCTCTAAAGCCGTCGTCTGCAGCTCCTCTGAGATAAAGCGAATTTGAAACCCCGACTCCCCGCTCGCAATAACCTTTATGGCTCGAGGCAATTCCTCCCCCGTAGCACGAGAAAACAGGGCAAGCTCCGCACCCAAAAGGCCACGAGCTGGAGACAAAAAAACTTCCCAACATAGATTTCCCAGAGGCTTGAGAAGAAAAACTTCTACTCGGCCTCCCGTAGGCTTTTTAGCGTACACACGACTAGGGCGCACCGCTGTTTCGTTAACAACAAGGAGATCCCCAGGGCGCAAATACTCGGAAAGCTCGCGAAAATGACGATGTTCTCGACGTTTCTCTGGAACTGAATAAACCATCATTCGAGAAGCACTACGGTCCTCGAGGGGATGTTGTGCCACCGCATGGGGAGGATATTCGTAATCGTAATCGCTTAAATGATAGGTCATTCCATTTTACCTGACGCGTGAGCACTTAACCTTGACATCCCCCAGGCCAGAGCATACCACCCCCGCTATGCGAGACCGTTTTCTCAAACGCTACGCCGCCTGGGTCGTCCGAAACTCCTTAGGCATCGTCATCGGAGCTAGCCTGCTTGGGGTGGCCTCCCTAATTCTTTCCCTGTTATTTCTCAAGACTCAAACCGGCATCCTAGACCTCTACTCCGAATCCGAGCCCGTAGCGAAACGCTTCATGGAGTTTACCGACCAATTTGGCGCCTCTGAAACCTTGGTGATCGCGGTAGAGGGAGGACAAGAAACCGACCGACGCCAGGCTCTCGACCTCTTGGCCCATCGGCTACAAAAGGGCTCCAATGATTTTATCGAAGACCTTCTATACAAAATTGACCTAGGCCTCTTCGAAAACCACGCCTTTCAGTTTTTATCCGAGACTGAAGCTCAAAAGCTTCTCCAAGAAATCGAAAGCCCCCGGGGTGGAGTGCGTCTGTTTTTTCAGGCACACGACATCAATCAATACTTGGAATTTCTCAACGATTCCTTGAGAGAGGGGTTGGCCAAGCCCAAGGCGCCTCCACCCAACGCGAGTCAGCAATTTGCCCAAGGACTGGGACCTCTCTACCTATTGAGAGATTTTCTCCAGGGCCAAGACCTGTCTCCCGAAGCGATGGTCCATCGACTGCAAGGCAATTCGAACGAGCACGCAACCCTAGACGACCAGGGCTACTTACGCACCGACGACGGCAGTATGCATCTCATGATGATCCGTCCCCTCGATCGCAAACAAGATTATCGCATCGCCCAAAAAATGGTGGAGTCGGTGCGCTCCCAAATTCAGCCGATCAAAGCTCAATTTCCTCAACTCAAAATCGGCGTCACCGGAGGCCCCGCCCTCAACAATGATCAGTTTAAAATTAGCGAACGCGACATGACTTGGGCGAGCGTGTTCGCCTTTTGCTCAACAGGCATTATTTTCTTTTTAGCCTTTCGCTCCTTCGTACGCCCATTGCTCGGCCTACTCACCCTAGCCATTTCCATCAGCTGTGCCTTTGGTCTCACCACTCTCACCGTAGGCTATCTCAATTTATTTTCCCTGGCTTTTATCGTGATTCTTGTGGGGCAAGGCACCTACTACGGGGTTCACGTCGTGGCACGTTATGAAGAAGAACTCCTCAAAGGAGAGTCGGTTTCCAACGCCCTACAAAACACCATCTTTCATATCTTTGGAAACATCACTACCTCAACGCTCACAACAGCATGCGCCTTTTTTGCCACCTTATTGGTGCCTCTAAAAGGCTTCGCCGAGTTGGGTTGGATTGCAGGTTCGGGGATCCTGGTGTCCTCCATGGGAATGCAAATGGTGCTACCTGCCCTCCTCAACCTGCGAGATCGCCATCGTCCCCAAAATCGGCTCATGCCCCCCCACAAAGAGCTTTTGGGAAAAAGCTTCCACCAGCGATGGATCCATGCAGCTCCGCGCCTGTTACAACGTTCCGCTCCCGCACTGATCGTAATCGTCACCGTCTTATCCACCTGGGGAGCCTACTTGTTTTTTAGCCCAAAGCACGGCATCCCCTTCGATAGCAATTTGCTCAATCTTCAAGCCAAGGGAACCGAAGCCGTCGAGTACGAAAAAAAATTGGTGGAAACCTCTCTCTCCCCGCGTGCTGGCATCTTTTTGGCCAAGACCCATGACGAAGCACGACGCATCGCTGAGGCCGCGGCCCAACTTCCCACCGTGCAACGGGTAGAGTGGCTAGGAAACTTGTTGCCCCAAACCAACGTGCAGACGAGCACCCAAGAAAAAATCAGCCAAGCCATTCTCGAATTGTCCCCTGCCCCCTTAAAAAGTCCCGACTCCGCCGCCTTCAACCGCAATCTAAGAGAGCTACAAAAACAACTCACCCAACTTTCAGAAAAAGCCCTGCAATATGGAGGTAGCGAATCCCTATTGAACGAAACCGAAAAGGCCCTGATCGCGGTACAGGAGATTCTCGATAAAGATCCCGAACAAATCTCTCACAAAGATGACGCCAGCAAAAAAATCTTGGCCAACTCATTTTTTGTTCCCCAACTGCTCGAATTCCAAAATCGCTTTTTTCCCCAAATCCGAAAAATGTTCCTCAATTCGGCCCAAGCGACCAACCTCACACTCGACGGTCTTCCAAAAGAACTCCACAGCCGCTTTCTCAGCGCCGAGGGCACCTACGCTATCTACGCCTTTCCTTCCGTCAACATTTGGGAAAAACAGCCCTTGGATACTTTTGTTTCCCAGTTAATCTCCATAGACAAGGGAGTCACTGGCCCCCCGATCATGTTTCATGAAATTCTCGGATTAGTGCGCACCAGTTATTTTCAAGCAGCAGCCTTTTCTGCCATCGCCATTTTTCTGCTTTTTCTGATCAATTTTCGTTCTCTTAAGTATTCGTTACTCGCCTCGCTGCCCCTGGCCATGGGAACCCTCAGTCTCTTTGGTTTAATGAGCAGCCTAGATCTATCCTTCAACATGGCCAACATGATCGCCCTGCCGATGATTCTGGGCATCGGTGCCGATAATGGCGTTCACATCATCGAAAGATTTCGCGAAGAAAATGAAATGAATTTAGATTTTCTCTTCGGCTCGACGGGAAAGGCCTTGCTCATCACCTACCTCGATACCATGACTTCGTTCGTCGGCTTGGCTTTTGCCAATCATCAAGGTCTGGCCCAACTTGGACGAGTGGTCATTCTTGGGATTTCTTGCTGCACTTTTATGGGCATTCTTCTACTTCCCGCCATCATGACCTTTATCATCCAAAGAAAAAAACGACAGGTCGTATTTCAAGAGTCGACCGCGCTCTCTTAATCTTTCAAAAATTCTTCTTGGTACTCAAAAATAAAACCCTTACCCTGTGCTCGTTTTCCTCACGATTTCACCTTAATAGAACAGGAGCCCCTTTATGTTGAAATCCTTACGCCAAGCGCTCTCCCCCCTCGCGCTCACCTTATTGCGCATTTCAACGGGTCTCATCATGGCCGTTCACGGTTGGCAAAAACTTCAAGACGTTTCCGGCTTTGCCACTTTACTCACAAACATGGGCATTCCCGCCCCCCAATTCTCCGCTTACGCCGCGGTTGCCGGAGAGTTTCTCGGAGGCCTCGGACTTTTGGTGGGACTCTTTACTCCCTTAGCCGCCTTGGGAGTCACCCTCACGATGGCTGTGGCGGTTTTTTAAGTGCATTGGGGCAACGGACTTCTAGCCTCCAATAATGGCTACGAATATCCTCTAACGCTCATGTTGGTTGGTGTTTATTTCATGATGCACGGAGCCGGCCCCCTAAGCCTCGATGCTCTATTTTGTAAAAAGAAAAATAACCAAGGCCTCTCGCAAATCTAGTTTGTTCGTGGGTCTCGCTAAAAGCGTTTCCGACGGTTGTTTTAGTAAATTTGCGAGAGCTTTTTGTACCGTGCTACCCTGAGCGGGGAGGGGTCATGGAGCCACCGGAATATCTCAAGGCCTCAACGATGACGGATGCCCAAGAAATCGAAGATTGGCGTCAGTCTCTGGAAGCAGTTCTCCTACGACAAGGACCGCAACGAGCTGGAGCATTGATAGAAAATTTGATCGCTTACGGACAAAGGCAAGGTATTCAAATCCCCGGACAACTCCGCACCCCCTATCTCAACACCTTGTCCCTCGCCGCACAAGCTCCGTATCCCGGAGACCCCAAAATAGAATGGCGAATCCGATCTTGGGTTCGATGGAACGCCATGGCTATGGTGGTCAAAGCCAATCAGATCTCCAACGGAATCGGCGGCCACATTTCCACCTTCGCTTCGGCAGCTACCTTGCTCGAGGTGGCCTTCAATCATTACCTCAAGGGAAAAAATGCTCCGGGAGGAGGCGACCAAGTCTATTTTCAAGGCCACAGCGCACCCGGCATCTACGCACGCGCCTTTTTGGAAGGACGCTTGAGCCTAGAAAAAATCACGCATTTCCGCCGTGAACTGGCCAAAGGCGGTGGCTTGTCTTCCTATCCCCACCCTTACCTCATGCCAGATTTTTGGGAGTTTCCCACCGTATCCATGGGGCTTTCGCCTTTGATGGCCATTTACCAAGCTAGATTCAATCGCTATTTAAGCGCCAGGGGCATCCGCGACACCGGGGAAAATCACGTCTGGGCCTTCATGGGAGACGGAGAAACCGACGAACCCG
>DALYDW010000014.1:15153-17156 GCA_031972915.1 bacterium
CACCTTTGTCATCAATTGCAACTTACAACGACTCGACGGACCAGTACGCGGTAACGGCAAGATCATCCAAGAGTTAGAATCAGTCTTTCTAGGCGCCGGTTGGAATGTCATTAAAGTCATCTGGGGGGGCGACTGGGATCCCCTCTTGGCAGCTGACACAAACGGACTTTTAATCGAACGCATGGAACAAGCCCTCGACGGAGACTACCAAAAGTATTCCGTCGAACCGGGAGCCTACACTCGACAACATTTTTTTGGCACTTCTCCCCAGTTACTCAAACTCGTTGAAAAACTTTCCGACGAGCAAATTCAAAAGCTGCGCCGGGGTGGACACGATCCCGACAAAGTCAACGCTGCCTACGCCGCCGCGCTTCGCCATCGAGGCAGCCCCACAGTTATCCTCGCCAAAACCATCAAAGGATACGGCCTAGGCGAAGCCGGAGAAGGGCGCAACATGAGCCACGCTCAAAAAAAACTGAACTTTCAAGAACTAAAAGTCTTTCGGGATCGCTACGAAATCCCTATTCCCGACGCAAAACTTGAAGAGCTTCCCTTTTTTAAACCCGACCCCAAGAGTCCCGAAATGGAATATCTCCTGGAACGACGCCGACAATTGGGAGGATTTCTTCCGCACCGGCGCGTGATTTCCAAACCACTGCGAGTGCCGCCTCTGAGATATTTTCAAGAATTATTGGACGGAAGTGGTGATCGTGAAATCGCCACCACGATGGCTTTTCATCGGGTATTGACCTTACTACTGAAGGAATCGCTCGGACCAAGAATTGTTCCCATTATTCCAGACGAAGCGAGGACCTTCGGCATGGACCCCCTCTTTCGTAGCATCGGCATCTACAGTTCTCTGGGGCAACGCTATGAACCTGTCGATAAAAATCATTTTCTTTATTATCGAGAAAGCACCCAAGGACAACTTCTCGAAGAGGGCATCACCGAAGCCGGATCCATGGCCAGTCTTATAGCCGCCGGTACCAGCTACGCCACCCACGGCGAAGCCATGATTCCTTTTTACATCTATTACTCGATGTTTGGATTTCAACGCACCGGAGATTTGATGTGGGCTTTCGGAGATATGCGAGGTCGTGGTTTCTTAATCGGGGCCACTGCCGGGCGCACCACCCTGGCCGGAGAAGGCTTGCAACACCAAGACGGTCACAGCCACCTGCTGATGAGTGTTATTCCCAATGTGCGAGCCTATCACCCTGCTTGGGGCTTTGAAATTGCCGTGATCGTACAGGATGGACTGAAGCGTATGCTCGAAAACCAAGAAGATGTTTTTTATTACCTGACAGTCCAAAACGAACCCTATCCCCAAGCTCCTATGCCCGCCGGTGCCGAAGCGGGAATTTTACAGGGAATGTATCTCTTCAAAATCTCGGAAGCACCGCAACAACTCCACGTTCAATTATTAGGTAGCTCCGCGATTCTTCGTGAAGTGCTTCGAGCCCAAAATATTCTCATGGAAATCTACGGTATCAGCTCTCACGTTTGGAGCGTAACCTCCTATCCACTCTTGAGAAAGGAAGCCCTCTCCGTTGAACAATGGAACCGAAGTCACCCCGAAGCAGAGCGCCGCCACTCCTATCTGGAAAAACTTCTCGAAGGACACAAGGGACCCTTCATCGCCGCCAGCGACTCGGTCAAAAGCTTGGCGGATCAAATCAGCCGCTGGATACCAGGCCGATGGTGCAGCTTGGGTACCGACGGTTTCGGACTCAGTGAAAACCGAAAAAACCTAAGGCGTTTTTTCGAAGTCGACGCAGAATCCATCGCTCTAGCTGCTCTCGATCAATTATTTTTAGAGGGAAAAATACCAGCAACCCTAGTCGCTGAAGCCTTAAAGCGATTCAAGCCTCAGAGCGGAGAGATTTATCCCTTTTTGGAAGATGGCGAGACTTAATTAAGGAAATTTGCATAAAACCATGGTCATTTCAGCGCACGACAGTTTTTTCTTCGACCACCTCTCCCTCGGGAAAAACTTCCAACAA
>DALYDW010000014.1:17228-20460 GCA_031972915.1 bacterium
CTCGAATCTTTCTTCCTGATGGACACGAGCAAACTGTAGTGCTTTTTCTAAATAGGCACGACATACCCCCAGCGCGGTTTTTTTACGGATCAAGGCCTCAAGCAACTTTAAATCGATATTTCCCGCCGACAACAAACCCGCAAAATCATCTTCCATAGACTTTTGTAGACATTCCGCCGCTTGAAAACGCTGACCGGTCTTTAACAGGGCCAAGCCCAACAAGGCGTAGGCTTGATGGAGAAAGGGTGGATCGCTTCGTGAAATTTCTAACACCTTTTTGCAACGACGGATCGCCGCATCGTGCTGACCAAAGACGTCCATGAGTAAACGGGCCGAAATCAATTTTAAGGCAGGGTCCTCTGGCAATAACTGCTCTGCCTTGTCATAAAACTTCCAAGCACGCTGAAAATCTTTTTGTAATTTAGCAAGCACACCCAATGAAGAATAAAACAGGGCCGTCAAGATGGCGTTGCCTTCTTCTTGTGCTTCGACCAAACCCTCCTGCAACTCTTGCTCTGCAAGCACCCAATCCTTGCCAGCCATGCAGTCAAAAGCGCGATACAACCTTTCATTTTGAATAGGATCCTCAAGTGCTAAAGTCATAGAAACCAACTCTCATCCAATTTTTATAAGGGATCGTAAGGTGAGGTCACCAACTCTGCGGGAATGGTCACGGTAAGATCCAAGGTTTGGAGTTCCATGGCTTGATCTGCCAGATAAAACCCCAAAATAGGAAGGGTTCCCTGTAAAGTCAACACCGCCTGAGTATTGGCCAAAACCACATTTTCGTAGGTGAGATTTTGATCGGGCGTTTCCACGATCAAATTGAGGGTCATCGTGTGCGTGCCTTCCACTTGGTTGTTTAAATTTAAGCGATAAATCGTAGCAGTAGACTCCATGTTGGGGTTGAGCACCATGCGAATTGGGCCAATACCGGGAAATTCGTTAACGATCTCGAAATCTTCGATCAGCAGTTCCTGTCGATTGACGTACTCTTCAACAATTTGCGCGGTCACGATACCTTCCGCCGATTGCTGTTGAGGGTCGAATAAAAACTCTACTTGAGGATCGGGAGGCAAGGCATCACCCACCACTTGGGTCGTCGCGGTGGACATCTCGAAAGGCCCCGCGGCCGAACCACAGCCCACCAACGAGCCTAGAGATAAAAGCACGACACTCATTTTTTTTATGGAAAGCATAAGCACCTCTCTACCCGTTTTAGCGACCGAGGAAGGGTTAGGCCAAAAAGATGGCGTTTCTCGCCTCAAAACCAACCTTCCGTGCCCTTAGATTTTCCCTAAAATCTCCAACATCTCCAAGTGAATACTGCCATTACTGGCCACTATTTCTTTCAGATAAACATCAAAAGGACGCCCACGGAAATCACTCACACGCCCACCTGCCTGCTCTAAAATCAAAAAACCCGCTGCAACATCCCAGGGAAAAAGATTCAACTCCCAAAAACCATCGTAACGACCCGCAGCAACATAGCAAAGATCGATAGCAGCGACACCGTCGCGTCGCAAGGCCTGGGCGCGAAAGAGAAAATCTGTAAAATGGTCTAAATTATTTTCTCGGGTCTCGCGCACATTGTAAGCAAAACCCGTAGCCAGCATGGCCTGCCCCACACGTTCCACCCCGCTCACCTTAAGAGTCTGTCCATTGAGCGTGGACCCGCTGCCTCGTTCGGCTAAATACATTTCCTCCCGGTTAGGATCATAAACAGCCCCCACAACAATTTCGCCCCGGTATTCTAAAGCGATGGAAGTGCAAAATAAACGATAACCATGGGCGTAGTTCGTGGTTCCATCAAGTGGATCGATGATCCATTTGAACTCGCTGTCCTTACGTTTTCCACTACCTTCCTCAGCCAAGATATCGTGATGGGGAAAAGAGCCTTGAATAAGATCGACAATGGCACGCTCACAGGCATGATCGACATCAGTCACCAAATTGATTGGGCTTTTGTATTGAATTTGTCGGGAACGGGTGAGTCCTTCCAACTGGATTTCACCAGCGCGGCGACAAGCCGCTTCGGCCACACTCAAAAAATCTTGATTCATGCTTCACTCCTTTTAAAGGGCCAAGAAAAACTCAAGGGCTCCGAACTCGGTTGATTTTTTCTACCCGTCTTTAATTTTTTTTCTCAAACCAGAGCAGTCTCACCGTCTTCATACTGACCACCCAATAAACTCGAGGCTCAGAAATCGCGTCGCACTCGAGCTAAGACCCAGGCTTCCACTTGGATGGCCCCCGCTTGCTTTAAGACGTGGGCCAAGGCCTCCAACGTGGCGCCCGTGGTCATCACGTCATCCACGATAAGAATTTTTTTTCCAACGACTGTCTCTGGTCGCTTCAACCAAAAACTTCCCTTCAACCTTTGTAAACGCTCAGCCCGCTTTTGCTGAGCTTGGGGTTCGCGATGTCGACGCAATACCCCTCCGAGTTCTGGAATGTAAACCCTGGATTGCTTTTTTAAACCACGACAGAGAAGTGTACTTTGATTAAAACCTCGGCGAAAGCAACGCCGCCAACTCAAAGGCATGGGCACAAGGAGATCTGGTTCCAAGCTCTTTAGCGCTTGCCGAAAGGTTTCAACAGAACGAGGGATCAACAAATCTAAGGCCCCCAAATGACGCCGAAACTTCAAGGCCCCGATCAATCGCGCTACGCTGCCCTCGTATTCGAAAGGCGCCCACACGCGATCGAAACTAGGTGCTTGTTGCAAACAAGCAGCACACCAATGAGGACTCAACTCCCCTGCAGAAAAAGGTAGCGCACAACGCAAGCAGGAGTCTTTTGTAAGCGCCTTCCACTCGAGATCGCAAGAAGCACACAAGGCTTCTCGCGCATCGAGGGAGACCTCACAGGCTACACAAGAGGGGGCGGCAAACAAACACTGGAGTAAATTTCGAAAGTTTCGAAATAATTTTTCTAAGGTTTCGGTTTTTAAAGCGGGGATGGGCTATCTCCTTCGGGCAACAACAAAGACCGGCCACTCATTTCAAGTGGAGCGGGAATTTTTAAAATCTCCAACAAGGTGGGGGCAACATCGGCAAGGGACCCCGAAGCCCGCAAGCTTCGAGTCTTAAAACTTTCGCCCACTACAATAAACGGCACCCAATCGGTGGTGTGGGCGGTATGGGGCCGTCCTTGCTCATCGCACATCTTTTCACAATTGCCGTGGTCCGCCGTGAGATAGATGTGGTATCCCTTGTCCAGCAGCAGGGAG
>DALYDW010000015.1:0-10898 GCA_031972915.1 bacterium
CAGCGATTGATTGAGGAAAAACTCAATGCGTTTTTCGTTAGCGGAGAGATCTTTTACACAATAACGGGTGAAGAGTTCACAGCTATCAGCCAATAGGGATTTAGAGTGAAGAAAATTGAAGATCATGACGGGCTTAAAGACGTTGAGTTCAAAATTCCCTTGGGATCCCGCAAATCCGATGGCGGCATCATTGCCCATGACCTGCACGGCGACCATGGTCATGGCCTCGGCTTGGGTTGGATTTACCTTGCCCGGCATAATGGAGGAGCCAGGTTCATTTTCGGGAAGATGTAGCTCTCCCAGACCGCAGCGAGGGCCCGAACCCAACCAGCGCAAGTCGTTGGCGATTTTCATCAGCGAACAGGCCAGGGTTTTTAAGGCGCCGTGAGCAAAGACCAAGGCGTCGTGGGCCGCCAGGGCGGCAAACTTATTCGGAGCGGAGATAAAAGGCAGCCCTGTCAGTTCGGCGATGGCAGCAGCCGATTTTTCCGCGAACTGGGGATGGGTATTAAGGCCCGTTCCTACGGCCGTACCGCCCAAGGCCAACTCGTAGAGCCCAGGTAGTGTGGCTTCGATGCGTTCCATATCCGCGTCCAGTTGGGCGACGTATCCCGAAAATTCTTGTTCTAAAGTGAGGGGAACGGCGTCTTGTAGATGGGTGCGACCGATTTTTACGATAGGACGGAATTTCTGTGCCTTTTCTTGGAGGGCGTCGCGTAGGGTGCGCACTTGAGGCAATAAGGTATGACGTAATTCGTAGGCAGCAGCGATATGCATTGCCGTGGGAAAGGTGTCGTTAGAGGATTGTGACATATTGACGTGATCGTTGGGATGAATGGGATTTTTACTTCCCAATTTCCCTCCCGCCAATTCGATGGCTCGGTTTGAAATCACTTCATTGACGTTCATGTTGCTTTGAGTTCCCGAACCGGTTTGCCAAACGTGCAGAGGAAAATGACCGTTAAGCTTTCCGGAGATTACTTCCTCGGCAGCTTGGACGATGAGTTGGGTTTTTTCTTCGGAGAGTTTGCCCAGAGATTGATTGGTGAGCGCGGCAGCCTTTTTGAGAATGCCGAAGGCCCATACCACTTCTTGAGGCATGAGATCGCGGCCAATTTTGAAGTGGGTTAAGGAGCGTTGAGTTTGGGCTCCCCAATAGCGATCGGCGGGAACCTCGATGGCTCCCATGCTATCGGTTTCAGAACGGGTGGAGTGAGTCGGGCTTTCTTTCATGGCAATTTCCTCTGTTAAGGGCCTTGAGGTTTGGCTAAAAAACAGGGGCCCCTAGCACTCCTTGGGGGAAATTGACAACCAGTGAATCGTGTTGCTTGCGGGGAAGTTGGATTGGAGGAAAGTAGAACCGATCGAGGGGATTAGGTCAGCGTATAGTCTCGAATTGTACTGATCAGTTCTTTTTGGTTAATGGCCTTGGTGAGATAGCCTACGGCTCCAAGCTGTAGGCTTTCGTTGGCGATTTCTCCGTCGGATAGGGAAGATAAAATCACCACGGGGGTTCTACGCAATTGGGGCGTGCTCTTGAGTTGACGTATAAACCCAAAGCCACTCATGCCGGGAAGCATGAGGTCTAACAAAATGAGTTGAGGTTTAACCTGTTGCGCCTTTTCTAGGCCCTCCACGGCGGTGGAGGCGGTCTCACAAAGAAAATAATTATCTTCAAGAGTGTCTTTAATCAGACGAAGGGTGTCGGCGTCGTCTTCGATGATGAGAATCGTTTTTTTTGCTTTGATCATTCCTCCTCCTGGGGGAAATCTGGAGCGTGAAGATTTTAGGAAGATGTCCCCAATGAATGTTTTGGCCTATAATGTTAGAGTTCTTGTCTGTTTCTCGCAAGTGGATAGCTGAGTTTTTTGATCGAGCCATTTTCTTTAGTATTTTTGTGGAGATAGGGCATGACAAATTCGGATTTCACTCAAGAACGATTTTGGATTCAAAAAAATATTTTTTCCCATCCCATGCCTGTGGTTTTTTGGCAGACCGACCAAGATTTGAAATTTACCCTTTCGCTCGGTGAAGGTTTGCGGGAGCTAGGCTTAAGTCCCAATGAAGTAGTGGGGACGAGTCTTTACGATTTTTTTTCGACCCGGGATCCAAGTTTTCCTCCCATCGCGATCCATCGAAAGGCCTGCCAGGGCAGTGCTTCTACTTATGAATTTGAATGGCGCGGTAGGCTTTTTTACTGCCATGTCATGCCTTGCCTAGAGCCTTCTCAAGAGATTTCTGGGGCGCTTGGAGTCGCTTTTGATATCACCGAACGAAAAAAAAATGAGGAGGAACTCAAGCAGCGTTCTAAGCAGGTGATTCGTTTTCAAAATGTTTTATTGCAATTGGCCAAGCAGGACGTCTTCGATTTGTACGCAGCCCTACGGCAGATTACAAAGGTTAGCGCCGAGGCCATGGGGGTGAATCGGGTGAGTGTCTGGCGATTTTCGCAAAAACGAGACGCAATCGTTTGCAACGCTTTATATCAAGGCTCTCAAGGTGGGCACGAGGTGGGCATGGAGTTAAGGGCGCAGGATTATCCCGCTTACTTTAGCGCGTTGGAAGAGAGTCGAACCTTGGCGGCTCATGAGGCTCAAAGTGACCCACGGACGATCGAGTTTTCCAAGAATTATTTAATGCCTCAGGGCATCACCTCTATGCTCGATGTTCCCATCCGTATTGGGGGACAAGTGGTTGGGGTCTTATGTCATGAGCACGTGGGACCAGCTCGTGTTTGGACTCCTGAAGAACAAGAGTTTAGCGCGTCTATTGCCGATTGGGTTTCCTTGGCGATGGAATCTTCAGAACGGCGTAGTATGCAAGAGGCCTTGCAGCAGGTCACCGAAGAACTCAAGCGCTCTAATCAAGAATTAGAACAGTTTGCCTATGTGGCTTCTCATGATTTGCAAGAGCCGCTTCACAAAATTGTTGCTTTCGTGGACCGCCTGCAGAGTTTGCCCAAGGAGGATCTCCGTCGTGACGAATATTTTGCCAGCATTGGTCGAGCTGCTCATCATATGCGCCTTTTGATTTCGGATCTTTTACAATTCGCTCGAGTGACGACCCAGGCCAAGCCTTTTGAGTTTGTGGATTTGAAATGGCTTGTCGAAGAAATTTTAAGCGATTTAGAGGTGCGGATCGCTGACTATCATGCGGAATTTTCCGTCGATTCTTTGCCTGTGGTCTTGGGGGACCGCTCTCAACTCCGGCAACTATTTCAAAATTTATTTTCCAATGCTTTAAAGTTTCGCAAGCTGGATCTTGCGCCGAGAATTCACGTGTTTTCCGAAGTCCCCGAATCGGGCTGGGTGAGGGTGGTTGTCGAGGACAATGGGATTGGTTTTGACAATCGTTATCGTAAGAAAATCTTTCAGCCCTTTCAGCGTTTGCATTCTCGGAGCCTTTATGAAGGTTCGGGAATGGGGCTAACCTTGTGTCAGAAGATTGTGCAGCGTCACCAAGGACGATTGTTTGCTGAAGGAGAAGAAGGTCAAGGATCCAAGTTTTTTTTAGATCTCCCTCATGTAGAAAAAAAGAATGTTGAGAATTTGCAGCATGAGTCGGCTAGAATAGAATCGCTCGATCAAAACCATAATGACTCAGGGCTGTAAAGGAGCGTAGTTGCGATGTTGGACAAGGTGACGACAAACGAATGTTTTTTTCTCATCGCCGAAGACGATCCCGATCATTATTTTTTATTGCACGACGCCGTGGACGCGGCCGGTTTGGGTGTGGAGGTGAAGTGGGTTGATGATGGAGAACGGCTCCTTACTTTTTTGGACGAATGTTTAGAACGCCGCCATCTTCCCAAGGTCTTATTGCTTGATCTCAATATGCCGCGCAAGGACGGTAGGGAGGCCTTGGCCCGTTTGCGGGAAGATCGACGTTTTGCCAATTTACCGGTGGTGGTATTGACGACCTCAACGAGCGAGGAAGATAGTCAATTGGCCAAGAGCTTAGGGGTTCAGGATTTTTTTCATAAACCACTTCGTTTTCACGATTACGTCGAATTGATGGGGCAGGTGGGAAGGCGCTTTCTTTAGCCAAACGCTATGGCGGGGGCTTTTTCACTGTCTAGTGCCGGTTGCGGATTTTTAAGTCTGAGGTGGCTGAGCGCCTTTATCTTTTCCGAAACAACTTCTCTTCCCCCGCTTCGATAAAATCCACTCATTTGTGTTGTTTAGGTTATCGGGTGGTGTTCTTGAAAATTTTTTCATCAAGACAATCTCACGCAGTTTCTGATTGGGAATCAGCTCCTCCTGAAATGGCTTCACGGGCAGAGGCGAAGTCTTCCCCAGCTTTTGTGTACAGACGGGCCCGTGACCTAGAGAGAGCGCATCGTTGGGAAGAGGCCAAGACGGCTTATCAGACCCTCATTGAGCGGCACTCCAATTCGACCCAGGCAGGTTGGGCGCGGCGCCGTTTGGAGCTTATGGCTGGTCGTGGGTCTTGGATGGATCGTTTGGAGCACGATATGCCCGTGCTTATGGCCGAGATGGTTTCGCCTCAGTCGGCTGTTTCCATGATGACCGCTGGCTTAGGATTTCGTTTCACTCGTTTGGGTTTGGGGTCTTGGCTGAGTCATTCAAATTCTTGGGCTCGTATCGGGGGACAACTCGGGGTTCGAGGTTTATCTTTTTTGGGAGCCTTGGGCTCAGAGGGCTTGATATTTAGCACGAGCCAACGTTTGTCTGCTGCCGCCTGGGGTCAATCGGTGGATTGGAACGCCTCTAGTTGGATGATGGATTGTCGTCATTCTTGGTTGAGTATGGGGGCTATGCGCTTGGTGGGAAGCGCGACCCAAGGGCTCTATCGGGCAGGGCACCGGGTGTCCGCGGTCACCGGCCAAGTTGAGCGTTGGCGGACCTTGGCTCCTGTGAGTCGTGCTTTGGCCACCGAAGGCGGAGCGGTGGGGGGGATTTTGCTTGGGTCTTGGTTGGCGGCGGGGGCTTCTTGGGAGGAGTTGGGAGAGTCGCCGCTGCTACGGTCTATGATGACTCATTGGCAGTTTAAGGTGACGGCGTCTTGGATCCATCAAGTCGTACCTGGTTTGGCTCGCTTGGAGCACACCCTCGACCAGCGCTTTCAATCTCTAGCTAAGGGGGCCTGGAGAGATTGGATCCGTTCAGAGTTATCTAACCGAACTTCGGGGCTTTTTTCGCAACCTTGGAATTACGCGTCGGCACAGGCCGCTGGAGTTTCAATTCATGGGCCCGCGGCTGCTATGCCCTTACAACTAGAAATGAGGGGACAACGAGCTTCGCATGATGATGTGAGAGCGACGGGGTTGCTTCCAAAAGTTCGACCTGGTTTTGCCGATAATTTACTCCATACAAAACTAACGGAGCGCCCTCGTTTGTTTATAGAGTCGCTTTCGCTTTGGGATAAGCTTGGTCCCGCACAAAAAAGAAATGCTCAACGTGCATGGGTGGAAAGTTATCAGCAGCAGGTTATGTTGTGGCGTCGTTGGATGAAGCAGAATGCCCCGGGGGCTTTGCTTCCCTCGGCTTTGAGCCGAAAACAATTATTTGCTTTGTTGGAGACCTTCCATAAACTTTGGGTAACCCCTGCTCCGGAAGGTTTTGCGAAAGATCGGGATTTTTCTTTCATTTTCTCTTGCCTCAGTTCTCGCGAAGTTTTGGCTTTCAAAAATTTTCTCACCACCATGTTTGTTGTTGATGGCAAAGGAGAGCCACGGGGTTTTAAGGCAACAGTGCCTTGGGTGACAGCGGGCTTGACCCAAATGGATGCCCGCGTGTGGGATTATCTGAATGGTCCCCAGGTAAAGGACGCTCAGCGCTCGGAGGCCTTGGCTCTGTTGGAGTCCGAGATGTTTCTCTTGCCCATGGCTCAACGGAGGGAACAATTTTATCGGATTCTGTCGTGGGCGCAGGGAGCGCAGAATCCCGCTTTGGCCCGACGTGCGCAGGGGGTGGTGGAACGCTGTATTCGTCTTCTGGCGTTGGAAGATTTATTTGGGGTTGTTTCTACCTTATCACGAGATTTCATTCTCCACTGTGGTCAGGAAGATTATTTCGGAGGATCCTCTATCCACTTGGGAAGATCCATGGCTCGTTTATTGCCATGGCAACAAGGAGAGATCCTTAAGTCGGTTAATAAATTTTCCCGAGACCCCGATCCTCGAGTGAGAAATAATGCGCGCCTTTGGCTTCGGCAGTTTAGTGAATTTTTGGAAAGCCAAGGGCTGAAGGGTCAGGCACTGTGGAAACAATTAGACACTGCATATCGTGAGTCCAGAAAGTTGGACTTGCAACCAGACTATATCTACCTAGCCAAGATGGATCGGGGATTAAAAGCTTTGGCCAAGATTTCTCAAACGACCCCACGAGATGCGGTTGCTTCACAGGTTCAAGATTTGTGGGAATGCTTATTTAAAATTCGTGATCCAGGTTTATTCCACTTTGGATTAGCTCAGGCGATCCCCAGTTTGAAACTCCTCAGTCTTGAAGAGCGTATCAATCGCGTCTTGCCTTGTTTGCAGGAGTATTTTTCAGGGAATTCTCATCGAGTTACTCATGGGAATCACGAGCCTTTTGTCGCCATGAATCGAGATTGGATGCGCGTGTTGCATTACTTTCCTCCCGCGGCTTTAGGAAAAATTTTCAGGGCTGTTGAGCAGGGGTTGGGGGACCGCTGGTCTGTGAATGAAAGCTTCATAGAACTCTGGACTCGTATGCAAATCTCACAGTCCGTTGGGGAACTGCCGCCATTTATGCAGTACCGGCTCTGGGGTTTACAATCCAGAGATAGGGAGAATAGCGAAATGGCGGCTCATCACATGGCCATGGATTACGTTCGATTGTCTCCCTCCGAAAAAATCGCTTTTTGGCGTCATTTAAGTCGCACGAGTTATCCCCTCGTTCCCCATTTTTTTGAAAGTTTTTTTTCTGCCTTCCATTCGACACAACCAGACCTGGTTTTAACACCAGGGGATGTTGCGTGGATGAAGCCTGTTTTATCCATTGCCTGGAGATTATTAGAAAAACAGGCTGCTGAAGCTAAGAGAGAAGCTAATAGAATAGATTCACTAGCGTCTCGACACCGGTCATGGGCAGAGACATCTTCGAAACGACGACCCGTGAAAAAGCTACAGCCAAAGCCGGGCCGATCATTGGAAACTCTAAACCTGAAGAGCTTATTGAAGGCCGCTGGCGCCAAGGATCTCAATGAGGGGCAACTAAGAAAACTTCACCGATTGATGCAGGTTCTTTATCAAGAAACAAACATGGGATGGCCTGCCCCTCCCCGTGAACAGTTGATGCGATGGAGAGTAGAGCTTGAAGAAATGATGCCTGATGGAGCAGTTCCTCCACCTAGGTATCGTTTAGAGACTCCTCTTTGGAGGGTTTACAAAGACCCGGATCCATCTTCTTGAGAATGTGACTTTCTGGTCAAGGGCCGAATTAAGAATTTCCACCGCATTGCTTTTTCATCTGGGTGGTCATTTGCAAGTCGACTTCGGTCCAAGTTTTGGAAATTCCGTCTTTGCCGGTATGTTGCACTTCACAGGCTTTATGAAGAGAGTCAAAGGCACTCTGCGCGCCAAATTGCATTAGATCGATTTTTCCTTGGGCGGTGAATAGGCCTTCTGGGGTGGATTGATAGGTGAAGGGAATCTTTTGAGTATTACCGTTAAGAGTGATGTTTAAGTTAAATTGTCCTTGTTGATCGTTGCCTTGTAAATCGGTCAGAGTTCCTTGCATTTTAAAGGGGGGATTGAGCTTTTCGAAAAAGAATTGTCGAACCGTGGCGTTGCGACCAGGGTCGCCTGATTCAAAAGAATTGCCATCGATTTCCATTTGCATTCCTTCAGCCAAGCTCTTCAGACTGGAAGCGGAATGAGGAGCGGAAAGTGTGGTTTTATTGAAGCCCCCCTTGACCGCTGCCTTCTCGCTGAATTTATAAGCCGTCCATTGCACTTTTACTTCTTGTGGGTCCAAAGAATAGGTGCAGGATTTGCTTTCGGGCGCGGTGGTGTGGGGGGTCGCTGCTGCTTGAGTCGCTTGAGGAGTTGAGCGTGTTTCTGAGTTTTGATTTTTGCAGGACAAGATTGTTGTGGCCAAGCTGAGAGCGACAAGGCTGTGGATCCATAAAGAACGAGGGAACTGCATGGTGTGATTCCTCCCTTAAGAGTTTGGGGGCTTAAGGTGTTCCGAAGCTTCGGGGATTTCAACTAAAAAATCTTCGGGCTTTTTTTCGAGAAGGTAATTTTCAGAGGGTTGATTTTTTCAAAGGGTCTAAAATGCAAACAGCATCTCTAAGTCGTGTGTTGCTGAGGGGGGTTTTGTGTCGCTGTCCTCGTTGTGGCGACGATAAGCTTTACGAGGGGTTTTATCGCTTAAAATCCCACTGTAAACATTGCGACTTACTTTTTTTACGTGACCCCATTGATGTCTTGTCTTTCATGTATATGAGCACAGCTTTGCTGACGGGTGTGGGAATTTTTTGCTTATTTCTTTGGAGGCCAGAGAATTTATTTTGGGGAAGATGGATTATGGCTGGCCTAGCTTTGTTGGTGATCGTTGGCACTTTGCCGATTCGAAAAAGTATCGCCGTAGCTTTGGAATATTGGGTCAGGGATCGGCTTGAGGAGGATTAGAAAAAAGATTTTAGCAGTACTTTCCAGGAGTTTTCCTCCGTTATCAAAATCCAGTATATGTGGGTATGTATACGTTGCGTAATCCGACGACGGGCTTGCTAAGTGCTGTCGTTGCCCAGTCCCGCAAGGGGTTGACGCAATTTGTCCGCGACGAGTAACCCTTTTTGAGGTTATTCCAGTATCCGGAACAGAAATCGGGCTGGGGAAACCGCTGAGCTTAGCCTTTGAAATAGGGATTGGTCCCCGAGGCATGGTCGGTTTCGTCGACGACGCCAGTGAGTTGGGGAAAGGCCTGTTTTAAGCGGGTTTCAATGCCTTGTTTTACCGTGGCGTCGATCATGGAGCACCCCTGACATCCGCCTCCGAATTTAAGATAAACCTTGTTGTTCAGTACATTCAATAGCTCGGCTCGTCCACCATGCATGGCGAGTCCGGGATTGATTTCTTTTTCGAGCAACTCTTTTACTTGGGAAACCAGGGGATTGCTTGCGTCGAGAGGAGGGGGCTCAACCGCCGCTTGAAATTCGAAGGAGCCGCTGAGTAAGCCGCCTTCTTTGAAGTCGAGAGTGCCAGCGTTGAGAATTTTTTGCCCCTCTTGATCGACGATGACCATAAAGCGTTCGTATTCGACAAAAAAGCCGGTCCGTTTGTCTCGCAACGGATTTTCTTCCGGAGCCAACTGGGTTAAATCGACCATGCCCACATCGATTTGGTTTCCTAAGACTTTAAATTTGAGTCCATGGGTGTTGGAGTTTTGTCCGCCAAGAATCTTGGCGAGTTGTCGTTGAGCGCTTTCTGTAAAACGAATCATGGGCATCCCCTTGGGTATCTTATACAATGACTTACAAACTTTTTATTTTATCTGGCAGAATCCTCGGGTCTTTTCAAGATGGCAATCAGCCTTCACGACCGCGATGATTTTTTTATTATCAGGAGCATGGTCATGTTTTTTGATATCGTCAATCCTACCACTGGAGAGAAACTCAAAAGCTACGCCGCTCTGTCCGCGGCTCAGGTGCATGATATTCTCGACAGCGTCCATGACACTCAACAACGTTGGAAGCAAGTGGCGATTTCCGATCGAGCTGGGGCCATGCTGAGGCTTTCCAAGTTGTTGCGAGAAAGAAAAGAGGACTATGCTCGGTTGATGGCTGTGGAAATGGGCAAGGTGTTGGTTCAAGGAATGGCCGAGATCGAAAAGTGTGCTTGGGTTTGTGAGTTTTATGCCAAAAACGCCGAAGAATTTTTAGCGCCCGAGCCGGTGCTGACCGAGGCGAAAAAGAGCTTTGTCAACTTTCGTCCTCTGGGCACTGTGTTGGCTGTGATGCCTTGGAATTACCCTTTTTGGCAGGTGTTTCGCTTTGCCGCTCCCGCTCTCATGGCTGGGAATGGCGCCGTGCTTAAACACGCTCCCAATGTTTTTGGTACGGCTTTGGCCATCGAGACTTTGTTTCGCGATGCAGGCTTTCCTCCTCAGTTGTTCCGTGCGCTGTTGATCGATGTTCCCCATACCACTGAGGTGATTCACGATCCAAGAATTGCAGCGGTCACACTGACATCTAGTGTGGAGGCGGGTCGTGCGGTTGCTACGGAAGCGGGACGAGCATTGAAAAAGTGTGTCCTTGAGTTGGGAGGGTCTGATCCGTTTCTCGTATTGGCTGACGCCGATATAGATCTGGCGGTCGAAGTGGGGGTAATGGCGCGTTTTCAAAACAGTGGGCAGAGCTGTATCGCCGCCAAGCGGTTTATCTTGGTGCCTGAAATTAAAGAGGCCTTCGAGAAAAAATTTGTGGAACGTGCTCGAGCGCTCAAAATGGGAAATCCCTTAGATTCGCAAGTCGATATGGGGCCCATGGCGCGGTTTGATTTGCGAGACGCCTTGCACGATCAAGTAGAACGCACTTTGGAGGGGGGTGCCCAATTGTTGTTGGGGGGTGTGGTCCCAGACCAACCGGGTGCGTTCTACGGGCCTACAGTTTTAGGTGGCGTCAAGTCAGGTATGGTGGCCTGGCACGAAGAGTTATTCGGTCCGGTGGCTACGTTGATTGCTGTGGCTCACGAGGAGGAGGCTATCGAGGTTGCGAATGCGACAAATTTTGGTTTGGGGGCATCTGTTTGGACTCGGGATTTGAAGCGAGGCGAATATATCGCGGCAGAACGCATCGAATCGGGAAGTTGTTTTGTCAACGCTATGACCAAGTCTGACCCACGCCTGCCTTTTGGAGGAATCAAGCATTCAGGCTATGGTCGAGAGCTTTCTCAATTTGGAATCCGAGAA
>DALYDW010000015.1:10929-20042 GCA_031972915.1 bacterium
GGTGTGGATTCAGGGAGATTGAGATCAAATCCCCAAAATTTGCACGATGGCTTCACGGTTTCTCGGACCGTCTAAGTCGATGAGACAAAGGCGTTGCCAACGACCCCATACCGGTTTGCCATCGCGCACCAAAATGGTTTGCGAGGGGCCGCCGAACAGAAAGGCCTTCATATGAGCGTCGGCGTTGGTGTCGCATTTGTGATCATCTTCGCAAAGGTTTTTGGTGCGAAGACCGCTATTGTGGAGATAAGACATTTTTTTGGGGATGAAGTCGCGCAAGGCTTTATTGAGGTCACCTAGCAGGCAGGGTTCGTCGAGTTCGTTGACGCTGACGATGCAAGTGGTGTGAAGAGCTTGAAGGGTCAAAATGCCATTTTGGATGCCGCTTTCTTTTACCCATTCGTAGGATGCTTCGGTGAAATCCGTGATCGAGAAAAAGTCAAAATCTCCCACGTGATCTCGGAGCTTGGGTTCTAGGTCGAGTAGATTGTTCTGGTCGGTTTGTATTTCGAGTTGTTTGTACCAGGTTTTCATCGCTACCTCTTTGTTTGTCATCAATCCTTAATTTAAGGCAAATTTAATTGCAGCTTTGCCGCTTCGCTCATTTTTTCTGCCGACCATGGAGGATCCCAGGTCAACTCTACTTTGGCGGAGACCACACCTTCGACACTCCGCACCTTTTGTTCTACCTCGCCGGGAAGGGATTCAGCCACCGGGCACATGGGACTGGTGAGGGTCATGAGGACATTCACCTCGTTTTTTTCGGAGAGGGTAATTTGATAAATTAGCCCAAGTTCGTAGATGTTTACGGGAATCTCCGGGTCGTAGCAGGTTTTGAGAGCGGCGACTACCTTTGCTTCTAAGTTATTATCTGCACTGCTTGGCGTGTCTTGTTTTGGAGTGGTGTTAACAAGGTCGGGGGTCGTTTTTGTCAGCACGGAATTAGAATCGTGAATGGCGGCTTTATGGGCGAAATAATCGTTCATGGCAGTTCCTCGGTCTCCGTCGAGACCACTTCGTCTCGGCCTTGGAGGGCGTTATTTAGGGTATGCCAGGCTAGGCTCGCGCATTTTACCCGTGAAGGAAATTCGCAGACGCCGGCGAAGACGGCGAGTTTTCCCAAAGCAGAATCGGTGGGGCTTCCAGGTGAGCCTGTGACCATTTTGTGAAACTTTTCGAAAAGTGCCTCGGCTTCTTGCAGTGTTTTTCCTTTTAGTCCCTCGGTCATTAATGAGGCCGAGGCTTTAGAAATGGCGCAGCCATTGCCTTCAAAACTGAGATCGACGATACGCTCACCTTCCAAATGCAAATACACGGTGAGGTGGTCGCCACAAAGTGGGTTGTAGCCTTCGGCCTGACGGTTGGCGCTTTCTATGCGGTGAAAGTTTCGGGGCCGTTTGTTGTGATCGAGAATGACCTCTTGGTAGAGGTCACGAAGTTCAGAAGACATTAGGCAAAAACCTCCTTGGCTTTGTGCAGGGCCGTGACCAAAGCATCGATTTCTTCCCGAGTATTGTAAAAACTCATGGAGGCGCGGGCGGTGGCGGGGAGACCGGTGCGGATGGCGATGCCTCGGGCGTCGAGCAGTGTTCCTAAATCGTGAGGGTGGATTTCTTCCATGATAAAAGAAATCACACTCACTTTTTGTGTGGCTTGACCGATAATTTTCAGTCCGGGAATTTGGCTTAGTGCCTCGGTGCCGTATTGCAAAAGATCGTGTTCGTGGCTCTCGATTTGAGTCCAATTTAAACTTTGTAAGTAGTCGATGGCGGCTCCCAAACCGATGGCCCCGGCGATGTGGGGAGTGCCGGCTTCAAATTTGTAGGGCAGGCTGTTGTAAGTGGTTTTTTCAAAGGTGACTTGTCGAATCATGTCTCCCCCGCCTTGATAGGGCGCCATGGCATCGAGCAACTTTTCTTTACCGTAGAGCACGCCAATCCCGGTGGGACCGAACAATTTATGTCCAGAAAAGGCGTAAAAATCCACATCGAGAGATTGAACATCTGCTCGTAGGTGGGGAATAGCTTGGGCGCCATCGAGCAATACGGGAATTCCTCGGTCGTGAGCCTTACGAATGAGGGTCTCAACGGGATTGAGGGTTCCGAGAGCGTTAGAAACGTGCACGATGGAAACTAGTTTAGTTTTTTCGCTAAGAAGTTTTTCGAAGGATTCTAAATCGAGTTCTCCAGCATCAGAAATGGGAATCACCTTGAGCTCGATGCCAATTTGATCCCGCAGTAGTTGCCAGGGAACGATATTGGAATGATGCTCCATGTGGCTAATAACAACTTCGTCGCCACGCTTCCAAGAACTCCTACCTAAGGATTGGGCCACCAGATTGATGGCCTCGGTGGTGCCACGGCAAAAAAGGATTTCCCGAGCGTGGGCGGCGTTGAGAAATTTTTGTATTTTGATCCGAGCCGCCTCGTATTGTTCGGTGGCCCTTTCACTCAACAGGTGCACTCCTCGATGAATGTTGGCGTTGTCTTCTCGGTAGTAACGATTGAGGGCTTCGATGACTTGCCGAGGCTTTTGCGCTGTGGCCGCGTTATCCAGGTACACCAGGGGAAAGCCTCGTACTTTCTGGTGTAGAAGGGGAAAGTCTTCTCGAAGTCGCTCTATCGAAAAAAACGAAGTGTTCGCGAGTTCTGTTTGCAGTTGAGTTTGGATCGGGGTGGAACTCATAAAAATTTTTCTCCATCCACCGAAAGCTCGGCGATTTTGAGCCGGTTAAGCAAAACGCGCTCTAATTGTTGCTTTAACTCGAGTTCGCCCACGTTTTGAAAAACCTCACTGGCAAAGGCGTAGGTAAGTAAGTGTCGGGCCAAGGCCTCGTCGATGCCTCGCGAACGCAAGTAAAAGACCTGGGTTTCGTCAAGTTGTCCGATGGTCGCTCCATGGGAGCAGCGCACGTCGTTGGCAAAGATTTCCAAAAGAGGTTTGGTATCGATGATAGCGTCTCGCGAGAGCAATAGATTTTTATTGCTCAGGGAGGATTGCGTTTTTTGCGCATGGGGCTGAACCAGAATTTGCCCGTTAAAAATACCGTGGGCTTTTTCGTCGAGAATTCCTTTGTAGAGTTCTTGGCTTGTGCAGTTGGGCACGGCGTGACGGATGAGGGTTTGGTTGTCGAGATGTTGTTGTCCATGCCCCAAGTAGAGGCCCGTGAGTTCGCAATGGGCTCCCGGAGCTCCCAGATGGGATTGAATTTCCGTTCGTGCCCACTGTGCTCCTAGGTTCAAGTTAAAGGAATAAAATTGGGAATCACGGTCTTGCTTTACGTAGAGGCCACCCAGGTGAAAGGCGCGCTCGTCTTCTTCTTGGATGCGATAATGACTCAAACGGGACCCTGGCTCGGTGACGATTTCGGTCAAGGCGTTGGTGAAATAGGGGTGATTTGAGCGTTTCCCCGAATAATTTTCAACGACCACTCCCTGGGCGTGAGCTTCCGCTATGATGAGTGTGCGCGGATGGCTCGCCGTGGCGGCCTCATCAGAGAGCGACAGATAAAGTAATTCGAGAGGCTTTTCTAAAATGGTTTTTGGAGCGAGATGGATGAAGGCCCCATCTTGCAAAAAGGCGGTGTTGAGGGCCTCGAAGGTGTTGTCTTGCCAAGGGGCGATGCGCCCCAGATGAGGACGGATTTTTTCGCCGTGGTTGGCAAGGGCTGTTTTAAGGGGCAGCAGGGTGACTCCTTCGGGAAGTTCGTCGAGTTGCGAAAATTCCCGGGCGAAGTGCCCGTTGATAAAGGTGATGCGGTAATTTTTTTTAGAGCCGATGTTTAAGCAGCTGAGCGGATCGTAATTGAGGTGTTTGGGCTGGTAGTCTTCGCTCGGTTGAAAGGTGGTTTCAAGGAGTGGGCGTACCGAGGTGTATTTCCAACTTTCTTGTCGAGAGTTGGGATAGCCCAGGGACTGAAAACGCTGCAAGCCTTGTTCGCGGATTTCCCTTAACCAAGCTGGAACCGCTTGCATATCGCTTTGGCGGTAGTGCTGTAGAAATTGATCTTCCATTTTAGGCTCCCGCCGCTTCTTGAGTGACCCAAGCATAACCTTTTTCTTCCAAATGGAAGGCGAGCTCTTTGTCTCCCGAGTGCACGATTTTTCCGTCTTGAAGGACGTGAACATAATCAGGGACGATGTAGTTGAGCAGTCGTTGGTAGTGGGTGACCACAATCATGGAGCGCTCCGAACTGCGTAGAGAGTTCACTCCATCTGCTACGATTTTGAGGGAGTCGATATCCAAACCCGAGTCGGTTTCGTCGAGTAGACAGAGTTTAGGTTCGAGTAAGGTCATTTGTAAAATTTCGTTACGTTTTTTTTCTCCGCCTGAGAAACCCTCATTGACATTGCGCTTGAGGTATTTGTCATCCATTTTGAGCAACTGCATTTTGGCTTTGATCAGTGTAAGAAAGTCCATCGCGTCGAGTTCTTCTAAACCGCGGGCCTTGCGTTGGGCATTGAGAGCGGTTTTGAGAAAGTAGGTATTTCCCACTCCGGGAATTTCCAAGGGATATTGAAATGCCAGAAAGATGCCCTCGTGGGAGCGTTCTTCAGGAGAGAGTTCGAGTAGATTTTTGCCTTGATAGAGCACCTCTCCTTCCGTGATTTCGTAATCCTCTCGTCCCGCCAAGATGGAGGATAGGGTGCTTTTTCCTGAGCCGTTGGGGCCCATAATGGCGTGAATTTCTCCGGACTCCACTTTCAAATCGATGCCCTTGAGGATGGGTTTTCCATCGACTCGGGCGTGCAGATTTTTAATTTCTAGGAGGCTCATGTCGTTTATCCTTTCAAGGGTTTGTCGATTTCTGGGGGAGCGAATCTCAGCCCACCGATCCTTCTAAACTTACACCGAGAAGTTTTTGAGCTTCGACGGCGAATTCCATGGGCAATTCGCGGAACACCTCGCGACAAAATCCGTTGACGATCATGTTGACGGCGTCTTCTTCGGAAATACCCCTTTGTTTACAGTAAAAAAGTTGATCTTCGCCGATTTTTGACGTGGTGGCTTCGTGTTCCATTTGAGCCGAATGATTTTTAATTTCCAGATAGGGAAAGGTATGGGCCCCGCACTCGTCGCCCATGAGCAGGGAATCACATTGTGAATAATTGCGGGCGTTTTCGGCGTTTTTCATGATCTTGACTTGCCCACGGTAGGTATTTTGGCTTTTTCCTGCTGAGATTCCCTTGGAAATGATGGTGCTCCGCGTGTTTTTTCCGAGGTGGACCATTTTGGTTCCGGTGTCGGCTTGTTGATAATTGTTGGTAACCGCTACCGAATAAAACTCTCCCACTGAATAATCTCCTGCCAAGACGCAGCTTGGATATTTCCAGGTAATCGCAGAACCCGTTTCTACTTGAGTCCAAGAGATTTTAGAATGATGGCCTTTGCAAAGCCCGCGTTTGGTAACGAAGTTGTAGATGCCGCCTTTGCCTTCTTTGTCACCGGGATACCAGTTTTGCACCGTAGAGTATTTGATCTCTGCTTCATCTAAAGCGACTAGTTCTACCACGGCGGCGTGCAGTTGGTTTTCGTCGCGCATCGGTGCGGTGCAGCCTTCGAGATACGAGACGTAGCTGCCCGCGTCGGCCACAATTAAGGTGCGCTCAAATTGTCCCGTCTGGGCGGCGTTGATGCGAAAATAAGTGCTCAGCTCCATGGGGCAACGCACTCCCTTGGGAATGTAGACGAACGAACCATCGGTAAAGACCGCGGAATTGAGCGTGGCGAAAAAATTATCGGTGTAGGGAACTACCGATCCTAAGTATCTTTTGACCAGTTCAGGATGCTCTTGAACCGCTTCAGAAAAAGAACAAAAAATAATCCCCAGTTCGGCGAGCTTTTCTTTAAAGGTGGTGCCCACGGAAACGCTATCGAAGACCGCGTCGACAGCCACGTTGCTGAGGCGTTTTTGTTCTTCCAAAGAAATGCCCAATTTATTGAAGGTCTCTAAAATTTCAGGGTCCACCTCGTCGAGACTGTTCAGCTGTTTTTTCTTCTTGGGGGCCGAATAGTAGTAGCTGGCTTGATAATCGATGGGCGGATATTTCACATTGGCCCATTGGGGTTCTTGCAAGGTGAGCCAATGACGATAGGCCTTGAGGCGCCATTCTAGCAGCCACTCGGGTTCGTTTTTTTTCTGGGAGATGATGCGAACAATCTCTTCGTTTAGCCCTTTGGGAATGGTCTCTGCCTCGACAGACGTGACAAATCCGTATTGGTATTCTTTGGAGGTCAATTCTTGAACGGCTGAGTTGTTTTGCTGGGTCATGGCGCTCTCCTTTCCGAGAGAAAGTTTCCGGGCGCGAGGTCGGCCACCGTTGTCTCCGCCAAAAGGTGATAAATTCTCATGTTGAGTTCTGAGAGAGGGGTTTTGATGCGGCAATCGTCCCATTGCGGACAGGTGATTTTTTCTTCTTTCAAGCACTCAGTGACTGCCAAAGGGCCTTCGAAAATCTCCGCTACATCGGCTACCGTAATGGTCTCGGGGGGCTTGGCTAAACGATAACCGCCTTTGGTACCATGAACGGCCTTGATGAGACCCTTGCCCGCCAATTGTTGAAGCACCTTGGCTAATAATGGCTGGGGAATGTGATAGGCCTCTGAAATTTCTCGGGTGCTGGTGAGTAGGGCCGAGGTGACCCGGGGGCTCTCGCCTTTGCGTAGCATATGCTCGATGGCGATCAGGGCGTATTCAGTTTTTCGGTTAAAATGCAGCATGTTAATTTTTAGACTTTTCTAGTCGTATAAAAAAAACAACTTATTTTATAAAATATCAATATATTACATGGTGTTAAGTAATTTGATTGTGACCCCAGTTCTTGATATACGACTATCACGGTCTTGTATAAGGCGCAACGGGCGAGTCGTATAGGTAATTTTCTTAAGAATGTAAAGGTTCATTAAGTTTGAAGAGAAAAGAGGGTCTAGGGATGAATTTGGCAACTATGGAATAAGGAAATTCGATAAAATTCAAGTCGTTTCGAATAGTTGTCGAACGCTTCGAGGAAAAAATATCATGAACTCCTTTTTATCCACTCTTTTTTATCAGTCGCCTCCCCAATCCGATTCTTGGGAGCTTCAGAGACCCCCTGTTAAGCAAGAGTTGGGTTGCAAAGTAAAAGTAGAGATTCCAAACGACGACCCGACAAATCCTACCGTTGAACGGTCTTCCGCAAAAAAATGCCAATATGTCAAAGTGGAAGTTCAGCGCACCTATTCCCCCATGTGTTTTGCGGAAGAAACACTTCTTTCTCAGTTAACGGATTTGTCTGAGGAACAAGAACTTAATCGGTCCTATTACGATCCCCAAATTGCAGAGGCCTGTTGTCTTGCGGCTCCTACGAATCACCAATATTCTGAAGGACGAGAACAGAGCAAAATTCGATCTCCACAAAATCTTGATAGCTATCAAAAAGAATATTTTCCTGACGTTTTGAATTTTAGCCGCAGTGGTGCTTGTTATGATCTCAAGGCCTTATCTGCGGAAGAGCAAATTGAAGTGGTTCGAAAAATTATTTTAAGTAAAAAATCCAATGGAGCGGCTTTTGATATCGTGAACTTCACTTATCCAGATCGTTTCCTCGAGATTGAAGATTTTAATGATGCGGAAGCGGTAAATGCTTACATGCAGAGTTTGTACTCTATGCTGGCAGAGGGAAATCTAGCTGAGCAACGCTTGGCTTTATTCTTGAATTTATATTGGCTTAATACGTCCTTTGGGCGGAAAGTGGACCATACCTTGCTGGATCAATCTCTAAGGGAGTTCTATCGTGAGACTATTCCCGAAGGAGCGTCTGGAAGTCCTCTTTTTGACACCGATCTAGATGGTGTTTTTGATTCAGAAGATGCTTTTCCTCTGAGTGCGGAATTTACCGAAGAATCCGAGTATAACAAAGTCGCATCGTTGTTATCCCAGATTGAAAATTATCCATTTCCCGAGGATGTGGAGGTGTTGGAAATTTCTTTGGGATCATCCAAGTCCACCATCAAGGTGCTTCATCAAGACGGGAAAATTAAAATCCAATTACCTCTGGATATTGAATATTACCAATTCAAGGATCGGAATGAGGCAAAGAAGTTTGAGAAACTCTGGCCTGAAACGGAGAAAAAAATCCAAGAATGGATTAATGATCGTTTGCCTGAGAATATCCAGGTGGAGTTTGTCAGGCAAAAATATGCGGCTCCTACTCTCATGATTGTGGAAGAGAAGCGAGAGGGTGATGAGTTCAGGCTTTCCCTGGAAGATTTGAAGCCAGAAAACTTTGAGCAAATTTTACACCATATCTTTGTTAAGTTTTTCGGTTTTGGAGGAGTTACCGTCGGCCCAATTTATAAGCCGGTTCAGATAGAAGATAGGGAGATCTACCAGCCGGGGAGTTCTCACTTCATGGCCGAAAATCCAGAATTAAACCTGGAGCTTGAAGCGTTAACATCTTTTTCCGACGAGGAAACGAAAGCTATTTTATATTCCGGGATTTTAGAAATTCTTGCCGAGGCTAGTTCCAAGGGTTCTGGTTATGTGATGTCTCATGCTTACGATGATGCTCTGTCGGTCTGGGAAGGGGCTTTAGCCAATCGAACGTTTTTTACCATAGAACCCTATGCTCAATTTGGCTTCGGAGCTAACATAGCGAGCCTTAGGTTGCTGAATCCAGAGACACTCCAAACTCAGAACGCTACTATAACTCGTCCCCATCTTCATATGGATTTGGGAACTTCTATCATGTGGGCTAGCGACGATTATTATAATTGGGGAGGGGGATTTTCCCTTGCCTATACCTATCGTCCCGATTTTGCAGGTCAGGAAGTGCAGTCCTTTCAAGGGATAAAAGCCACTGCAAATGTTAAGTGGCCACAGCGAGGTTTTTTAGCCCAAGTAGGTCCGACGTGGACTCATAATACCGCTACGGGGCAATCCCATTGGGGAGTGGATTTTGCTGTCCAATGGCTTTCGTCTTATTATTTCGGAGTAGGTGTTTTTGGTGGAATGAGTGACTTGCGAAACATCCACAAATCAGGTGGTTTTCTGGGGCTAAGTTTAGGCGCCTATATTCCTGTGAATTGTTCAAGGCAGAGGGGATGTCGGAACGCAATAAGGCATTGGTCGAAGG
>DALYDW010000016.1:0-14763 GCA_031972915.1 bacterium
CCACGAAACCACCGTACTCGGTTTATTTCGCACTCCCGAGGAAGCCCGCCGGGCTATGAAGGATCTAGAGCACGCCCCCATTTCCCCCGAGGATGTCAGTTTCGTTGCCAGTCAAGCGGCCTACGAGCAGGAAGAAATGGTCCAACTTATCGCTGGAGATCGGGTTCATGTGGAGGCAAAACGCGCTGGAAAAATCGGCGGAATTTGTGGAGCGGTTGTGGGAGGACTCACGGGAATTGCCGCTATGGCCACCGCCGGAGCCAGTCTACTCGCCACAGGCCCTTTGATCGCCGTACTGACAGGAGCCGGTGGCGTCTTGGGGGGCTTGCTGGGAACCGGATTTGGTGAAGAACAAGCCAAGGAGGTCGACGAAGGTCTGGCCAAAGGAGATGTGTTGGTTATGGTTCATGCCCCCAACAAAAATTCCGCCCAACAGGTTAAAGAGGTGTTCACTCGACGGGGCGCAGACCGCATTCACGCCCATCATTGAAGAGCCAGAAGGCAATACCCCACTCTACATGGGTGAAATAGGGGCCAGAGGGCTTCCGTTGAGAATAACCCTCAACTGCCCCTCTCCCCAAGCCCCGGGTGAGCCCCAAAATATGCTCTGAAGTCCTTCTGAAATATCCTGACGACTTGCAAGGTGAAGGGAGCGGACTTCGTTGAGGGCTACCTGCACTTCGTCGGGAAGTTGGCGAAATGTCAATTCATGAGTTGTTGAGATGTCGTGGCCTTGCAAGACTTGGCGATGGGGTTCGGCAAGAGCGGTGGGCAATCTCAATTCCTGTTGCTGCCACGCCTTCGCCAAAGCCTCCCGCTCCACAGGCAAGTGAGCGGTTTCGACGTGCAGGACGATTTCCTTTTCAGAAATTCGCCCCATATCGTCTTTTGAAAAATCAAGTTTTTGTAAAATTTCGGGAAGCTCTCCCAAAAGCCGCAACATTTCCGCCCCATCGATTCTCAAAAAAACCCTAAAATGGTTGGGTTCACGAGCTCCGATTCGACCCACGGGAATCGCAAAGCTATTGAATAAAGGGTCCTGTTCTGAAAAAACTTTTACGGGAAACACCTCACCCTCTGCCATCGCCGCCATCAGGTGACGAAGCATGGTTTTTTGATTGTGAAGTTTAAATCGATATTGGGGATCTGAGTCGTGCTGGCTTTGAATTTCTGCCAAGCGAGCAAGCTCTTGTCCCAAAACATCGACAGAAGCTTGTGACTGGCGCTCCCAAGCAGCTTGCAAGGCGTGTCGCAATGCGGAAACTTCGACCCCAGAATATAATTCGGAGCTTCCTCCCAAGGCCCGGTGCACCGAATTGGGTAGGGTCAAACCAGGATGAGCCCGACTGCTGGGATAGAACATATTGTGATAACCCAAAAACAGCGGATCAATATCGCGATACTCGATGGGGTGAGCAGCGTATTGATTGCGTTTTAGGAGAGGAGCTAAGCTATCAAGTCCCTCGGTGGTGAGACCTCCCTTTTTCGCCACCGCGGTTAAAAAGGCCAAGGGCTCAATATTGGCAAAGAGAGGAGCACTATTCCATTTTTCTACCAAGGCAGTCACAACTCCCATGATGGGGTTGCGAGTATCCGCAAATTGGGCACGGCGTTGCACCACATTTTGTAACACCCAATTTTCTAACATGCCCTGATCGTAAATTGGCACCTCTGGTCTTAAAGCCATGGTCGCTAGGTCTAATAAGGCCCGCATCTGCACACTACAGCATTTTTCGAAATCATCCCGAACCTGAGCGTGAAACCTGAGGGGCTTTCCAGGCCTCACCACGTTATCTCGACGCAGCATATCGACCATTCGGGCTTCCAACTCGGGAATGATATGACCTCGCAATACGCCTGTCATTTCGTGATCATTGACCTCGTGACGTCTCTGATAATTTTCAAAGGCCCATTGGGTCGCCATCAGCCCAGCCCAAGTGGAAACCACATTTTTCATGGCACCACCCAAATCGGTGGAATGCTGATGGTGGTGATGGGAAGCCGTCAGATAAGGAGTAGAAAAATTTTCATGTCCCGTAAATTGCCAAGCCCAATCGCGGGCCGCCGAGGAAATACGGCTTCCTGGAGAGTCTTCGCGACTGGCAAAGGCCATTTCCACAGGCTTACCCCACCAAAGATGCTTTCCCGGAATAAAACCTCCACCAGAAGTAATACTCACATCGGCTCGACCCGCACGAGACAAGGCCAGTTGAACTAACTCGTAGGGAAGTAAAGTGGGTTGCTCGCCAGACTTGGGACTATAAATGCCACGATCGGCACCGATCCACCCCTTAATCACATGAAGCAAATGGGCACCAGCAGGTAAGTTTTCTAAATAGCCTGGTCGAGCAAGCACCTCGTGCAGATTGGCACTGTTGACATTGAGAATTTGATACTGAATCGACCGCAAAACATCGACCTGCTGGAGGTTTTCGTGCCCTTGTGGACCGATGGCAACAATGGCGGGATCGTGGAGAAAATTAATTCGCCGATCCTTTCCCAATTTTTTTTCGTAAGTGCCCTGCTCGTTGATTTCTCGGGCTGCTTCGGGACTACGCGCGACAGCAAACAAACGATAACGCCAAGAAAGATCTCCGGGGCGAATACGGTGACGCATCAAACTGAGGAGAGAGAGCATATCCCCGTTACCCACAGAAACCATTGCCTCATTTCCAGATAATACATTGTAAGAACCATCCGCATTTTTGATGGGAACATCCAATAAATGCCGTAACCCGGTTTTGAGGGCATCGTAACCCAATAGCCCCATTTCTGGCTCTACACTCAAAGCAGTTTCAAAAGACCGAGTGACCTCTCGCTGTCCAGTGCGATAGGCATACTCAACAACACCCACCACTTCGTCGAGAGCCCTCATTCCCTCTGTCGGCGTCGTTCCCTGTCCATGCATTTCGTGAGGAATAGTTTTTATCCCCTGAGGAAAATACTCTTGGATGCCACGAAGAATACCTTCTCCTAAAAAACGTCCAAAATCTTGGGAAGACAGAACTGCAGAAGATCGGCCGGATGGCCCGTGAATCAAGGCCTGTGCTTGAGAAGAAATTTGAGACAACATCAAACTTGAGAAGTTGCCCTCTGTAAAAACCTGTTCGAAGGGATCGATACGACCTCCCGTTCTGTCGGGAAGAGCCTGTCTCTCGCTTCCCGAAGTAGGTCGGTGAGGCCGCCGTACTGGGATATCGGCCAAAGACGGACCACCGGATCCTGGGGGAAAATCTCCGAGCCCAGACATTTCTAATCGAGTCAATCGAGGATCTGTCGTTGAAGCCACCCAAGACGCTCCGCCTCCCGCAAAGCTCAAGGCTTCTGCACTTTTCACTTGGGAAAACAAAAAATCCAAAGAGAGCTTATTCTCGATCCGCTGCCTTTGAACGAACTCTTCCTGACGCAGACGCGCCTGATCGATTTGGTGACGATGATATACCCCAGGAAAGAGCGACTGACTTAGGGATCCCGCCAAATTAAAATTAAGCCACTGCAGGGCCGCGTCAAAAAGCAGGCTTTTTGAATTTTCGGGACGCCATCCCAAGGCGACCTCAGCTTGATGACCTAAGAGGATCCCAGCCCCCAGCCCCATTTGATGCCACAGACGGGGTCCACTCCGATTCACCCAACGAGCTATGGCTCCTGCCCGACCTTGGGCGACCCGATAGGATGCGGTGGAGTGAGCCTGCCCAGCGGCAAAGCCCATAAGTTTGAGCCCTGCCAACGAAAGAGCAAGCGAACGCAATTCGTAAAAATTATTTTGAGCTTCCCAGGAAACGCTGTTTCCCGAAAGATGCTCACTCAAAATTTTGGAACTGCTCCATACCGCCCCCACCTCTGGTACAAAAGCGCTCAAGGCCGACAGGCTTCGCGCAGCAAACCCCTGAAAGCCTCGTCGCCACAACTGAGGTAAAACCACCCCCTGCACCCGAGAAGAAACCGTTAAACCCGTCGCCATACCCAAAAGCGTGGCGGGGTTTCTCAGCTCAAGCATAAAACGGGGAGCCTGAACTTCGATGCGATCAACCCAAGCGCCTCCTCCGGTTAAAACTTGCAAAAGCCGTTCGGCCTGTGGGGCTTGTTTTGATTGACTGGCAATTAAAAAACGGCAGAGGGAAACCGCAAGATCCTCTTTATCGTGGGATACAGCCCTTCGTGCCATACGGAACAGAGCCCCATAAAACAGGTCGGGCGAACGCAGCTGAGCGCACCGATAGAGGCCTTCAAGATTTTCTTCTCCCAACAAATCTACCAGTTGACGCTGCAAAACGGGAAAC
Source organism: bacterium (assembly GCA_031972915.1). Classification (GTDB taxonomy): domain Bacteria; phylum UBA10199; class UBA10199; order DSSB01; family DSSB01; genus DALYDW01. Next base: position 4,281 of record DALYDW010000016.1, read on the forward strand.
CGTTGCACAGCATCGCGTAAATTAAGGGCAACGCCCGTGGACAAGGCGGTTTGGACGGGGCCTCCCGTCGCGGAAAAATTTTTTGCCAGCAAGCCATCAAAAAATCGAGCCAAAGCGAGATTGGAAGGAAGTGAATTTCTTGCATCGGAGGCAACGGCTGCTGGGCGGACAAGGGCGCTTTGGGAAAGAGACCCGCGGGACTCCGAAAAATTTTGTAAGGACGGACGACTCATGATTTAAATCGAGAAATAAAGCGAGAGGGGTCTCGTCAAGAATTTGGTAAAGTTGCGATGATTTGCCAAGGGAAAAGCCATTGAACGAAACTCAAATTTTGGGAAAGTATTCCAAAATTTGAAGGCTTCTTTACTGGAGGTTTTTATTCTTTTTTTCGATAAAAATCTGCCAATTCACAGTAATGCAAGGCCGAATCCCGTAACGAACGAATTTCTTCGGGCCTAAGTTCTCGCACGACTCGACAGGGACTACCCAGCGCTAAAACTCGGGGAGGAATGCGAGTTCCTGGAGTAACTAAGGCCCCGGCTCCGAGAATGGACTCGGTTTCAACGACGGCTCCGTCCATAACGATGGCCCCCATCCCGACTAAAACTCGATCCTCCACAGTGCAACCGTGTAAAATCACTCGATGTCCGACTGTTACCTGATTACCAATTCGTGTGGCATAACGACCCGAGGTCACATGAATCACCGAGTTGTCTTGAAGATTGCTTTGTTCTCCAATGGAAATAGGAAACACATCTCCCCGTATCACCGTGTTAAACCATACGCTGGAACCTTGCCCAATTTGCACCTCGCCAATGACTCGCGCACCGGGTGCCACAAAAACACTCGAATGAATCTGAGGGGACTTGTCACGATAGGGGTAAATCATGGGCAAGGTTTATCCGAATCTGGGCAACCTGCACAGCCCCCCGATTTGGATTGTGGATAAAGTTTAACAACACGAACCAAAGCCACTCCCAAATAAACAAAGCAAAAAGCCCCTAAGAAGGCCCCAGCCATATCGGCCAACCCATCACCCCAACTGGAATTACGCCCTGGAACAAAAGCTTGATGAATCTCATCAGAAACACCCCAAAGAGTGGCCAACAGCCCTCCCCACAGGGCCGCCTGATTACGACTAAAATTCCAAGTGAGCAAAACCCCCCGTGCCGCAAAAAAACCCAACAGAGCATAGCCAAAAAAATGCATCACCTTGTCGGTTTTATCGGGAACCGAAATGGAGAAGGAAGATAGGAAATATAAAAAACCAGCGTAAATTAAAAAAGGCGCCCAATGGGAGATAAACTTCTTCACATCTTGTACTTTCCAAAATCGTCCGGAGAGAGATTCTCCAAAATTTCTGTCCACTTTTGCTGCTTATTTTTTTCTTCGTCGAGATTTTTTGCCATATCAATACGACGAGACTTTTCGATGACCTCCCGATTGACAAAAATGGGAGCGCGAGTACGAAGAGCAATGGCGATGGCATCGCTAGGACGAGCATCCATTTTTAAAATTTGCTCATCCTTACGCAAGTGAACGGTGGCGTAAAAGGTGTTATCTGCCAAGTCGTTCACCTCAACTCGAGTCACTTCAATCGCGAGTTCATGAAGGATATTACGCATCAGGTCGTGGGTCATTGGCCTAGCTAATTGAATATTCTCTAGCTCGGTGGCGATGGCGGAAGCCTCAATCAAGCCTATCCAAATGGGCAAAGCCATGCGCTCTTCATGATCTTTTAAGATGATGATGGGCATGTTGGTAAAAGGATCTATCGTAAGACCCGTGACCTTCATGAGTATCTGAGCCTCTTTGGACTCCTGATTCTTGAGATCTTCAGTGTTTTCCATCATGGAGTACCCCTAGCAAAGAATAGGGCGTAACGCCTTCGATTTTAACATCCACCAAATTACCTACGAGATCTTCGGAACCCGAAAAATGTACCCAATGGTTTTGAGAGGAACGTCCACACAAGGTATTACTCTGCTTGGAAGGCCCCTCCACGAGCACTTGCAAAGTTTTCCCCACCCAAGAGCGATTCTTCTCCAAACCAATGGATTCTTGCAAGGCCTGCAAACGAGCTAAGCGCTCTCGCTTTACTTCATCGGGCACATCGTCTTCAAAATACAAGGCCGCCGTAGTCTTGGGCCTTGGAGAATAAACGAAAGAATACAACGAGTCGTAACGTACCTCCCGCAGCAAATTCAGGGTAGCTAAAAAATCGTCCTCGGTCTCACCAGGAAATCCCACAATAATATCGGTAGAGAGAGCAATATGGGGTTGCACCTCGCGAAATCTGGCCAGGCGCTCTAAATAAAATTCACGAGTATAGCCCCGATACATTTTTTCCAAGACACCATTGGATCCAGATTGGACAGGCAAATGTAGCCACAAAGCCAATTTAGGATTGTCCCGAAACTCGTCGACTAATTCTTGGGGTAAGTCTTTAGGATGGGAGGTCGTAAAGCGAATTCGCTGAATATCGGTTTCCTCCGCAAGTCGCCTCAAGAGCTTAGCGAAGGAAATCCAATGACCATGCCGACCCATTCCGTAGGAGTTGACGTTTTGCCCCAACAACATCACCTCGCGAACACCCCGTCGCACCAGCTCTTGCACCTCTTGCACAACCTCATCAGGAGGACGGCATACCTCGCGACCTCGAACATAAGGAACCACGCAAAAGGAGCAAAAATTATCGCACCCCTTCATGATGGTCACAAAGGCACGCACCGAATTTTCGTCTTCGTCGGGCAATAAATTAACAAATTGATAATCGGACTTTCTCTCAAATCCCACTTCAGTGGAGCGGGATCCAGGATGCAAACGAGCTTGATCAATTAAATCGGGAAGCTTAGCGAGATGGTCTGGCCCCACCACCAAGTCGAGATAAGAAAAGCGCCGCTGCAAAGCAGCCCCCTCGACCTGAGCCTGACAACCGGTCACTGCCAACACCACGTGGGGTCGCCTCATTTTTAAAGAGCGAAAACGCCCCACATCACTGTGCACCTTTTGGCTAGCTTTTTCACGAACGCTACAGGTGTTGATGAGCACCACATCGGCCTCTTCTGGCTCTTGAGTTGATGAAAAACCACGCCCTTTGAGCAATCGGGCAATTTGCGTTCCATCAAGATCGTTCATCTGACAGCCGTAGGTTTTTATGTAGAACTTAGGATTCACGAGCCAGGCCTAAACAAGGAAGGTAAGTCCTGTCAACCGCAGCTAAGCCAAAGAAGGCCAGCCAGAGGGAATTTTTTCAACACCTCCTCTCGGTAAAACCTTAATATTCGCTTGTTCGCTCGGTTTGATTAAGCCGCCTGCTCCAGTTGTCGAGCCACCGCCTCGAGTTGAGCCCGTTCGCCAGGTTCCTGCTCTCGAGCCCCGGAACGCAATTGAGACAAACGGGCATAAAGTCCATAACGACGCATCTGTAAAAGCTTCTGGACATCGACATCGGTTCCCAAGACCTCACCGAGCAAGGCCATTTCATATCCGGAATTCACCCGTCCATGCTCGTCAAAGAATTTTCCCAAGCCCTCGCTACGAGAGCTAACGATTTGTTGCAGAGCAGCCCCTTGGCTTCTAATACTTTCGATCGTGAGCTGGGCCAGCAAAGCACTCACTTCAGTTTCACTCAAAGAATAAGCGCTTAAACGATTTTGCACCCACTTCACTTGAGCCGCCTGATCGGAACAGGAAAAAAAGCTTTGGGCAAGACTCTCTTTGGATAAAAGGATCTTCAAACGCTTAAAAGCATCCGCTCGGATCGTGGAAGCACCAAGGTTCTGACGTAAAAAACCAAAGTCAACAGATTGATAAAAGCGCGCCTGATATTTCTCACCGTCTCGCCCATTTAAAAAAATGGATTGCAACTGAGAGACAACTTGTCGCTCTAAATCTTGGGTTTGGAGAGCAACCTCAGAGCGGGCCCTTTGCAAGTGCGAGTTAGGCTTAAAGCCCCCATCTTGCCATTCTACCGAATCCCACCACGACATCAAATTAGGAGCCATAAACTCTAAGGTTCCGTTTAGCATACCCGAAAAACCACCGAGAGGTTGATCGTGGTAATGATCGGCCAATTGGTACACCTGGTAATCTGCTACGGCATTGTAGGATCCTTTTCCCAAGCGCATGGCACCCGTAAAAGCCATATCAGCCATGAAGCCCACGGCAAAAGCTCGGGAGGCCAATTTCATGGGCCTGGAGCGAAACATCGAAGGCCCGGTTTGAGGCACCGCAATGCGATAAACATCGGGCAAGAAAAAAGCCCCCATGTGAATTCCCTGCCGCAAACGACTTTCGGGATTCAAACCCAACAAACCTTCGGAGAAAATTTTATCGACCAAGGCCGCACTCATGAGACCTGGCCCCATGTTCCAAGAAGCGCGAAACGGAAGACCCAATGCACCCTTCGCCCCACTCCACGCGGCGCGGCCCATCGTGCTACCTCCCTGAAAATTTCTCAACAAGGAGGCTGAAAGATCTCGCGATAAAGTGGAAGAAGCATGAAATCGAAGCTGCAAGGCCGCCTCGGATCCCCCACTGACCCCACTCGCTGTGGCATAACTAAACGGCGTACCCAGAGCACGGTTGAAAAAAACTTCATTCACAGAATTTGTAGCCGTGCTCAAGAGGTGTCCCGCCCCCACTTCGAAGGCAAAGCGTTCGTGAGGATTCCATTGACGGTCTAAACCCAGGGCATCGCTCAGGGGAGCCAAAAGAAAGACACTTCCCAAACCTACAGCCAACCCGGGCCCACCTTCACGTAATCGATTGGAAAAATTATTTTTTAAAGCGGCTCCCTGCTCCCGTAAGAAGTTTTGCCCCGGAACGGTCTGGGCCCAACGTAAGACCCGCTCGGCCGTCATACGTGAACTGGGAATACGATCGAGATTCTGAGCACTGTGAGCCCCCGCTGCTGCCGCCACGACATGGGAAACTCGAGAGGGCAAAATATCGAGTTGCACGGCTATTTGATGGTAATCCCCTGGCGCCATGGCGGCTCCTCGCACCACGGTGATGTCTCCACGAGTATTGCGTTCGACATTTCTTTGCCTATTAGAATGGGGCAGCCAACGGCCCGCCTCGCGATGGCGGTAAGGCGGCGGACTTTCGCCCACCTCTTGCACATAAGTACGATCGGCGGTTTTTTCAGCCAAAGCAAAATAACGGGAGAGGGGGGCAAATTTTTTTGCACCAGGCAAGGCAGCAATGGTCTCTTGAGCCAAGACCATGGATTCTACAAGCGTAGGATAAATTTTTTGAAATTCTGCCGGAGCTAAATTGGCCACGTTGCGCCGCAAAATCTCGACGGCCTTCATGCCCGTCAAGACGCGGCGAAAAGAGGTATCAGCCCTCCCCTCACCATAATTCAAAGAACGTTGAAGGTAAGTTGCTAAATCCAAATAGCCAGAAGAACTCTCTCCAAATTTTTTTCGTCCCGCCACGAGGAGACTTTCGATCAAACGATCGGGGCTTTGCTCAATCAACAAACTGCGCGCACGCTCGGGATCGATACTGAGTTGCTCAAAGACAAAATTTTGTGCAACAGCTTCTCCAAACCCTAGCTTTGCCAACCGAGGGGAAACCAACAAGGCCGTAGAGATGTCCTCCGCCAAAGCCTGAGCGTGTTCGCCCCGATGGTAATAGGCCTCGAAGGCCTGATTCACAAACCCAGCCTCCCGGGAGCCGATCACGGCATTCACATAATCTGGATTAACTGCTCCATCGGGTAACAGGGGTGGCATGCCTTCGGCGAAGCCCCCTTTGCGCAAGCGCTCCTCGGAAAAACCTTCGGCTAATAAATCTTTTCGGAGTCTTTCCTGAAGCGCATTCGAACGCTCGGCCTCGGCCTCTGGCGTGGGAATATGGAGGCCCAGCTCCCGTAATTTTTCACCATGGTCGGCGATTTTTTCCCAATGGGGAAAAACTTTTTCGGGATGGGCAGTTTCTTCGATGGCCAACTTTCCGAGGACGAGATCGAAGAGACCATCCACATCTAAAACCCCACCGGGATCGGTATGATCCCCAGGCGTAATAGAACTGGGAAAATCGAGACGACTGCGAAAGAGGTGTTCAGCACTTTCTACACCAATAGCTACCGGAGGAACTTTTTTTCCCTCAGGAGCGGGATTGAAGCGATTGGCTGTGCGAAACACCCGGGCAATTCGCGAAAAACCGCGCTTGGCCAGGGCATCCCCCACCCTGCCCAGACTGCCCTCTTGGGACAAGGCCCCACCCACAAAATCACTGATAAAATGCAGGCTATCGTAAACCTGAGGAGGATAGCGTCGAATATCTGTCCAACCCGAACCGAACAAAACTTCTCCGAGGATACTCAGTTTGGATCGGCCCCCATCGGCCATGGATTTTCGAGAATCAAAGATGGCCTGTAGCAAATGCCAAGGAATTCGCTGGGAATTTCCCGGGAAAATATAAAGGTTGCCTTCTTTCGCGGGATGACGAACCTCCTCCACGCTCCCCTCCACATGATAGTTTTTAAAACCATCATGGGTCATGGCGGTTTTGGAATTGGGCGACACCACCCAATCGGCCAAAAGGCGCCGGGGATGAAAGACCATGCGCTCTAAATCGATGAGCGGGGTATCGCCAAAGCCCACCACCACGGGACCTTCGGTGCCAGCAAAGGCACCGTAACCGGCACGCATATTCTTGGTAAAAGATCCCACCTCGGGAACAAATTTAAAAACCTTACCTCGTCTGGCAATCTCTTCGGCATTGATTTTCAAGAAAGCGTCAAAGACTTCCTGAGTATCCGCGCATCCCACAAGAACCGTTTCTTGGGCCCCTTGAGAATAGAGCGCATTGGTCAGTTGATAATAAACTGCAGGGATACCACGAAAACTGAGATTGAATTTAGAAGGATTGGTTCCCTTAAAAAGGGGACTGGGAATAGCGCCTTTTTGCAATTCGCCCCGGGCATACTTGAGGATGTCCTGATAGACCGCAGGATCAGACTCGTTACCAGCATCGTAACCGGCCATGATCAAAAACTTTTGCACGGGCTGCCCAGTTTGCCCAAGCCGAGCCCGCAACTCTACGGTGGGGTCTAGCTCGCTTTTAGGAAAGAGAGAAGCACTGGGCTCGTAGGAGGTCGTATGTAAGGTATTTTCGATACCGAAAAAGCGCTCAAATTTACGAAGACCATACTCCAGCCAAGTCACCTTTTGTTTGGATTCTACAGTTCCATTGCTAGCGATATTGCGAAAGGTCTGGCGGGCCATGCGCCGATTGATGCCAAGAAACTCGGCCTGCACGGCGAAATAACGGCGCAATCTCTCGCCAAAACTGCGCTGCCAAGTAAAAGTGAGCTGGGAAAAATTCTCCGGAGTAATTTGATCCGCTGCCAAAACTCCCAACTCAGGATGGCTAACCTGCAATGCTCCGCCATGGGTTTCTAAATACAGTTTGAGGGGCGGTACCAAAATCTGGGCAACTTGATCGCCATAGCGGGCCGCTTGTCTGGGCCCCTTGGTGTAGTCAAAGACTCGATACATCTCATAGTTGACAAACTGATTGCGGTAGCGCCGCCAGACTAGATTGCCTGTGCCAAATTTTATGCGCCGACCGATACGCCAAGCGATGTTTTGTATGGGATTGAGCCCCTCGGGGAGAGGTGGAATCAACCTGGCACCGAAACTTCTGCGCCAAACGAAGGTCTCCATGGAGCGGCGCAGAAAATTTGCTTGAATCTGCAACAAACGGTTTTTCTCTGCCTCGGGCAACTCGGTCACATGGGGCAAGCCAGAAGGAGCCCCATCACGAGGTAAATCAAAGTAACGATAGGAAGAAAACGGGCCAGCAATAGGCAATAAGGAAGCACGCAAATCATAATAGGGATGAGAGCCCGCCTCCCATTGATTCATCCCCAAGATACCTAACTTGAAGGGAATGGGCCCATGGGGGGTTTCCAAGGCCAAATTAAAATAAGCCATGCCCTGCTCGGCTCTAAGAATGTTGGCCTCAAGGGTGGCATGATTCCACTTCATCATGGGGGCCATGGCTTCGAGGATGACACGCGCATCACCAATGACATTGAAGTCGGGCTTCTGGTCAGGGTTCCACTTTTGAAAGGGCTTCTGTGGTTCAAGAAAACCGGGAAAAGAACCCAATTGCTGCACAATGCGAACGCCTCTGCCCCCTTGAAACAGATGCCTCCCAAAAAAATCGAGCACGATGGTGTCGCGCACATCGCCCAGGGTACGAATGGGCCTCTGATTCGAAGCGCGAATAGGATTTTCTAAATCGGGTCGCAGGTTCAAGGCAGGAGACGAAGCATAAGTCTCAGCACCCGAAAGAGAACCTCTTCCACCCACTCCGTCCACCCCAGAAGGGATCTCAGGAAAGGGTTGAAGGGGTGTAACGCCCGATGGCGGAAGTACAGGAGGAGTCATAAAAATTCTCAGATGAAAGTCGATGGCGTTTTTCACTTTCTTATGGAGAAACGCCTCTAGAAAACACGCTTATTTTTCAAGTGCCAGGTTTATCGCCTAAAAAATCATCGAGTTGTGCGTTTCGAACAAAATTTACGCAAGTTTTTTTCTCTGTGCATCAAGACTCAACGCGTTAAGCTAAAAAAGCGTAACCCACTGAAAACAATATGAAACTTTTCTAGGAAAAAACCGAGAAGCTCGGCATAAGGGGAATTGGGTTCGGTGAAGATGTTTTTTGGGGTCTATCCACAGAGATCCCGAGGGTTTTGTTATTTAAAAAGGGTTGAGAGTGTTAGGAATTCAGCTTTTTGGGTGGATGAGTCCCCCTACGGGATCGTCGTTATCGACAGAGGAGACTCCGTGCTCTCCCGTCGCCCCCAAACCTTCAAAAAAAACCGCGGCTCCGTTGGGCGCAAGGTCCGAATTCTTTGTCTTGCCCGAGGCCCCCGCCTTCTCTCGACCTTCTCTCCATGGTTCTTCGTTGCAACAGGCCTTGAGGAGATTTGAAAACACCGCGATTCCCCATCCTCGCAAACCGAGTTCTGAAAAACTCGAAAAAAGGTTCAAAAATCCGACCCCGCTAGAAATCGCCGCGCAAATCGAGAGAGAATTTTCCTCGAGCCGCCCCCTCGACACCGCCCTAACCCGAGCCGTCATCGAGAGCTTCTCGTACTTAATTCAAACCCAACCCAATGCTATCGATCCCAGAGAACGCGACCTCGCCGCCCTCTATCAAATTTGCAAGGCTCTGATTTGTTTGAGTATCGGATCCTCCGATCCACTCCGAATTAAAACCCGTCTACTCTCAATGGCCAGTCTGAGTCTTAATCTTTTAGTGCAAGAATTAAAGACCCAATCTCCCCCTCATTCCCTAGCCTTAGCCACTCAAGGAGTCGCCGCACTGCTCCAAAAAACAGCTCAAGACTTTTCCCACCTTTCAAGCCCTCATTCCAAAACAAAATCCATTCCAGGCCTAGAAGAAGAGTTAAGAATTATTTTAGAAAGGTTAGAATCCTTTTCCTTCGAAGTTGCTCTTGCATCACCCCAACCCAAAGATGCCTCCTTGGCTTTTGAAACTTCTCACGCACAAAAGCAGAGCCTGGCTCGCGATGTTGCCCTCCGCATAGACGCCCTTTGGCAAGAAAGTGTCTTCCTCGAAGACACTGAGATTCTGGAAGAAAAAATCAACCAGGTCATCGGAATCCCTTTTACGAAAAAAGCAGAAGCTCCATGGATTGGCTCTGAGACACGAAGGCAAGAACTTCTCGCTCGTGCCCAATGCATTCTCGAACTTACTCAAGTCTCTCAAGCAAGCCTCGAAGAAACCCAGTGGGCTCAACAACATTTGAGTGCCTTAGCTGCCCTGCTCTTCGAAATGCTAAGTCAGGACCTGGAACAAGACTTAGATCCCCAAGTACGGGCGACAGCCCCCTACTACCAAGCCCTATCCCACTTGGTTGCAGGACAAACCCATTCAGCTCAAAATCTCTTAGAACAACTATTAAATCTCAAACCCCAAGGCCAAAAATGGCATCAAAGATTTTTGGGGCCCTTATCTCTCGTAAAACAAAAATTAATTCGTTCAAATCTCCCCGATGAAGTGCGTCAATCCGCTGAATCTTTATTGGAAGAAATTCAAAATTTGAAAAAGCAAGCGCTTCGAAATCACAACCTGGATTTGCTAGATCTCTACCGCACCTATCTCGAATTATCCGTTTCCATTAACGGGCCTCTCGCCCACAAAACAGAAACAGCAATGCTCGACCGAGTCGAAGCCTATCTCCAATTGGGACACCCCAGCATCGTTACGCTCAAAGACGCCTTTCGTTTTATTGCCCAATGGGGCACAGCAGAAGAACAAGATCTGGCCAATTATCTCTTGGGAAGAAAAGTTCTTAAAATCGAAGACCCAAAACAAGAAGACCTTATGGCACCGAGCCGAAATCCTAAGAAGCTCGAAACCATCCACTTTGATGACAGCGCTCGAGCTCTCAATTTTGAAGTGCGAGGACACATTATCGATCTGGGCGATC
>DALYDW010000016.1:14773-19593 GCA_031972915.1 bacterium
AGTTAGAATGGGATCCAGAAATATCTTCCGAGCTATTGCACAAGGCTTACGAATTCTATACCCAGCTCGATATCCACCATTTTCTTTACGCGACAGCAGGCTTGATGCGCCAAAGCGCCACTGGACGAGTCAAAAAATCTGCCGACGACTGGTTTTATAAAGTAAGAGAAGTTCGCGAGTCCAATTCGGGAGCCGCTTTATGGCCCTATGGCCTCGTTTATAACGCTCCCAGAATTGCTAAAGAATCGGCGTATTATGTCATTCCAACTTATAACTTGACGACCCCCTTATCCCGAGCAAGCGGCCGTTTTCTGAAAGCGAAGGGAATACCCAAAAAGCTCACTACAGCTGGAGAAACAGGAACCCACGCTCTAGCAGGAGGCTCTTTCTACTGGGGACTTCACACGGCAGAAGATGCCGCCTACCACAACACCTTACGGCTCACCTCCGACTACATGATAAAAAATTATCTTTGCAGTCTCACGTTATTCGCTTCCATTCCTGTGGGATTTCGTACCGGAATTTTGCTTGGAAAAAATATTTCCTCTTATTTCGCCCTAACTAAAAAAAGTCGGAGACTACTCTTGTTTGCCACTCAACAGGGCGGTGTGGTGACTTTGTACGGGGCTTCACGAGCTCTCATGGCCCAAATGGTAAAAACCCAAGCAGAACACAAACAGTCTAGCGCTTCCCCAATCTCAATAGAGTAAGCAAGTTTCGTCTTCGCTTTCGATATTCTAATGTTTATTAAGTGCGAAACACCGAACCAATCGCCTCTACCAAATCGGCGAGTGTGGGTTCTTTGGCGACAGCCACGACTGAAAAACCCGCCTGTTCCGAAGCCTTCTGTGTGGTCTTACCAATAACTACACAAGGAGTTTTCAAAACCTGAGGAAGATGAGGAGTGCTCTGCAAAATCATCAAAAGATGCTTCACTGCCGAAGGACTGGCGAAGGTCAATAAATCTAGCGGATGAGAAAAAGCTTCGCGCAATAACTCCGGAGTGAGTTGCGGCACTCGATTGGCATAGGAGTCCACCACCTCGACTCGATATCCTGCTTCAATAAAATAACGTAACGGCTTTAAAGGTGCGCCTTCGGCACGAGGCCAAAGTAAAGAGCGTCGTTGAGCCTCAGGCTGAGGCAAACTCTGAGCCAGAGAAATCACATCGCAACCCGGCGCCACACGATCAGGGCTAAGACCATAGATTTCCAAGGCCCGAGAGGTTGCAGGTCCCACGGCAAACAAACCAATACCCCGCAAGTCTCTCGGATCACGACCCAAACTCCTCAAAACACTCAAGAAGGATTTTACAGCATTGACAGAAGCGAAAACGATCCCCTGAAAACGATCTAAATGATCGATGGCCCGCCGTAGAGGAGTCAAATCACGGGGCTCGACGATTTCTAGACAAGGCAGATCTACCACCCACGCCCCCTGCTCTTCCAAGGCCAGCCGAAAATCATTCGCCTGTTCGACAGCCCGAGTTATCAGAATGCGTTTGCCAAAGAGCGGCTTTTGTTCAAGCCACCGCAGTTTATCGCGTAGACGCACCACCTCCCCTACCACCACAATACAAGGGGGCTCAAAACCTTCTGTTTCAGCCAATTGTGGTAGGGTCTGCAAGGTTCCCATCAAGGTTCTCTGCAGAGGATAAGTTCCCCATTGAATCATCGCGGCTGGCGTGTTGGGGGGAACTCCCTGATAAAGAAGTTGGGAAAAACGGTCGCGCAGAGTTTTTACCCCCATCAAAAAGACCCAGGTGCGCCGCCTAGGCATTTCTTCTTGAGAAAAAATGCCCGCATCACCATCTCGGTCCAAATCTTCATGCCCTGTTTTAAAGATGACCTCCGAGGCCCATTCTCGGTGCGTCAGGGGAATACCCGCGTAAGCCGGCACTGCCACCGCCGAACTAACTCCGGGAACAATTTCGAAGGGAACACCTGCCGCGACCAAGGCTTCGGCCTCCTCGCCACCACGACCGAAAATAAACGGATCTCCCCCCTTTAATCGCACCACCCTTTCATGGGTTCGGGCTGCCTCGATCAATTGAGTTTCAATTTCTTTTTGGGAGATTCCGGGACCATGTCCAACCTTGCCCACATAAACCCGGCGAGCCTGAGGACAAAATTCTAAAATGCGTGGGTGCACCAAATAATCGTAAAAAACCACATCCGCTTGCTCTAACAGGCTTTTTCCCTTGAGAGTCAAAAGCCCGGGATCGCCTGGCCCTGCCCCCACCAAATAAACCTTTCCAGTAACGGAGCGGTCTTGCGTCATGAAGACAATCCTCGTTGAGAAGCACAGGTCTGCATCATTTTGTTGGCTCCGTTTTTAATTAAATATTCTAAGGCGCGCTCCACCAAAACTTCGGAAGCACAACGGTCTTCCTGCCCTTGCCATTCCAATACGGAAACCCCATCAGGGCTGCTCAAAAAAATCCTCAATTGAATTTGCTCACCCTGCAATTCAGCCAAAACGCCCAAGGGTAGATCGCAGTTTCCTCCCAAAGCCCCCAAAACCTGTCGCTCCACCCGCGAAACTAAAGCGGTGTCTTCGTCGTGTAATACCGCAAGAGCCGTTTCTAACATCCGATCGTCTTCGCGAATTTCAATGGCCAAGGTACCCTGACCTGCTGCTGGCACCACAGGTAAGGGAACAGCTCCTTGGAGAGAAAGGCCCAAGCGCTCCATTCCCGCCTGCGCCAGCACGATGGCTGCGTAATCTCCACGATGAAGCTTTTGAAAACGGGTATCGATATTACCTCGCAACATTGCGAAATTTAGATCGGGACGGAGTTGATGTAATTGCGCCCGACGCCGTGGACTGGAAGTGCCTACCCTCGCCCCCACGGGCAAAGACTCCAAACCGATTCCAGATGGCGTAATCAACATATCCCAAGGCGACAAACGTCGCGGCATACAACCCAATTTCAATCCGGGCGCCAAACTACCCGGAAGATCCTTGAGGCTGTGCACCGCCATTTGAATTTCTCCAGCGAGCATGGACTCTTCAATTTCTTTAACGAAGAGGCCCTTGCCTCCCACTTCTGACAAAAAACGATCCTGAATGCGGTCTCCCGAAGTGGTGATAACCACCAACTCGATCGCTAGGTCTGGACACAGATCTTGCCACTGCTTGAGAAAATGTCGTGTCTGACTCAAAGCCAAGGGCGAACCGCGTGTTCCTACAAAAATCTTTTGGCGCTTTGACATATCTTTAAACTTTCTTGCTTGGCACTTGGCACAATCTTAAACAACAAAAGAAAACCCGTTTTAAGCCATTAGCTTTTGTAAAAGTCGAGAGAGAGTCTGATCCGCCTCCCGGGCATTTTGTAAAACTTCTTGATGTGAGGGCTCTGCACCGCCTTTTCCCGCTTGGTTAGTCACCACCGCCAAAGCGGCCACTTCCATTCCTCCATGGGCACAGACAATGGCCTCGGGCACAGTCGACATTCCCACCAAATCGGCTCCCAAACGTCGCAAGGCTGTCAATTCGGCCAAGGTTTCATAACTGGGCCCCAAAACTCCCGCATAAATTCCACGGGGCAAAGAAATCCGCAAGGCTCGAGCCACACGCCCCAAGGCCTGAGTCAATTCTCCCTGGTACAATCCATGAAGCGCGGGAAATCGCGTACCCAGAAAATCCAAATTGGGACCCACCAAGGGATTAAATCCCATGCAGTTAAGATGGTCTTTCAACAAAACCCACTGGCCTGGTTTCCAGCGCGGCACCAAAGAACCTGAGGCGTTGGTCAATAAAATGCGCCTCACACCCCAGAGCGCCAAAGCTCGGTAAGGAAAAGCCATCTCCATGGCGCTCCACCCCTCATAGGCATGACAACGTCCCTCTAAAACAAGAAATCTCCGCTGTGAGGTGGCATGACGCAAGACATGCAATTGACCACGGTGCCCAGCCACGGCCGTATGGGGAAAGTGAGGAATTTTCTCGTAAGCCCAAGAAGACTCCACACAGGAATCCCGCAATATACAGGTCCCCAAACCGGACCCCATGACCATGGCTGTCTCCGGGGGCGTTCCCAGACGCTTTCGTAAAAAAGCCACACATGTTTTTAATTGGCGATGGTAGCCGGTGGGAGTGAATTTTGTATCTTGCAAGTTTTGAGAATTTTTCATTGATTAAATCCGGCAAATCCCCCAGGGGGGCCCCGGAGGTTAATGCCCTTGCGCGTCACGATCAACCAAAAAGCTCTCCGTCGAATCTTGGGAGGTCATCCTTGGATTTTCAGAAGCGACCTCGAAAAAACCGAAGCCGAGGGCCCAGGACCCGTTTCTGTCTTCTCCCCCCAGGGCAAACTTCTGGGTCAAGCCCTTTATAGTCCACAAAGTCAAATCGCCCTACGGATGATGACACGGGGGGAAGAAAAAATTACCCCCACACTGATTCACACAAGAATCGCCAAGGCTCTGGCCTTGAGAAAAAAACTTTTCCCAACGAGCAAAATCTATCGCGCGGTTTTCGGAGAATCCGACGGTCTTCCCTCTCTTATTGTCGATCGTTTCGACCAAGTGCTGGTTTTTCAAAGTTTGAGCGCGGGACTCGAAATTTTTAAAGAAACCCTCATCGAGAGTTTACAAGAGCTAGAACATCCCTGCTCCATCGTAGAGCGCAACGACAGTTCTGTTCGCCTTAAGGAGGGCTTAGAAAAAATCACGCAGGTGGTTCGAGGACAAGATCTCAAAACGGTGGAAATCTCAGTAGCCGGATACCGTTACCAAATCTCTCCCCTAAGCGGTCAGAAGACGGGGTTTTTTCTCGATCAGCGCATCAACGCCGTCAACGTAGCGCGTTATCTCTCT
>DALYDW010000017.1:0-16832 GCA_031972915.1 bacterium
GTGTTTCTTGTTCAGCTGAGTCCAACTTTCCACCGTCTTTTTTCTTGGCCTGAACAGTCTGTAAATAAAGTTGATACTCCCCATTTTCGCGCAATAATTTTGGCGCTACCTTGCCTTCTACCAAAGTGAGACCCCACTGTTGGGCCAGCGGCCGGTAATCAACCGCAATAATGGGCAGAAGCTCCCATTCGGGGGTACGAGTTAACCAGGAGAACAACAACTCCATGGGGTCCCAGGAATGAAAATATTCTCGTCCAGTGATGGTTCGAACCGTTTCTCGGGCAAAGGTATCCAAGGGTTTTTTACGCCCCCCTTCCAGCAAAGCAATCTCGCGAAGCTCTCCCATGGAGATCTTTGTCTGAGGCTGGGGCCAGGCCAACTCTTCGGATCGAAGAGAAGTAGGGAAAAGTAAAAACAAAATTCCTAGGGAAATAAAAAAACGCACGAACATGACTTCTTTACCTTCTTCTTTAAGCTTCTAAGCGGGACTCTCTAAATTAGGAAGAGTCTTCTTGCTTCGCTTCGTAAAAGCCGGTCTAAAGAAAAAAATCAAAATCGTCCCCAACACCAAAATAATGGATCCAAGGTACTTTAAAAAAATGCCGGGATCGTAACTAACAGCGAACACGGAAATGTCGGCTCCCGAAGGATCTAACTGATAGCTGGCTTGAAAGATTTTGTATTTTCCATGGACCAGAGGTTGATTCATGGCAACTTTTTGTTCCCGATGGATTCCTTGAGCCTTATCCTCCAACACTACATCGCTTTCGTAGCTGGCAGGATTTTGCGTGCCTTCGTAGGTCCCCATATGAAAATTTTTGAGTTGCACCGAAAAACCTAGCGGCTTGTTTTTTAAGGCATAGGCAATCTTAATCGTTCTCCCCTCCCACTCCACATCACGCACCTGACCTCTTCCCAACCAAAAAGACTCAGGCTTCGTGCTTCCTGGACCCGAAACTTTCAATAGCAAAGCTGGGGGAGGTCCTTCATTTCCTTTGGGAACAACAACTTTTTTAAAGTCTTTTTTAATTTCAGCATCTTCTAATACTTGTGTGATTTTAAACTTGAAGTCCATCCATCCCGTAGCGACTTCTTGTCCCGTGGATAATTTTTCAAAAGCTTGCCATTTTCCCTGACGGCGCCACGCCCCATAAATTTCTCCCGAATCGGAACGAACCAATAAGAGTTCATTGTCTTGGGTACCCAAAGATTCGGGGATCCAAAGCAATCTAGGTTTTTGCAGCCCTTGAGATTGAGCAGAATGGGGAGCTTCCATCGTCTGCTCTGGAAACTTTAAGAACAGAGTAAGATTTTTCACTTCACCTTTTTGGCCTAACTCTCGGAATCTTACTGCCGGGTTTTCGGGTCGATCGCTCAAATTCACCAAGGTATCTTGATAAACCGCCGCATGGGGAAGAATATTTTCCAAAATCAATTGAGGATATTCAGGAATGGGGGCCCTTCCCTCTAATTTTTGCAAAGAAAAAAGCTGGGATCCCCATGCTAAGACAGGACCCCGAAGTTGAGATTGATCCAAGAGCGCTTGGGGGTTAATGCCAGAGGGGATTTCCACAAAATGAATGGCGGCCGGCCAAACGCTGCCGCGACACCTCACGTGAAAAAACCCAATCCTCCATCGCGGCATTGCTCCCCTGAAGACTCACCTTAAGAGCGGGATTGGGAAGCCCCGATCCGGAAGCCACCTCGGTAACCTCTCGTGCGTTGGGCAAATAGTCCTCCACCTTGACAAGGACATCACCCAATACTTGAGCTCCTAAAGGATGCTCTGGGCTCGGTGGAGAAAAACGAAACTCAGCCGGCCACTCTTCTAATTGACCCGTTTTGTTATCCAGAAAAAATAACTTGGCTTGCTGCAAAAACATCCGATCGCGGGTCTCACCCTCCGCGATAATCAATTGCCCCTCGTAACCTGAAAACAAAGTAATAAAAGATCCAGCCAGAAGAATAAGAATACCCAAATGCACCACTAAAAAACCCGTGTGATGCCGCTTCCAAGGCCAACGAGACAAAGCGGCAAAAAACACGTTGAGACCTAAAAGCCCCAACAGCGCCGCAAACCAAAGCGTATCGTAAACATAATATTTAGCCGTCGGAGTATCATGGAGAGATTCTAAAAAAGTAGCCGCAGCCAAAACGCCGGCCAATAAGAGCAAAACAACGACAGCGAGCTGAACGGAGGATAAAAAGGCGAAGATCTGCCGAGGAACTTCTTTCCAGCGAAATTTCATGGCTTGTCTACCTCAAGGCCAACAAAGGAACGCCCCCCAGATAACGAGCCTTACCTCCCAAACGTTCTTCAATTCTGAGTAGCTGATTGTATTTTGCGATTCGATCGCTGCGAGAAAGAGACCCGGTTTTAATTTGCCCCGCATTCGTCCCCACGGCTAAATCGGCAATCGTGGTATCTTCGGTTTCTCCAGAGCGATGACTAATCACCACCCCAAAACGGTGAGCCTGCGCCAGGGCGATAGCAGCCAAAGTTTCGGAAAGCGTACCGATCTGATTTACCTTAATCAAAATGGCGTTACCCGCCTGTTCTTGAATCCCGCGATTCAATCGAGCGGTGTGGGTCACAAACAAATCATCTCCTACCAGTTGAAGTCTTTTTCCCAGACGCTGAGTCATTTTTTTCCAGCCTGGCCAATCTTGTTGGTCTAGACCATCTTCAATGCTCACTAAGGGATAATGCTCCAACCAATCCTCATAGAGATCGATCAACTGATCGGCAGAAAGAACTCTCCCACCTTCACCCTCTAGAGTGTAGTTTTCTCCGTGATACAATTCGCTGGAAGCAGCATCTAAAGCCAGCTGTACCTCTTGTCCAGGCTCGTACCCAGCGGCGCGAATCGCCTCCAATACCACTTCCATAGCCTCGCGGTTATTTGCCAAATTGGGGGCAAACCCACCCTCATCTCCCACACCGGTAAAATAACCTTTTTTCTTCAAAACCTGTTTGAGGTGCTGAAAAACTTCAGCCCCTACTCGCAAAGCCTCTGAAAAACTTTTTGCTCCCGTAGGCAAAATCATGAACTCTTGAAAATCCACGTTGTTGTCAGCGTGCTGACCACCATTAAGAATGTTCATCATGGGCGTTGGCAAGACTTGTGGCTCAACTCCAGCAAGCGAAGCAATATACTCGTAAAGCCACATCCCGCGACTGAGAGCAGCCGCACGAGCCACCGCCAAACTGACTCCTAAAATCGAATTGGCCCCCAATCGGGATTTATTTTCAGTGCCATCTAATTCGCAAAGTCGACGATCGATCTCAATTTGATCGAAGGGATCCGAGCCTTGAAGAGCCTTGGCAATTTCACCACTAACATGGGCCACTGCCGTATCTACGCCCTTACCCAAAAATTTTTTAGGATTACCATCTCGCAATTCGACGGCCTCAAAATCTCCCGTAGAAGCTCCACTAGGAACGGCTGCGCGTCCCACGCTTCCATTGGAAAGCCACGCCTCCACCTCAACAGTCGGCTGACCCCGTGAGTCTAAAATCCATCGTGATTGTAATTTTTGTAAAGTAATAGCTGCCATGGCGCATGGGGGTAGCACGGGGCTTCTTCCAGTGTCAACAGGACCCAAGCCCTTTAAAAGACTTAGAATTCAGTTTTTTCCATCTTGACACTCCTCAAAGCCAACGGCACTGTGGAGGCATGGGTATTCTACTTCTTGTCATCTTGATGACCTTCATGTTGGGCTTCGCCCTCATCTTTCTCATTAAAAAAAAATCTCCCCAACACATCCCACAAGCAGAAAATCCGCTCACCGCCCCTTTACAAAATCTAAGTTTCGAAGATTTTTTTCAACTGACTCGGCAATTGCTCGAAAAGTGGAATCTGCAAATTGGAGAGAGCTTTCGAGAGAACGATACAGAAGCCGATATTTACGCAATCAACCCCTCTCCTTTTGTTGGTTCGCCCGTTATTATCCATCTTTCCTTATATCCTGAAGGCAATCTCATCAGCAGCATGGATGTAATGAACTTCGCCTCTAACTTGGTCGGGGAACGCCGTGGAAAAGGTTTATTTATCACTACAGGTGTCTTCGCTCCAGAAGTCTGGACCTTGCCCGAACTTCCTCCCATGGAATTTATCGACGGAAAAAAATTAGGCGAACTATTAGAAGAGCACAACCTTGTGCCAAGCACTAAGCAACTCCCCTCGTAAGAAGTAAGAAGATATCAAAAGAAGGCAACGGGCCTTATCGGGAATGTTCTGGGGAATTATCTTAAAACGATAACTAAAGATCCAAATAACGGTGAGTTAGTTTTTGCAAGAAAGGCGACTTGATTTTTCTTAAGGGTTTACCCTCAGCAAGATTGAGTTTTCTAATGATGTAAATCATTCGATAAACAGAAGTAAGCACTGTCATTACAGCGATAAATAAAATCGAGGCGATGGCGAGATACTCTACCTGGGGCGCATGAGGTAAAAATAATTGTCGAAACGGCGGACTAAAAATGGACGCCACTCCCAAATACACGATGCGCTCGGGACGTTGCATGGCCCCAACCTTACAATCGATTCCAACACTATCTCCCTTCGCCCGCGTATAGGAAACCATGGTGGAACCGATCAATCCGGACACTACTGCAAAAAGCACCCAAGAATCGTGAAAATAGTAGGCAAGCCCTAAAAACACCACCCCCTCACCAAAACGATCCATCACCGAATCGTAAAAAGCCCCTGATTTGGAAGTTTTTCCGGTGCGACGGGCGATGCGACCATCGAACATATCGCAGGTCCCCCCCACGATCATCAGCCAGCCAGCGACTCCGAAATGTCCGGTTGCAAAGGCCAATCCTGATCCTGAACTAAGGAGAAAACCCAAGGTAGTGAAAAAATTCGGAGTCAGACCTAAACGAATAAAGAGCCTCTCAAAGGGGGAAATCACCCACCCCCAATACTCGTAGAAAAAAGGCCCCACCCATTTGGAGGTAACACGCCCACTGAGTTCTTCGTGTCGAGGACGATTGCGCCAGAAAAAAACGGCAAAAATCACCACCGTCGAAAGCATGAAGACGTTTACCACCACCAAGGGAAGAAGCGAGTTCCACTTGGGATCAATTCCCAGAATACTTGGACTCATAGCCACCTAGCGGTAACAAATCTTGACTGGAGGGTCAATGGAGAGGACCCTTTTACAAAAAATAGCCCCGCACCCTCCTTGGGGCGGGGCCCCCCAGAAAACAATTTAAGCCTTCACCCCTCAGCCTTGAGAGGCAGCTTTTCTCTCAGCTTCCCGAGAAGGAAGGCTGGATTGAGGAACATGAATCGAAGTTTTCAATTTCGATTCGGTCTTTTGTTTCTCGGCCTCAGCATGTTCTTTGCCTACGATAAATTCTTCTTTTACTCGTAAGCTATGCTCAAAGCTGGGCAAGGGCATGGCCTGTCCATCGGCATAAACTTTATGTCGACCATGCTTGCGATACCACTCACCCACGGAGGCATTTTTATACATATTTTCGATGATCTGACGCCACCCAATGCCTGTATTGTAAGCGCAAAAAGAGATTTCTCCTTCTTGCGTACCGTAAGGAATGATACACATTTCAGTGCGGCGAAAATCGTAATTAAATAAATCTTGAAACCACATACCGGCCACGAACAAAAAGAGCCATTCGTCTTTCTTTCGCTCATGTCCAACACCGTAGTCCTTACCACCAGACATGGTTCCACCACTCTGTTTATCGAATTTTACCAGCAAATCTTTCAGAGTTAGACCTTCTGGAAATTTACTAGGATCGATATTGCGCAATAGGGCCATGGCAATCTGAGCCTTGGTCAATGAGGCGCTCCGAGCGGCATCCGCAATGCGGTCACAATCTTTCATAAACTGTTCCAAGTTAATAAACTCAGAAACCGGCTTATAAACCTTAGTGCGTTTATTCACCATCAAGGCCATGCCAACTCCGCAATTGGGATGGCAACCACAACTCATATTTCCCCAATCTTGATCTTTGTTTACCATATCTCCCAAGTTGGAGAAGATGGACCCCACAGAAAGAGGAAACCAATCGCGCATTGGCTCGGAAAGTCCCGTCTGATTTTTAACATCATGGGCAAGATGGCTCAGAGTGTAGCGCTGGCGATGTCGATCCTCATCGGAAATATCTTCGTCTCGGCCCGTAAAAGAAACGGGCTGAAAGGAGACGAAAGAAATTTTGTCGGAATTTTCAATGGCGAACTTAATGATTGGGCCAATCTGGTGATTGTTGACGGTGTTAACAATCGTCACCACGAGGACCACGTCGATGCCAGCATTGTAGAGATTTTCCATGGCTCGCAATTTAACGTCGAAAAGATTCCCGATCTTGCGATGCTCATGATTCATGTTTCCTACACCGTCGAATTGGAGATAGGCTAAGCGCATCCCGGCATCGTAGGCATCTTGAGCGAATTTAGGATCTTCGGCAAAGCGAATGCCGTTTGTGGCCGCCTGCACGCTAAAATAGCCAACTTGTTTGGCGTAGCGAACCGCTTCAATAAAAAAAGGCGAAAGCGTGGGCTCTCCTCCCGAAAACTGCACCGACATCTGACGTCGAGGCTTAATCTTTAGGGAGTTGTCTAAAACTTCTTTAACCTCGTCAAAACTCAACTCGTGCACATAACCGACCTGATTGGCATCCATAAAACACGGATCGCACATCATGTTACAGCGATTGGTAAGATCGACAGTCAGAACAGAACCTCGACCGTACTTAATGGTAGAAGTCCCGTGGTTGCGGATGGAAGTCTGAGGGGATTTGAAATCTCGACCAGGAAATAATCGCTCGATGCGCTGCAAAAACTTCGAATCCATGGCCATTTTATCTTCGAAATGACCGTGTTTGGGACAGTCTTTAACCATCCAAATCTCGCCATCACGCTCGATGATCTGGGCCTCAACCTCTCCAGGTTTTCCTTCGATTAAATGGGTATAGTCTTTTTCACCACTTACGATTTCAGCACGAACCTCTTGAACGCATTTGGGACAAAGCGAATCTGTTTTGCGAGGAAATCCCAACTGAGGCTTGCTGCGCTCATGACTCTTGAGCAAAGGACCCGGAGCCCACTTAGGCCAGTGGGATTTACCATCCTTAACCAAGCTGTTGACGGATTGAAAAACCGGCCAGGCGACTTTTGCGCTATTTACCACAATTTTGTCTAAAAGTTTTGTTTGCGCCATGGATTTATCTCCTTATTGATAAACCTAAAATAATCTTTTTTTCAGACGTGTAAGGCCTCTTACTAGCCTATCCTTCGTCTTTCGACCGAAGATGATTTTTGAAGTTTTTAACAGTTTAAAACGTTCTAAATTATTGAAATTTAAAGGTTTTTTAGCAGATCTCTTGTAAGGTCATTCAATAGGAAGGTCAAGGAAAAATACACAGGAAGCGCTCAGTCGAGAATCGCCCGACGGATTAATTCGGAATTCAATTCACGACCTTGGTAGAAATCTTCGAAGACCTGGCTGGCCGCCGTATAGAAACTCTTCAGAATCTCCAATTGCAAAATCATGAATTGGACATCCTTTTTTTGCTCTTCTTCTTTGGACTCAATCTCCACCAGAGCCTCTTCGAATTGCCCATGGAAGCGATTGATCAATCGCATGCTTTCATCGATTCCTTCTCGAATTCGGTCGAAAAAACCTTTAAGCATTTTTCTTGGATAGTCCCGATTGGCTTCGTAAAAATCCTTACGACTCCCCTTAACCCAAACCTTTTTGACGAGCTTAAGATCTTCTAGCAAACGGATATTGACGCTGATATTTCCTTTGCTTACCTGCAAAATTTCGGAAACCTCGTCGAGTGACAAGGGCTCTCGGGACAAAAACAGCAAGGCGTAAATCTGTCCACCGACCTTATTGACCATCCCCAACATATTGGCGGAGATCTTCCCTGCGCTCTCAATAAAGCGATCTAAGGCCTGTGCTAAAACATCGGGATAGGTTTTGTTTTTCGGGGTTTCCGCATCCATGAGTGAGGACAGGAGCCTTATTCTACCATCCGTCGGTAGACCTGATCTTTCTTACCTTCCTCAATGAGCTTATCGTTCTTGCGGGCCTCACTGAAGGAAAGCCAAGTCAGATACACAACGGCAACCAACATGATGACGATGGGAATGTTATCGGGAAGACTTAAGATTTTAAGAAAATTTTCCATGGTATTCGCCCTAAAAGTCTGGCGCTCCTTTATTCTCTACGCTCCCATACGTCAAGTGCTTATGGCCCCCCTCCGCTGAATGCTTGTTTCCTGGGAAAGTCTCCGCGGAAAAAAGACCCACGATCCCTGCATTCTCTAACCGGGCTTTTTTCATAAGCGATTTTGTAGAGGCCCTTGTCATTACGATCTTATCGTGACTAGCCTCGCCCCCCTATGAAAGAACGAAAAAGCTCCTTGGCCATTCTCTTCAGCGTCATTGTTCTCGACCTCATCGGCTTCGGTATTATGATTCCCATTCTTCCTTTTTACGCCGAAGAATACGGAGCCAACGCAACTACCTTAGGGTTTTTGCTGACCTCCTACGCAGGTATGCAGTTTTTATTTTCACCCTTTTGGGGGCGCTTGAGCGATCGATGGGGAAGAAAAAAAATCTTGCTCCTCACCATGACGGGATCCTCTTTGGGACTTTTAATCTTAGGTTTGGCCAATAGTCTTCCTATGCTCTTCATAGGACGCATTTTTTCTGGAATTTTCGGAGCCAATATTTCCGTAGCGACTGCCTATGTTTCCGACGTCACGACAGAAGAAAACCGGGCCAAGGGCATGGGCCTCATCGGTGCAGCCTTTGGGATCGGTTTTATTTTGGGCCCAGCCTTGGGAGGAATTCTCTCGATCCACAGCTATGCCACCCCCATCCTATTTGCCGCTGGCTTAAGCGCTCTCAACGTCGTCTACGCCTGGAGACGCTTGGGAGAATCAAGATCGGGACAAACCCGTACTCCATTGGGAATTCTTAAAACACTGCAACTGCCTGCCGTAAGCACCTTGTGTTTGCTCAATCTACTTTTCACCCTGGGCGTAACCCAACTAGAGTCCACCTTTGCTTTTTTCATGAAGGATCGCTTTGGCTACGATGCAAAGCATGTGGCCTACGTTTTGGTACTGATGGCCCTCATCATGGTATTGGTCCAAGGAGGCTTGATCCGTCGTTTGGCTCCACGTTTTGGTGAAAAAAAATTGTTGATTTCTGGGGCTCTCATCTTGGCTCTGGCCTTTATTTTTGTGCCCACCAGCCCCAACGTCGCCTGGTTGCTTTTTCCTCTCAGCATCGCTTCCCTAGGAAGAGGCATCTGCCAGCCATCGCTCCTCAGTCTGGCTTCTAAATCCGCCGATCCAGCCATTCAAGGATCGGTCATGGGTACCTTTCAATCCGCCGCCAGCTTGGCTCGAGTCATTGGACCCACCGTAGCGGGTCTTCTCTACGATCAAAACACCTCCCTGCCCTTTTACTGCGCTGCAACCCTAATTACGGCAACCTTGATTTTAGCAGCGGGTTTTCATCCCACTTCCCAAACACAGCACAACCCACTTCACCTTCAAGAAGATCTCTCCTCTTAAAAAATCGTGTTTGGCATTGAGCAAAGAATTTCAAAAAGTTAGGGATAATAAAAACTATCCAGCAACAAAAGTGGGCAATTTTTTTAGGGATGTGCCGACACAAGTCCAGTTGGAAACCGGGTAAAGAAACATCTCATCGAATCGTGTAAAAACTTATGGGCTCCTTATTCGAAGCCATTCAGCGTAGCCGTAACACTCTAAAAATTTCCACCGATCCGGAAAGCTCGCCCACAAGCCCCCTTCAAAAGCTCGAGGAGCCACTCACTTTCTGGCAAGATTCTAGGGTAATTTCAGCGGAGAATTTCTTTCAAAATACAAAAGCAAAAGTGCATGCAGCCAGGGTTCCTCACTTATACCACGGCAAGGTGGCTCCTAAGGCCGGGAGTCTTTTGGAGAGAGAAAAACAAAGCGAAAAACTCAAGCGACTTCCCCCTGGCCCCGTTAACCAGCTCTATGGATTAAGCCACTATTCCTACTTCGTCCAGAATGGCCACAAAAAATACACTTTAATTTTCCACCTTCCTGAACATCAAATTTCTCCCACCCAAAGACAAGACCTGGCAAGCCTTGTAGCGAGTATACAACTGTTTTTTCGCGGAGATCCGGTGCGCAATATCTACTGGAGTGCCAATGACAACGGGTACTACAGAAAAAGCACTCACACCGTCTCTCTGAGCCAGTTTCCTTTCACCAAAACGGTCGATCCGTTTCGGGAACACGAATTCATCCTCACTCACGAACTGATGCACGCCTTATACAGTGATAGAAATCTTTACCAAGAAGAACTCTGGGAAAGCCTCTACGGTTTATCTCTCGAAAACGGAAACTACAAACTGTTCTACGATAGATTCTATTTAGAAGAATCCATCATGGGACATCCCTGGGAAGATCCCGGCGAATTTTTTGCCTCCGCAGCCGGTGCCTATTATTTATCGGCGGATCAGTTAATGCTGTTTCTGCAGGATCCCCAGACTTCCGAGGAAATGAGATTTTTTGGCAAACTAGTCTGGTGTTATTTGAGAGAGAAAGTTTTTGACGGACAAGTCTTTACCAAAAATGGAATAGATCCTTTCGCAAATCAAAAACTCGATGACTTAGTCAGGTCTTTTCAAGCCAGACAACTTTCTTCTCTACAAACGGCCATGGAGGATTCCGATAGACTAATCGCAGACAAAGCTCGTGCACACTTTGAAAGCTCTTATTTTCTTAAGGCCTATCGCCAAGGTCAAATCAGGGAAAAAGAATTGAGACAACTGTTATACGGCAGTTCTCCCCAAGTGGCCGCCTCAATTCTCCACGCCTTAGCCGAAGAAGCCCAACGCCTTAGAACAGCCATGACCGGCCAAGTAAAAAACGAAAACACCCCATCTATAGATTTTATTCAAAAAATATTTCACGAAGTCTTGAACTCGGCACATCCCGCGCTATGCCGTCTGGCCCAGGAACAATTGTATCTTTCGATTTTTTCATTTGAGGAAACAATCTCTTATCTCAACAAAATGAGCCAAAGTGGACATTTTCTCACTGAGCTTCTCGCTCTGGATCTTATTGAAAAAAAACTAAAACAATCCTGGCCAGTAACAAACCAGCGGCAACACCATGAAGTAGAACAACTCTTTCGCCTACTTTCTCAAAGCATTGAAAGCCCTTTTAAATCCGTGGTCAAGATGGCCTGTTACTGTCTTATCACTCCGCCCTATTTCTCGAATCCAGAACGAGTCGTGGGTTTGCTCATTCATACCTCTCAGGAACATCAAGACCCCGAAGTGCGCCAATGGATACTCGAACTTTTGAACAACAAAACCCGTTTAGACTCCTACTGGAAATCCCAACACCAAAATATTCAAGACAATCTTTGGAAAGCTCTCAAAGATGCCTCTCCTTGGGTACGAATTCAATCGCTCTCCATCTTGGTCAAAGATCCAGAAAATAATCAAAAACCACATTTATTAAAAGCCCTTGAAACCTTGATCGAAGAAGGAGACTTCTGGGTGCACAAAGCTGTTATCGAACTCATCGGTTCGATTTTTTGGCCCAGAGAGCATAAAGAGATCGAAAGGCTGCTGCTTAAAATCGGAGAAGGAGCCTCCCCTGAATTAAAACAGCTCGTGGAAAAAGCCGTAGAAAAACATAGAAACTCAAAAAATGTTCTGGCCTTACAAAAAATAAAAAAAGCTCCCCGGAATTTAAAAAATAGACTCCAACGTTTTCCCTCTTCCCTGAGACTTCCCAAAATTCCCTTTGGCAATTGAGCACCTCCCCCCTTAAAATTTCCCTGAAGTTTGGATTGATTTTTTCTCAGGAAAAACAAGTCAAGGAGGCGCATTGTGCAGCAACCTAAGAAAGTAAAAAAACTATTGGTTTGCATCCTGACCAGTATGTTTGCTTTGCTCATTTATCCTGCCTGGAGCCAAGCTCAGGGCACACAATGTGGCGATGGTGTTTGCCAGGCCCCAGAAAATTGTTCTTCTTGCGAAGCCGATTGCGGAGACTGCACCCCTGTGGTCTGCGGAAATGGAGAATGTAAGCCGCCTGAAACCTGCGCCTCTTGCCCTGTGGATTGCGGCCCCTGTACACCCATAGAATGCGGTGATGGAAAATGCACTCCGCCCGAATCCTGCGGATCCTGCCAGGACGATTGCGGAGTTTGTCCGCCGTAATTTTTCAGATTTACTTCCGCTAAACTGAAAAACACATCGAAAGTGTGATTTGATAGCTCGGCTGTATGAAAACGAAAAAACTTCCCCACTGTTTTCAGAAAGCAAGATTGATGCTTTACTTAATACGCTTACGAAACTTAACAATACTAAACAGTAAGGCTAAAAAAACCATAAGAGCCAGGGCCCCCACCTCGGGAAGCAAATCGGTGAAGGCCAGTCCCTTCAACAAAATGCCACGAATAATTTTTACGTAATAGGTTAAGGGAATAGCATAGCCGATCAAAAAGATCGGCCACGGCATGGTCTCTCGCGGAAAAATAAATCCGGACAGTAAAACAGAGGGGGCCGCAAAAAACATGATAATCTGAGCTGCCTGCTGCTGATTGTCCGCCACAGTGGAGGCAAAAAGCCCCAAGCCGAGACAAACCATCAAATACAAACTGGTAAGCAAAAACAAAGTAAGGGGAGAACCTCTTACAGGAAGTCCAAACAGAAACTTCGCCCCCAGCAAAACAGTGGCCGCGATGACCAAACCGATAAGCAAATAGGGAATGAGCTTTCCAACAATCAACTCATAGGGATGAATGGGCGTCACTAAAAGCTGCTCGATATTGCCACGCTCTTTTTCTCGAACCACCGCTGTGCTGGTGATCATAGGAATCAACAATTGCAACAACAAGCCCACCACACCGGGAATGAAAAAATAGGCACTTTTTAAGTCGGGGTTGTACCACATGCGAGGTCGGTAATCGACGGGCAGCATCGTCGCCTGCAAAAGATTCTCACGTATTAAAAAATCATTCAGAATGGCCTGACTCGTGTTTAATGCCGTATTGGCTGGATTAGAATCCGTACCATCGATAAGGATTTGCAGTTTTCCAACTTTACCCGATAAAACATTGCGAGTGAATTCGGGAGGAATATGCATCCCCACCTTGGCCCCACCCACGTCCAAGGCATAACGAATATCTTCAAGAGAATGGGCCGTTTCCTCCACATCAAAATAAGAAGATTGTTGAAAAGCTTCTACTAAACGGCGCGTGAGAGGACTTTGATCCTCGTTGTAAAGTATGGTGCGAATGTGTTTGACGTCGGTATTGATGCCATAACCGTAAATGGTCAACTGCATGAGTGGCATCAAAATAATCAAAATCAAAGTTTTAGGATCCCGCACAATATGCAGGAATTCCTTCCACAGAATGGCATAGGTTCTACGCATCGTTACCCTTCTCCAAGGTAGCGAAGACATCTTCGAGAGAAGCCTCGATTGGTATAATGGAATGAACCTGAATTTTATGCTCGTCGGCGACTAGCTTTAAAAAGGGTAAAATAGCTTCCGGATCCTGAACATTAAGATGCAAATTATTTCCGTAGGCCGTAATTCCAAGTACCCCAGGCACTTCCTGAAAAACTCTCGAGGCCTTAAGCAAGGGACTACATTGGATCTCAAGTAATTTTCCTTCCATATTCTGCTTTAAGACCGAAGGCTCCCCTAGGGTCAGTAATTTCCCTTGGCTAATAAAGGCAATCTGATTGCAGCGCTCCGCTTCTTCCATGTAATGAGTCGTCACAAACAAAGCCACTCCTTGTTCTGCCAATTGATAAAGAATTTCCCAAAGCGCACGGCGTGATAATGGATCCACACCTGCCGTGGGTTCGTCCAAAAATAAAATTTTGGGTTCGTGCAAAATAGCATTGGCCACGGCCAAACGCTGTTTCCAACCCCCAGAAAGATTTTTGGAAAAATAATCTCGATATTTTTTTAAGCCCGTTAAGTTCATCACCTCTTCGACACGACGCCGTAAGCGCACAGTGTTGAGTCCATAAACCTTCCCATAAAATTTTAAATTCTCTAAAACCGTGAGATCCGTATAAAGACTGAATTTTTGGGAAACATAACCGATAGATTTTTTAATAGACTCGGGATCCTTCACCACGTCGTAGCCACCCACTTGGGCAGTGCCTCGCGTTGGGGCTAAAATACCGCAAAGCATACGTATTGTAGTGCTCTTCCCGGCTCCATTCGAACCCAAGAATCCAAAAATTTCCCCGTATTTTAAGGAAAAACTAATATTATCGACGGCAACTCTCTTGCCAAATTCCCGAGTCAAGCCTTGTACCTCAATGGCCACCTCATTCATGGGGAAGACTTTCACTCAAGGCCAAAGTCACATCTGCCGGAACTCCAACTTTCAAATCGAGAGAAGGATCATCGAGATAGACCTTAACGGCAAAGGTCTGGGTAACTCGCTCCTCAGGGGTCTGCACATTTCGAGGAGTAAACTCAGCCTGGGGAGCTACATAGCGAACGGTTCCCGATAGGCTTTCAGCGATACCATCGAGATACACCTGGGCCTTTTGTCCTAAACGCACGCGATTGACTAAGCCTTCAGGAACAAAAATTCTTACCCATACTTGAGAACGATCTCCCAAAATTAAAAGAGGAGAATTGCTTCCAACCACCTCTCCGGTATCATGAACTTTGGTCAAAACAATCCCGGAGGTGGGAGCCAGAACTCTTTGATCCAGCATATTTTGTTCTGCCTCTTCCACAGCCTGTCGATGGGTGCCTCCCTTTTGTAATAAATCTGCGAGCCGTTCGTACTCGCGACGAGCGAGCGCATAACGTTCTAGGCGGGCGATTTCTTGTCCCAATTTTACTTCATCGCCCTCATCGACATGGAGGACGGCCACACGGCCAGAAACCGGAAATCCCAAGGCGTGCTCGGTGAGTTCCAGAGTTCCAGAAAATCGAGAAACCTGCTCAGACCCCCGGTGCCAACACGATGCAAAACACCCTAAAAAAAGTAATAAGACAGTGCTGGAAAAATATTTAAATCGACTCATGGATGATTCTCTCCCTGGAATCCCTCTAGGGTTCCTGAGGCATGGGCTAAATTAACTTTGGCCTGATAATAAGCGGCGACCGCTTCACTCTGTTGATCAAGAACCATGGCTTGAGCTGCACGAGCCTCGATCACCTCTAATTGACTGCCCAAGCCAGATTGAAGTCGATTCTCAGCCAACATCAATTGCCGTTTCGCAAAATTGCATTGGGCCTGAGTCGCTTGCCACATGCGCAAAGTTTGCCCCACAGCGGCCAATGCCTGAGTTGCCTTAGCTTCCTGTTGTCTCAAGGCGTCCTCCCATTGGGCCTGACTCTCTTGAATCTTACTCTGAGCCTCGCGAATCCGAGCCTGACGCAATCCTCCCTGATAAAGGGGAATGCTCAACTGCCCGCCAAAATTATAGGTATCATCCACTTTACCTGGATGATTACCACTGGCTCCATAATCGGCGTTTCCCGAAATCTTTGGATAAAAAGCAGCCACCTCGGTTTTTTTTTCTTGCTCACGCTGCACCACTTGAAGACGAGCCCGTTCTACTTCGGGATGGGATGACACCAAAGCTGGCAAGGCATCAGCCTTAGGCAAAACAACTTTATCGAGCTTGTTTTCTAAGACCCAATGAATGGGACGATCTTGAGGCAGTC
The DNA here is from genome assembly GCA_031972915.1 of bacterium. Lineage (GTDB taxonomy): Bacteria > UBA10199 > UBA10199 > DSSB01 > DSSB01 > DALYDW01. The sequence continues at coordinate 15,719 of DALYDW010000017.1, forward strand.
CCAGCGCGGCCGCCACATCGAGGCGTCTTTCTAAAGCCTCGGTTTGGGCACTCTTCAATTGGGCTTCGCTTTGTTCTAAATCTGCCTTGGCCTGAGTGACGTCGATTTCTGCGCCAAGCCCAATGTTATTTTGGACTTGAGAAAGACGCCAACGGGTTTGATCGCGCAATAAAACCAACTCGACCCAAGGAATTCTCTGCTGAGCACGATGGGCCTCCAAAAATAAATTAGCAACCAGGGCCATAACATCAAGACGCACCTTACGCTGGTCGCTCTCCGAAAAACGCAACGCTGCTTTGGCCTCCTTGAGTCGAGACAGTACCGTGGCATCGAAAAGATTTTGGGTCAAACTGAGGCGTGCATCAAAGACATTGAAAGGTGCCACATAGGGATTAAAACCGGGCACCTGAAAATCAATGCCAAAGGTCTGTAAGTTGACTGTGCGACGATACTGAGAAGTGGTTCCCAAAAATTGAGGATATAAGGAAGATCGAGCTTCACGGATGCGCTGCATGGACTGTTGCACACGCTGTTCGCTAACAATCGCTTCCACATGGCGCTCTTGCGCCAAACGTAGAGCCTCGAAAAAATCTAGGCGCAAGGGAGACTCTTGGGCCAGGGTACCTCCCCATCTCCAAGGGAAGAAAATCAAAAGTAATAAAAGGATTTTTCTAAGGCTAGTTTCCATTCGTCTGCAAAGCACCCCCGACCAGTCGATAGGCGGAGAGGGTTACTTCATCTTCGGCATGGATGCCATATTTCTTTACCCAGAAAAGCACCTTAGTTACAGCGCTGCTGCGCTCAAGGTCTAGAGCATGATAAGAGCCCTGAGGACTCAAGCCCTCATTTTTTAATTTTGAGATTTCCTATTATTTCCCGTTTTATCGAGCACTCTTAAAAAAACTCTGGGAAACTTGGAAAAATCGACGTTTTTTTACCCTAAAAGCCCTCCCCTATCACTGGCACAAAACTTGCTCTTAAGATTGTCTAGGATGTCAGGGAATACCCAAGCTCTCTCCAAGCAAAAGGAATATAAGCCATGGGCGTATTGAGTGAACTTCGCAATCAGATCAGCAACTCACAACTCAAAGAACTTTGGGAGCAGCGGCTCAAC
>DALYDW010000017.1:16842-19437 GCA_031972915.1 bacterium
GACTGAAGTCCTCGTTTTTTAATTTTAAGATTTCCTGTTATTTCCCATTTGATCGAGCACTCTTAGGAAAACTCTGGAATACTGGGAAAAATCGACGATTTTTACCCTAAAAACCCTTCCCCATGCCTGGCACAAAACTTGCTTAAAATTTATACAGAAAACCAGGGAATACCCAAGCAAGAGGAATACAGGCCATGGGCGTATTGAGTAAACTTCGGAGTCAAATCAACAACCCAGCACTCAAGGAGCTTTGGGAGCAGCGGCTCGACGCTCCATCGCCTTCAATGATGTTACGGCCCGGTCCCATTCAAAATAATGGCCTCCCTGTCCGTAACATCAGCCCGCTTCAAGCCTTTGCTTTGAGTGAGTCCCTTCCTATTAGACCCCCTATTCTCGCCTCCCAGCTACAAGACCTACAACGCCACACCCACTTCGTTTTCGAAAGTCCCGCACGCATCTACCCTTTAATACTCGAGTACCCAGAGGGGCGCTCACCTCAAGACCTGGCGGAGCTGACCCAGCTTGCAGCCGGGCTCCGCAGCTTTTTCCAGGGACCACCGGTTCTCTCTTATTCTTGGAATCAGCACCAGAGCCCTATGTACGACCTTCTCTCTCACACCGTGGGTATGAGCCAAAGTGTTTCGACTTATCCCTCGTCTCCACTCGAACAGGCTCACGATGAACAAAGCACCTCCGTCCACGAGACATGTCACGGCCTCTACCAAGATCGAAGGCTCGACAGTTCCCCAGTCTGGCAAAACCTCTTTCCGCTTTTTCTCGAGGGAGAACCCGGCAAAGAAAACTATCGCCTTTTTCAGGATGCCCTCTATGTAGAAAATGGGCCCATCAACATAGGTCACCCTTTTAAAAACAGCAATGAGGCCTTCGCATCAGCGGCAACGGCCTATTTATTCTCCGCAGACCAATTGCTCACCTTCATCCAACACGAAGGCACCCCAGAAAGTATGAAAAATTTCGGCATCCTGATTTGGTGCTACCTGCGAGATGAAATCTTTGACAAACAGGTCTTCACCTCTGAGGGTCAAGATCCCTTTGCCCAATATCGCTTTGAAGAGCTCGTAAAAGACATCGACCTAGAAAGAACAGTCTGGTCACACCTGCAGCAGGCTAGCCAAAGTAGTGATCCAAAGATACAAGTTGCCGCCGAGACTCATCTTGTTCTGCAGCATATTCCTTTAGCCTACGCACAAGGACAATTCGACTTATCTCTGTTATACAACGGTGATCTCCGTATGCAGAGCCTCATCGTAGACGGGCTCGCTGCAAGTTTCCAACATCCTTACTTTTCAAAAGAAGCCCGAGACGCCGATCCGCTCAGACAGCAAAGTCTAGATCATCTACAAACCCTTATCATTGGGTGGCTCGAAGATACCCACAACCCCACTCTCCAGTCCTTAGCTTTGGGTAGCCTCTGGCGAGGGTGCTTTGCTATTTCCGATACCTTAGTAATACTCAAAGCCGTGATTGATTCTCCCGACCCTGCCACATCCCAGTTCGCTCTTGAGGTACTGAAGCAACTCACAAACTCAATCATCGAAAACGTCTCACAAGCCCCTGAAGCCCTGCCTTCGATTTCAGGAATAATCCTCTCCGAACATCTACTGAAGATGGCTCGTGAGGGTGCCAATGAGCAAATCCGCACAGAAGCTTTCTATTTACTCGCCCAAGATTTTTTCTGGTCTCCGGAATATATGGGGAAGAAGGCGGTCGAGGTCGAAACATTTTTTTGGGAGCAGCTGAACGCCCCGCAAGAAGACTTGCAACTGAACGCCCTCCACGGGCTGACGCAAATCAAAGACCACACCGATGACGAAATCAACCGATTGCTCCAAATAATCGCACCTTTCCTAGAACATGAAGACCCACAAACAGCACTTTTCACCCTAGCTATGCTGGCAAGCTTATGGGAAGCCAAACCGGCCGAGGTAGAAACCCTCTTGATCAAGGCACTTGAAAGCGAAGCTGGTCCCCTTAAACACCTTGAAGCCTTAAATGCTCTCTTCTCTGATATGGAAGCTGATCCTAGCACTGAAAAACTTACTTCCCTCATGCTCCAGATAGCTCAGTCTGATTCCGAAAATACAGCCATGTCGGCGATTTATTTTCTGGGTTTGGCGTTATCCCATTGGGAACCAGAGGCGGTGGCCACGGGTCTTATGGAGCTGGCTACAGAACACCCGCTCCTCGAGATTCAAGCCCGCTGCCTCATGATGCTCGGATATAAGATCCTTGATTTCACAGACGGCTCCAGCTCAGAGATCATCCCGCCCCAATGGGGAGCAGAAAATGATACCGTGAGGCAATTTTTCTTAGAACAACTCGACTCGGAAGATCCTTTCCTTAGGGTCATTGCCTTCGGCAATTTGGCGCAATGGCAAGAAGAACTCTCGATAAACGAGGCTGATCGCCTTTTTTCGGCCTTTCAGAATTTTTTAGAAATAAAAGAAGATGACGAACTCGACTTTGTCTTAAATGCCCTTAAAAAATTAGCCTATTTATACTCGGCCTTTCCCTTTGAAACTGAACAAGCTATCCGGAAGGCTTTGGAACATCCCTCCCCAAAGGTTCGAGAAT
>DALYDW010000018.1:0-790 GCA_031972915.1 bacterium
CGCACTACATCGGCTAAGGCTACGTCCTGAGGTGTGGTGACGATAACAGCCCCGGAAATGGGAATGATTTGGCTGAGGCTCAATTGGGCGTCTCCCGTACCGGGAGGAAGGTCCATGATTAGATAATCAAGTTCTCCCCATTCCACATCGTCGATAAACTGTTGCAGCATTCGTCCCACCATGGGGCCACGCCATACGGCGGCGTCTTCTTCCTTCATCAAATAACCGATGCTGATGGTTTTGAGGCCGAACCTTTCCAAGGGGAGAATTTTTTTCTTTTCAGCGTCTACTAAAGGGGGAGTGTTTTTCAGACCCACTAAGGTGGGTAAGGAGGGTCCGTAAATATCGGCGTCCAACACGCCCACCTTGGCCCCGGTTTGTGCGAGGGCCACTGCAAGATTGATGGCCACAGTGGATTTTCCGACGCCCCCCTTGCCGCTTGCGACGGCGATGATATTTTTTACCGTGGGGAGCCGCCCTCCCGGGGTAGGGCGGTGGCCAGCTTTGACTTCCCAAGAAAAATCGATTTTGAGCTCTTCGACGCCGGGCAGGGCCTGGATCACGGGTTTGATTTCTCGTTCTAAGAGATCGCGTAGCGGAGAATTGGGGCTGGGGAGGACGATGTTGAGCTTAACCTTGCCCTGGTCGACTTTGACTTCTTTAATCATGCCGAGACTGACAATATCTTTACGGATTTCGGGGTCGTGAATGCCTTGCAGGGCGTTGAGAATGCTGGATTTCATGATGACGCGTGACTCCTTTTAGGTACATCGGCGGTTGGGCGTTTTTT
>DALYDW010000018.1:800-19248 GCA_031972915.1 bacterium
CCAATAGGAGCATTTCGTGTTATTTTCAACCTATGAAATTGCCTCTTTATTTTGATTACCAAGCGACTACCCCCTTAGACCCCGAAGTCTTCGCGGCCATGGAGCCTTACTTCAATCGATATTTCGGCAATGCGGCGAGCAAAAGCCACGCCTATGGTTGGATGGCTGAGGCTGCACTAGAGCGATCTCGCGCTCAAGTGGCAGCGGCTCTTGGAGTGGCCTCGGAGGAAATCTTTTTCACCAGTGGGGCGACCGAGTCCAATAATTTAGCAATTTTGGGTCTAGCGACCGAACAGACTCCCGAGAAAAATCACCTCATCACAGTGCTGACAGAACATCGGTCGGTTTTGGATCCCTTTGCCTTTCTCGAGACTCGAGGATGGCGTGTTACGCGGCTTGGGGTGGATAGCCAAGGACGACTCGATTTGGAGAATTTACGGCGAGCTATTGGTCCCAAGACCCTTCTTATCTCCGTGATGGCAGCGAACAATGAAATTGGCACTTTGGCTCCGCTGCGAGAACTGGGCTCTATCGCACGAGAACAGAATCTTTATTTTCACAGCGACGCTGCTCAGGCCTTTGGCAGAGTTTCCTTGTCGCCGCGTGAGCTGGGTATCGACTTGCTTTCGATTTCGGCCCATAAAATCTATGGACCCAAGGGGGTTGGAGCGCTCTATGTGCGCGGTGGACGGCGAGACATTCCCCTACGTGCTCTATTTTATGGGGGGGGACATGAGGGGGGGCTACGATCGGGGACTCCGAATGTTCCCGGTGCGGTGGGATTGGGGGTGGCTGCTGAAAAGGCCTGTCGCGTGATGGAGTTAGAATCTCAAACCTTAGAAGCTTTACGAAATCGGCTTTGGCAGGGATTGCAAGAGCAAATCGACGGGATTCAACTCAATGGCGCTTGGGATTCGCGCTTGCCACACAATTTGAATTTTTCCATTCCTGGGCTTCGTTCTGAGGCCGTCATGATGGAGTGCCGTCTTTTGGCTATGAGTTCGGGATCGGCCTGCAGCTCAGCCGATTCCAAAGCTTCCCATGTCCTGGCGGCCTTGGGATATTCGGAGGAGCGAATTCGCGGGGCCTTGAGGATGGCGGTAGGTCGCATGACTCAGCGTTCGGAAGTAGAAAGCGCTATTACCCTGCTTGGTCAGGCGGTTCAACGTTTACGTCAGGGGGGGTAAGGAAGGGTTGCTTTTTTGAATCAAGAGTGAATAAAGACAACCGAGGGGTACGAGAGGTGTCTCGGGTGTGTCGCTTTTAAGGAGGTTTTGTCCGATGAACATCACAGCTGCGGCGATAGCGCGTGCAAAAGAATTAATGAACTCAGGCCAAAAAGTGGGTTGGGGCTTGAAGATTGGCATCAGTAGTGGGGGATGTTCTGGGCTTTCTTACAAGCTGGATTTCTCCGAAACGCCCGGTCCCGCCGACAAGGTTTTAGAATTCGATGGGCTCAAGGTCTTTGTAGATCCGAGGGCTTACCTTTACTTGCAAAATGTGGAGATCGGCTATCAGTCCGATATGATGAGTTCGAGCTTCACCTTTAAAAACCCTGATGCCAAAACCACCTGTGGTTGTGGAACTTCTTTTTCCGTTTAGTTTTCTACTTCGAGGCTCTTACACATTTTCTTTACACAATCCCACCCCTTGGTGCATGGGTTCCCAATCTTTTTACCTCAAAGGAAAGTCGGGGCCATGTTCAAAAAAATTCTTCTCTCCGCCTTGGTTTTAATTCAGTTCAGCGCGTGTGGCGTTTCAAGGCAGTCGTCCACAGGACCTCTCAAGCCTAAGTCCATGGTGACGCCTTGGGAGTATTATCAAAAAGCTAGGCCTGCCGTATTAGGTTCGGAAGAAGAAGTGAAGATCCAGAAGGCCGAAGTTCACACCATGGGAGAAGACACCAGCTCCGATAAAACCCATTACATTATTATTGGCACCATCGTGGGGGTGGCGGTAATCGGGGGAACGGTCGCGGGTTTAATGTTGGCCAAATAGGCTCGGGCATGAGCAAAGAAAATCAGAAAGAATTTCCAACCTCGTATTTTCTTTTTGAAGAGGTACCTTGCCTTAGAGCAGGTGCCATAGGTCGCCATCTTCTTGAATCGCCCCCAGTCGTTTAAGGCGCTCGAGATGTTTTTCGATCATCTGCCGTTCGAAGGAAGCTTTGAGTGGGTCTTTCTCTACGTGGGAGTGTTTGTAGATAATTCCAATTTCCGAGAGCTGTTGGAGATTTTGGGGTCTTTCTTTTAGGGCTTCTAAAATTTTTTCTTCTCGTTTGGGGATGGCGGCCTCGAAACGCGTGAGTTTTTCAAAAAAGTGTTCTGGATCGTAAATGCGGCTACCGTGGCTGGTAGCGTAGTAGCGGCATTGAATTTCCCTAATCCTCCCCAAACTTTTTAAAAAGTCATCAATGTTAGAGGAGAGATTCGCATACCAAGGGCCGAGGGGGGTGAGATCCACATCGCTGCAAAAAAAGAGATCGATTTCCTTGAACCATAAACCGATATGTCCCGGGGTATGACCGGGGAGGTGAACGACTTGCACCTCATGATCTGTGAGAGGCAACAGTTGGCCGTCTGTGAGCAGCGTGTCAAAGTAGGCTTCTTTGATATCCAGCGTAGAAAAAATTCCCTTTAGCCATTCGATGTATCCCGAATCTTGCACGGAGTCGGCAAAACGTAAGTAGTTTTCAAAACTTTGCAGAGGTTTGACATCGAGCTTGTGACACAAAAAGCGAGCTTGCTTGAAGAGGCTGTTTAAGGAGCGATGATCCACGTGGTAGTGGGTGTTTAAAACCTGCTGAACTTTTTTGGATGCGGCCAGATGTTCAAGGTAAGAAAAGTTCGCAGAGGGGTCCACGACTGTCGCTTGCGAGTCGTGAATCAGAATAGAGTTAGAAAAGAAAAATTCCTTCGAATTTCTCGCCCAGATAAATTCAACATGGCCCAGTTGTACGCCATTTTCAGTTTTTTGAGGTTCTTGAGCCATAGTCGCATCCATCTGGGGTTTCTGTAGAGCAACCCCTGTTTTATCCCCAAATTCTCCCTCAAATTGAGGATCTTCTCAAAGCGAGAGTTTGCGGTGAAAAGCTTCCAGCCCCCTAGGTCCAAGTGAGTGAAATCTCAATTGTTTTTCCCAGACATTTTTTGGGGTCGCGCTTAGGACTGGTATATTTTCTGCACTTTTTCGTGAGGGTTTCTCCATAAAAACCCAATTTTGTGGGAATTTTCAGTTGTGGTTTCGATTTGTTCCAAATTTTTGGTGAGAGCTTCATGAAAAACTCCGATCAAAGGTGGCGTTTTCGTTTTGGGTTCTTGGGTCCTTCGGATTTTCTGAGGCCCTCCTCTTGGCGTCGGGCTTTGGGTGAGACAAGTTTGAGTTGTTTGCGGTGGTCTTGTGACGATCGGGGAGCAAAATTGTTGTTTCAAATGGGGGACCAAACCGGAACGATTTTTTTTGATGGTAGACGCCATGAACTATTTTATCAGGGACATCATGTTAAAAATTCAGAACTGAGTCCCGAGCAATGGTTGGCCCTCAAGATGTTCTGTCAATGTTTGGACGAGTCGAGTAGCAATTCTAACTTAGCTCGCTATTACCGCCGTTCTTTACAAGAAGATTTTTTTGGCGAGTTACGGCTTTGAACTTCCCCTTGCCAGGCCAGAATTGGGGAGCTACTTTGAAGCCGCCATGAAGACGCGAGAAATACGAGATCTGCCTATTCCTCCTAAAGTGGGTGAGCGTCCGCTTGCCGAGCAAGAAAGGCGTCCCGCCGCTCGTCGTGGCGATTGGGTCTTTCAGAGTGCAGGACAAGAATTCGATTTTCGCCAGGGACTTATCTTTCTCAATCGAGAAAACTTAGCGAAACATCTCTCTGACAACCTTACTCATTTTGGAGTGCATTATTGGACGGCCTTGGCGAGGCGTTTGTCTTTATACCGTGACTGGGCCACGTTGAATGTAGAAGATCCCGAGGCCTTGGGGCAGTTTCTCGCCATCGTTCATGCCTTGCTAACCAAGATTTACGGTCGAATCAAAAAAAAATTCGATGAGACTCTCGATGGAGTTTCCTTCCATCTCGAAGAAGGCCAGCTGTTAATCAACGGGATTAACGTCACCGCTTGCTTAAAAATGTTTCAACGCCGTCCTACTCCCAAAGGAAGAATTTTTCTCAAGGGACTTCGGGGACGCATGGCCGTTTTGCAATCGAATCGTTCGGGAAGCGCCAATTACGAAAAGATTCGCGAGAGTGTAAATCGTTTGGCTCTGGCTATCGATGAGGAGTTGCGAAAACATCCCGTCGTGATCGAATTGCCGCCTCCGAATTCGAGTCTTCCTCCTGCCACTTGAGCGGCGCTTCTTTCTAGGTGCGGTTCCAAAAATTTCGTTCTGTAGTACCTTGCCGAGAGTTTTTGCACGATGAGCATGGGACTTGCATATTGAAGCTGGGATGAATCGGGTGTTGCGCCGTTATCCCTTGTTATTGCCCCTGTTGGCCTTGATTGCTGGAATTATTGCAGCGTTTCGTGTGGAAAATGTAGGGACAATTAGTTTTTGGGTTGGTGCGCTTCTTGTGCTTGGACTGGTTTGGGTATGGGTGTTGAAGTCCTCTTGGGGGTGGCTTCTAGTGTTCTTCGCCCTGGGCTTGATACAGACCGGTCCGCGTTTTTTTCAGAATCCACCGGCCCTTTTGCAACAATGGGTGCGCGACGATTCCTGGGTGGCGGTGCGATTTCAGCCTGATTCTTATTGTGAACCTAGTGAGAGTGGTTTTCGTTTTACGGGACGAATTTTGGGTCATTATCGCCGGGAGGAATTTTTTTCGTGGGTATTTCCCACGGTGTTTTTTTTTACGGGGGAGCGTTGCGATTTACAACCCGGGGCCGTTTATCGAACTCTAGCGCGTTTTCGTGAGCCGCAAAATTTCAAAAATCCTGGGGTGTTTTCCTATGCTCAAGGTCTGCGGGCAAAAAAAATTTTTTATACTGTATCGCTACATAACTTCCTGCCCTGGATTGAAGAGCGGGCTCCTAGTTTGAGGCAAGCTTGGGTTGGAGCAGCTCGCGCCCGCTTGCAAGGCGTTTTGGAAAGCTCTCTTCAAGACCCCTGGGTTCGTGGTTTTTTTGGCGGATTGCTGATCAAAGACGATTCTGCCATGGGAGCAGAAGGGGCCCAGGTTTTTCGTGCCACTGGGCTCGCCCATCTCTTGGTGGTTTCTGGAATGAATTTGGGCGTTGTTTATGGATTGGCCTACCTCTTTTTAACCTTTCCTTTGAGTCTGTGGAGGTCTGCCTTCGAGAGAGGATGGGCAAGGCGTGGGGCGGCCTTATTGGCCATTTTTCCTACGTGGGCCTACGCCATGATGGTCGGTTATGAGCCCTCGGTAAATCGGGCCCTAGCGGCTTGTACTGGAATCGGTTTGACAAAAACCTTAGGGCTTCGTTCCCAGGCACTCGCCTTATTTCTTGGGGTGGCGTGGATGTTTTTATTGGGTGACCCGGGCTTGTTGTTTGACCTTTCTTTTCAGCTTTCTTTTGCGGCTACTGGTTTCTTGGTGTTGTTTTCTCCCCTCCTCACTAGGGCCTTTCGTGAGCGACAGGTAGGGTGTTTTTCTCGCTCTGCTTTAGGAGAGTGGGTCTGGAGTGGCGTTTGGACTTCTCTCTTGGTTGGGATCGGTCTCTATCCTCTTTTGGCCATTCAGTTTCACCGTTTTTCCTGGGTTTCTCCTTTAAGCAATTCACTGTTTGTACCGGCTTTTATGGCTTTGGGTTTTCCTTTGGTGGTGTTGGCCGGAGTTCTTGCTCTACTTTATCCCCCGTGGGGGGCGTGCTTATTCAAAATTTTAGAAATTCCCTTTCATGAAGTGTTGGTCTGGCTTCGGATTTTGGCGACTTGGTCCTGGATTGAAGGTCCGGTTGCAACTCCAGGCTTGGGAGTGTGGCTGGCCTATGGAAGTTTTTTTGCGGGCATCGTTCGATTTTGCCAAGGACAATCTTGGTTTCGAGTGTGGGGCTTGGGCCTGGCCCTGGCTCTTTTGTTGAGTCTTTGGGGTAGGCCCGGCACCGTTCCATTTTTAGAATTAAGAATGTTCGATGTGGGACAAGGGGAGGCGATGTTGCTAAAATTGCCTTCGGGGGAAAATCTTTTGATCGACGGTGGTGGTTTGCCACGCAGCAAGACGGATGTGGGGGAGCGCGTGATTCTGCCGGCCTTATGGCATCAAGGAATTTTTGAATTAGGAGAAGTCATTTTAAGCCATCCCGATGAAGATCATTTTTTAGGACTCGTGTCGGTGTTCTCTGAATTTCAAGTGAAGAGCTTCGCATATCCGTTTTTTTTTAAGCAAAGTCTGCCACAAGTTTTAACAGCGGCTTTGAATCGACATCAGCTCTTAGCAAGACCTCTCAGTCGTGGAGACAGTTGGATTCAAGGTGGGGTTCGTTTCGATGTGTTGTGGCCACCGCCAATTTCACCATGGGAGCAGGACTCCAAAAACAATTCCAAAAATAATTTTAGTCTGGTTTTGCGTGTGAGCTACGGTCGGGTGTGCTGGTTATTAACGGGAGACCTCGAGGCCCCAGCCGAGGCGAGCCTGATTGATGAGTCAGCTTCTCACTTGAGTTGTGAGGTGCTCAAGGTGGCCCACCACGGTTCAAAAACCTCGTCAACAAGCGCTTGGCTCGAGGCGGTGCGACCTCGTTGGGCTTTGATTAGTGTAGGCGTTGGCAATCGTTTTGGTTTACCTCATCCCGAGGTGGTGAATCGGCTTAAGGCAAATGGCGTAAAAATTTTCCGAACCGACCGGCATGGCGAGATTCGTGTTTTTACCGATGGGCAGAGTTCTTGCGTGCAAACATATGTGGGGGAGGGAGGGGAGGATAAGCAATGTCTGATTTCAGCATTTTGATTATCGTTGACTGACTCAGAAATTTATTGAGCTCTAGGGAGTTTCTGGATTGAGATTAGCTTGGGGGATATTAGGTGCGGCTTCGATTTTTTCCCAACTGCTAATGCGCCAACCTGTGGGAAACTTGCGCAACAAGGTGACGATGACGGGAATTTCATTGCCGTTTTCTTGTTGGAGCAAGACAAAGCTGGTGGCCAGATTTTTTTGTAGTTCTTGGCTTTGCTTGACTTCGGCCTTGAGTACTTTCGATTGAGAGAAGGTCGTTTCCTTATATTTTTTTCCGTAATGTTGGAAATAAGATCGACTCAACTTGGCGGTCTTAGCATCGGAGGGAATACGCCCCCCACAGGCGGTGAAAAGCAGACTCAAAAAAAGCAAAGCAGGAAGGCCCTTAAGCATAGATGAGAGACCCTAATCAAAAGCTTCGCGGTGGGTCAACTGCCATGTGGAGCTTTTGTGGCTGTACTTGGTCTACAGCACTCTTTGTCGGATTCTTTCGATGAGTTCCAAAGTGATGCGTCCAGTAGCTCCCCAAATACGATGTTTTTGGTATTGAAAAGAGGGCATGGCAAAGCGTGCCTCGTAAAGTTCGGCGGGGTCAAGGCTAAGATGTTTAGGATTTAACAGGTGGGATAGTGGAACCCAGAATATTTCCTCGATTTCATGAGGATTTGGTTGAAACTGAGGCGCCTGGAGTAAGTGTCCTACAAATGGGGTAATGTGGTAACCGGTTGGAGTATAAAGCGGGGGTAAGGATCCCCATAGTTCTACGTTAGAGGGGTTTAGCCCGGTTTCTTCAAAGGTCTCCCGAAGGGCGGTAGATTCTAAATCTCGATCTTGTTTTTCTCTGACTCCACCAGGAAAACTTACTTGTTTTTTGTGATCGCGAACCCGATCGGTCCTCAGGGTGTACAGCAGGCGAGGCTCATGCTCCTGATCGTCCAACAATACCAAGACTGCGCTTGGAACATAGCCCTTCCAGGGAAAGTCTCTAGGGTCGGGGTTTGCAAAGCTCTCTTTTAAATGCTGCCAGGGAAAAAGTTTTTTTACTTGGGTCGAATCCATGGGGGCTCTTTCTTAGAGATCGCTTGGGGCAGGTGGGGGGGATTGTCGATTAGGGCTCGATTCGATTTGGGTCAATCGAGGAGTAGAGCCTTTAGGAATTTTGATTCCGTAACCCGCGGGGATTCTCATCTGGTTGTTTTGTACCCCTTCGGAGAAGTGCGGATTGAGTTGGAGTATTTCCTCCCAAGAATAATTTAGGCTCTGAATGAGGTCCCCCAATAACATTGGGCGGGGCAAGGTGTAAGTGTCGTATTCTAATTTATGTCGCCGTTCGACCTTTCCGAAATATTTGGGATAATTGTTTGAGACCTCAAGGGCAGCTAAAAAGGAAGGATAAAAATTTCGAGACGCGAATCCATAAACACCACCTCGATAGTAAAGAATAATTTGTCCGATGTCGGTGGTTCCTAGGGTGGAAACGGCACGACTCATGGTGGCCCTTCCGGAATTGTAGGCGTTGATTGCCAATGGCCAAGATCCCAGGGCCTCGTAATTGCTCTTGAGCAAGTCGGCGGCGGCGTAGGCAGCGCGGAAGGGATCGTTACGTTCGTCGACGGTCGAGCTGATTTCTAAACCGTGGAGTCGTCCCGTTGTGGGCATAAACTGCCATACGCCGCTGGCCCCTACTTTGCTGACGGCTTGGGTATTGAACATGGATTCTACGAAGGCGAGCCGAGTCAACTCCATGGGAACTCCCTGGCTCATAAAGATATCTTCAAATTCTTCGAGATAGGCTCCTGAGGTTTTGAGGGCGTCGAGAAATTTATTCCGAATGCCGGTTTGAGAGCGAATTCGTTCCAAAGAGGATGCCTCTAAAAATTTATTGGGATTGGGATCATTTTTGAAAAGATCGTAGATGCGGCGCTCTTCTTTTGACAGTTGATCAGGATGGTTTTGGTTGGCATGAAGAGTGAGTAAAAGCGTTTGAATGCGTTTTTCTTCTTCCTCAAGACGGGGATAGAATAAGGCGCGGCGCTCTTCTTTGCTGAGGGCATCGTTGTTGTAGAGATCGGTGAAATCCATTACCGAGTAAATCACTCCGAGATTTTCGGTGTCGTGGAAGATTTCGTAGTTACGATCGTACTGGGTATACACCATCTTCCAAAAATCGACGGCGGGTTTAATGCTTTGGGGCACTTCGAACTTGTAGCTCACTACCTTGCCATGACGTTTGACGCTGATATGGTTTTCTGAGACTTCTGGGGGAGGATTCTGCTTTTCTTTTTTCTTTTCTTTCTTAGCGGCATGGGCTTGAGGAAAACACGGTGAGAAAATCACTGAGCCTTCGTTTTTTTTCCAAGAGAGAGCGGGCAAAAATAATAGCATCAAGCAGCTTGAGAAGAAGATTTTTAACGCCAGTTTTTTTTTCATGGTGTGGCTAAAAGATTTAAAAGTTTCTGTTGAAATTCTTTTTGTTTCCAAAAGGCCTCTCCTTCGCCATTAGCGATAAATACAAAAAGATAGGGTCCGTCTTGGCGTCCCGGTTGTACGGGAATATAACCTGTCAAGGAAGTCACGCCGTTGAGGGTTCCGGTTTTTCCTCGAAAACCTTGAGGGAGCCCCGCCTTGGCGAATTTTTTTCTCAATGTACCATCCACTTGGGCCACGCTCAATGAGGAAAGAAACTCCGCTTGGAGTTCTGGGTCGGTAAAGGCCCTTCGGAGTATATGGGCAAGACCACGGGCGGTGATTCGGTTGTTTTTGGAAAGGCCAGATCCATTTTCCAAATAAACTCCATCGAGGGGAGTGCCCCATTCACGCATTTTTTCCAATAGGGTCGCTACGCCTTGGGCCGTACTGCCTGGAGTACCGTGGCGATGGATTCCAAGATTTTTCAAAAGTTGCTCGGCCATAAAGTTGTTGGAGTTTTTATTGACCTCTTGAAGAATCACACCCAAGGGCGGGCTTTGATTTTCTACGACCACACGACTGTTTTGGGGAGCGCTTCCAAAACTAAAGCTTTGTGGAGCATGGATTCCCATTTCTCGAAGCAGGGAAAGTAGGCGAAGACCTGTGAAATAGCTGGGATCCCCTTGGGCAAGGCTAAAGGGAAAACTCTCTTCACCAGGGGGGACTTGCCCCTTAAGAAAAATTCGTGGGCTTGATGTTTCGGTGCTAGGAAAATTGCGCACCAAAATTTGTGGCCTGCCTTGGCGGGTCACCACCTGGTTTTCGATGGGTGGGTCGGGTAGGGCGGGGACCCATTGAATCTTGGCTAAATCTCCGACTTTGGCTCCTGCCGTGGCCACACCTTGGACGAGATTTCCGTCGAGAGAGAGCGCGCTCACTGGTGCATTAAAGGGGCTATCTACCTGACGATTTTGCAGTCGCCCTGGGTAGTCTTGTGAGTCGTACCATTGTGTATCCAAAAGCACTGTGTCGACGTTTTGTGCTCCGTGGGATTTGAGTTCGGCGACCATTTCCCAAAGTCGGGCACTGCTGAGGGTGGGGTCGCCAAAACCTTTGAGGGTCAGTGTGCCGTAATGTCCTTCTGCTTTTTTTTCACTGAGGAGAATTTGGGTTTTAAAGCGATGATTTGGCCCCAGCTCGTCGAGGATAGCGAAGGTGCTGAGTACCTTGAGGTTGCTCGCTGGATTCAGGGGAAGATCTGCCTGTTCGGAGAAAACCACCTCGTTGCTATTTAAATCTTCAACCCAAAGGGCCCGCTGCATTTGAGGGCCGCCGTAGCTATTCCAGAGAGCAGCGATTTGGGAGGAAATCGTGGTGCTGTTGACGCTTCCTTGTGAGGCTAGAGCGAATTTGCTAGGGATGAAGGCTCCATAAAGGAAGCCCATGATCAGAATAACAATGCTTTTTTTCATGTTGGTGTTCTTGGGATGCTCTGCAAGAGAGCCTCGCCCTGAATTTGTAGTGGCGATAGAGAGTTACCCCTCCAGTTTGGACCCCCGTTATCCACTGGATGCCTATTCCAGTAAAGTGCAAAGCCTGCTCTTTAACGGTTTATTGAAATTAGATGATCAATTAAATTTGGTTCCCGATCTTGCCGAATCCTATGAGTGGGTTTCAGACACGCGCTTGCGTTTTCACTTGAAGGAGGGAGTCAAGTTTCACGATGGTAGTCCTTTGCGTGTTGCCGACGTCATTGCTACTTATGAGGTGTTGCGTGATCCCGCGAAGGGTTCGCCGCTTCATGCTACTTTCAAAAAAATCCGTCAAATGCTTGCGGTTGATGAACGAACTCTCGAGATAGAATTGCGAGAAGCTTATGTGCCCTTTCTCACGGCCCTCACCGTGGGTATCGTGCCCTCGAAGGCGCGGCAGCAGGAGGATTTCCGAGACTATCCCGTGGGGACGGGGCCCTTCCGTTTCGTCGCTAAAAAAAGTGACCGTTGGATAAGGTTGGCCTCGTATGAAAGTTATTTTGAGACGGTTCCGAAGATCCGAGATTTACAAATTTTGACTGTGCCCGACGATACGACCCGAGTTTTGATGATGTTACGTCGTGAGGTCGATTTAGTGCAAAACGCTATTCCCTGGACTTACATTCCGTGGTTGGAGACCCATAGCGATTTGCAGAAAAAGATCGAGCCCGGCATCAATTACGTTTATTTGGGATTCAATCTTCGAGATTCCGTACTCAAGCACCAGCGAGTTCGCGAGGCCATTGCCATGGCCCTCGATCGGGAGACTCTGATTCGTTATCA
This sequence comes from bacterium, assembly GCA_031972915.1. Classification (GTDB taxonomy): domain Bacteria; phylum UBA10199; class UBA10199; order DSSB01; family DSSB01; genus DALYDW01. The sequence goes on from DALYDW010000018.1 coordinate 12,441, forward strand.
AATGGAGGGACTGGGGCGTCCAGCTACGGGGGTTTTGGCCCCCAGTAATCCTTTTTACGAGGGGCAGGTGAGTGTGGAGCCTTACGATCCTGAGGCGGCCAAGCGCTTGCTCGATCAAGCAGGTTTCCCCGACCCCGATGGCGATGGGCCACAAAAACGTTTTGTCTTGAGTTATAAAACCTCCAACAAACGAGATCGTGTGGCCATGGCCAGGGCCATTGCAGATCAATTGGGTGAAGTAGGCATTGGTGTGGAGTTGTATCCTTACGAGTGGGGTACTTTCTTTCGAGACATTCGAACAGGCAACTTTCAGATGTATTCCTCGACCTGGGTTGGAGTGAGTGACCCCGATATTTATTTCAATTTGTTTCATTCTGGAATGTTTCCTCCTCAAGGGGCTAACCGGGGCTTTTATCAAAACGAGTCTGTAGATACCTTGGTCGAAGCCGCTCGGATGGAGAGTGATCCAGAACAGCGGAGGGCTTATTATTCCCAAGTGCAAAAAATGCTTTCCTTAGAGTTGCCTTATGTGAGTCTTTGGTATGAAGATAACGTGGTTTTTATGCAGCCCGAAGTGGTGGGTTATACCTTAAGGCCCGACGCCTCTTTTTTGGGGCTTGTAGAAACGCGAAAACTCAGTTTGCCTCAGGGATCGCGTGAAAAGTCCGCCTTGCGTTGAGGATAAAATCCGGCATGTTTCAGTATTTTTTGCGACGATTATTGTTTTTAATTCCCACCTTGTATGTCGTGGTGACGGTGGTTTTTTTCTTGGTGCACTTGATTCCCGGAGATCCCGTCGATTTTATTTTGGGAGAGCGGGCTTTACCTGCAGAGCGCGAAAATTTAGTCAAAAAACTCCACCTGGACGATCCCCTTTGGGTACAGCACAGTCAGTTCATTGCTAATCTGTTTCAGGGAGATTTGGGTAAGAGTCTGTACGATGGAGAGTCGGTGGTGCAAAAAATTGCGGGGCGCTTTGGTGCCACTTTGCGTTTGGCGGTTGCTGCCTTGCTCGTGTCTTTGTCTCTGGCCATTCCTTTGGGGCTTTATGCGGCCTTGCGTAAAGATCGTTTCGCCGACTACGGAGCTATGTTTTTTGCCTTGTTGGGAATTTCTATTCCTAATTTTTATTTGGGCCCATTGTTGATCCTGTTGTTTTCTATTTATTTGGGAATCTTTCCGGTTTCGGGTGACTCGAGTTGGGGAGCCATCATTTTGCCGGCGGTGACTTTGGGTACTTCCTTAGCGGCGATGGTTTCGCGAATGACCCGGGCTTCCCTGTTGGAAGTTTTGCAAAGCGATTATATTCGCACCGCTCGGGCGAAGGGGGTTTCGGCGGCCCGCGTTTTTTTAAAACATGGCTTTCGTTCGGCGTTGCTTCCGGTGGTGACCGTGGTGGGCTTACAATTCGGAGCCCTCATGGCTGGAACGGTGGTGACCGAGAAGGTATTTAATTGGCCAGGTTTAGGAACGCTTATGCTGCAAGGGATTGAACGTCGTGATTATCCCATTGTTCAGGGTTGCGTTTTGACCATTGCTTTTCTCTTCATTTTGGTAAATCTGCTCACCGATTTGCTGTACGCCTATTTGGATCCTCGAGTGCAGTTGGGTTCTGGGAGCAGGGAGAGTTTGTGAATCCCTATCTTTTATACTCCAGTTTAACTCTTTATACCGTCGGAGGTTTTTTATATCTCCTTCAGTTAATCTTTACCCGAGTCCGTTTCATGGGCTTGGCCTTGCGTTTGACCCAAGTTGCTTTTGTTTTACAAAGTGTCTTGTTGGGCATTCATTTCTACCGAGTGGGGTATCCCTTCATTGTTGAGGATGAGGCCGCCTATCTTTTTACGGCATGGACCATTGCCTTAGTTTTTTTGCTGATTCAGTTGAAAAGCCGCTTATCTATCCTGGGGGCCCTGGTCTTGCCTGGGATTTCAACCTTTTACCTGTTGGCCTTGTTCTCTCGAAAGACTTACATCGACGACACTCCTGGTTTGGCGAGTCCCTGGGCCAGCGTTCACATCATGTTGAGTTTTTTGGCTTTGGCAATTTTTTCTTTAAGTTTTATTTTGGCAATTGTTTTTATTTTTCAAGAGTTTCAATTGAAATATAAAGTATTACCCAAGGTTTTTTTAAGATTGCCCAACTTAGAGATTTTGGAAACGGCCCATGCAAAGGCCCTTTCGGTGGGCTTTATCTTGCTCACCGGGGGAATTATTACTGGTGCCGGCTGGGCTAAGAGTGTTACGGGCTTCTATTTTTTTGAGGATGCCCGTCAGCTATGGTCCATCGCGGCATGGCTGATTTATGCCTTATTTTTGCAGGCTCGTTTTACCTCTGGGCTTCGAGGTCGGCGCGGAGTTTTATTGTCCTTGCTGGGTTTTGTGGTGGTTTTGTTTACCTTTTTGGGAGTGGAACATTAAGGGATGAAGCTGTTTTTACAAGGAATCAGTTATCGTAAGGCTCCCTTGGAAGTTCGGGAGCGTTTTGCGGTTGGCTCCGACCGGGCGGAGGACTTTTTGCTCCAAGCCTCTCGGTTACCCCATGTGGAAGAACTGGTGGGTTTGTTTACCTGCAACCGTGTCGAGCTTTACGGTGTGTCCCGTCATCCCCGGCAGGCCGCTCAACAATTGGCTGCCTTTTTGGCAGACTTTCAGCAACAGCCTAAAGAATTGTTTGAGGAACATGGCTATTATTTGCAGGGCGAAGAGGCTGTAATTCATGGTTTTAGGGTCGCCTCTAGCTTAGATTCGATGATTGTGGGGGAACCCCAGATTTTAGGTCAGGTCAAGGAGGCTTATCGTTTGGGCTTAGCGGCTGGGACCACCGGACGTTTACTTAATAAGTACTTTCATCATGCCTTGGCTGCCGCTAAAAAGGTGCGTTGTGAAACCTCGGTAGGGGCCCATCCTGTTTCGGTGAGTTATGCGGCGGTGACCTTGGCCAAACAAATTTTTGGGGATCTGGCAGATAAAAAGGCTTTGGTTATTGGCGCCGGTAAAATGAATTCCTTGGCGATGCGCCATTTAAAGTCGGCCGGGATCGGAAGCTTTTTTGTCGCCAATCGCACCGAGGCTCGCGCTCAGGAGATGGCCCGAGAATTCGGGGGTAGCGTTGTTCCCTTTGAAAATTTTGATCCGTGGCTGTCGGAGGCCGATATCGTGCTCACCTCGACCCATGCGCCCCATTATTTGATTGAGCGTGAACAGGTGGCTCACGCCTGCCGTAAGCGCAAGGGGGCACCTTTATTTTTTATCGATTTAGCTGTGCCCCGGGACATTGCCCCGGAGGTGAACCAGTTGCCCAATGTTTTTCTTTATGACATCGACGACTTGGGCCAGGTGGTAGAGGCCAATCGTGAAGTTCGTTGTCAGGAGGCCCAACGGGCCGAGGCTTTGATCGAACGAGAGGTTCAAGAGTTTTCTCGAGTTTTGTTGTCGCTCGATTGGATACCGACAATTTCTTCTCTCTCTAAAAAAATGGAACGGATTTGTTCGCAAGAGTTGGAGAAGGCCTTTCAGCGTTTGCCTCAATTAGACGCCGAAGGACGTGAGGTTGTAGAGCAGATGGCTTCGGCCATTGTTAAAAAGGTGTTGCATGATCCTATGGTCAGTCTCAAAGAAGAGGCCCCTGAGAAAGAGCCCGTGAGTTCCGTTGAATTGGTTCGTAGGCTGTTCCGTTTGGATGAAATTTAAAAAAATTAGGATTGAAGGAGAACGATATGGCGCTAGTTTTTTTTGAACGCCAAGGTAAAACTCTTAAGGTTAATTCGGGACAGAATCTAAGAAAACTGGCTCAACAGAATGGCGTCGATCTTTATCAGGGCTTTGACAAGTTGATCAATTGTCGTGGTAACGGACTTTGCGGTACTTGTAAGGTCGAGGTGTTTCCTTCCCGTCCTAGCGGAGTCAACGGTCGCACGACCATGGAAGAAAAAAAGCTCGCTGCCTTTACCAATCCCCATCTCCGTTTGGCGTGTCAGGTAAAAATTCATGGCGATGTCCGTGTCAAGACGGCTCCAGTCGAATTGATGCAGTTAGAAAGCGAAACAGTGGCCCCGCCCTTGGTGTCCGCTTAGTCTTTGAACGCTTTTCATTAGAAAAACTTGGGCCCCCATAGCTCAGTGGATAGAGCAATGGCCTCCGAAGCCATGTGCGGAGGTTCGATTCCTCCTGGGGGCGCAACGATTTTCCGCCAGGAAAATCGTCCTGCACCTAAATAGATAACGCTAACAAACTTTTACGAAAAATTATTTTCTGGGGAGATCGTGAATACATCTCCATCCATCAAAATTGAAATTGATCATCGGGTAGAGGAGCATATTAAGGCAGACCGACTGAGTTATTTAAATAGTTCGCGTTTAGCTAACGTAGATCGATTTTTGGCTGTGTTTTTTGCTCTCTTGGGGATTTTTCTGGTGGTGGCGGTGGGGCCTCGTTGGTGGACTCTTATTTGGTTTTTATTAGCGCCGTTGGAATATTTTAACCTGTTATCGATCAGACCTTGGGTGATTCGTTATCGTTTTAAAAAAATACCTAAGTTTCACGAGAAAAACGAACTTATTTTCTCGGAAAATGGAGTTTATTTTAGAACGCCTTCTATTGATTCAAATTTAAAATGGGATTTGTATATTGATAGCATTGATAGCGAAGAATTTAATTCTTCTCCTTTCTCAAGGGGTCCATTCGGTGATTCCTAAAAGATGTTTTGAGTCTGAAAAAGACCTCCGGGCATTTCAGTGTTTGATTCAAAGAAAAATAGTTTCTTAAATGGGAAGTTTTTTGGAAAAAAACGGGCTGTTATAGAAAGCAACAGCGGTTGCAGAAAGCATGTGTTCGTTTGTGGTGGGTTTGGGCTCTTTTATAAAATCTTAAAAAATAGAGTAGAGTCTGTAAAAAAGAGGTATTTCCTATGGGATATTCTGTGCTGGTTTTTGAGCCAAGGGCTGCTCCCAAAAATAGGGATGATTTTACGGACTGGTATCAGCGGTAGACGAAGTGACTCGAAGACCACGGCTATCTCGATCCAGTAAATAGTTCTCCTGCACTTCGCTCACGGTTTTTGGAGATGATTCAGCCCTTTCCTTGGTCGCAGCTTGATTTGGCCATGGATACTTCTCTGGCTCTGGCGAGGAAATATCCGGTTGGTTTTTTCGATGCGAGTACTAACGATCCTACGCCCTTATTTCCGGAGGAATTCGACAAAGAAAATTTTTTAGGATTAACAAAATCCTAGGTCAAAAAACCCTGATGGAGTTTTGGGTAATCTAGTTTACGAAGTCGGACTTGCGTCTAGCTTAGGCGTTTAATTTTTTCTCTTCATTGAGAGCAGTCGGGGCATAATCCATAAAATTCGAGTTTGTGACTTACCTCTGTAAAGCTAAAGGCCTTCGTCATTTCTTTAAAAGGATGGGTGTGACAAGAGGATAGGTGCTCAATGCGGCGGCATCCACGACAGATTAAATGGTGATGGTGATCCGATTTAAGCTCGGAATACTCATATTTTTTGGAACCATGGGCCTCAAATGAGAAAACCAGCCCAGCCTCTTCGAACTGAGTTAAAACTCGGTAAACGGTTGCCCAGTCGGGCGCGTCCGATTTCATTTTGGATGTCAGTAAATCAAAAAGCTCTTGGATCGATAAAGAATCATGGTTTTCCATGAGGGTTTTTAAAGCCATGATTCTAACGGGTGTCGCTCGGAAGCCGTGCCTTTTTAGCAGGTCGGCAGCATCTTGTATCTTTTTCATCGTTGTGCTCGCTCCCTGGGTGGGGCCTATCAATGTTTTTTGATTATTTTCAAGGGTTTGTCCGTGAGGTAAATTTTTTGCAAGCAACTTGCGTTTATTAATTGCAAGTTAATTGCATTTGTGATTAAGCCTTTCGAAGTGGCGCGGTTTTTATCGAGTCATTCGAGGGCAGTTAGAGCATGCGAGTTGGTTTAACAAAATTGAGTTTGTCTTTGTGCTGTTTGGTGGTCTTTTTTCTATTCACAGCCAATGTTCTCGCCCACCATCACGATTTTTCCCCCGAGCCCACTTATCATGCCAGTTGTTTTGTTTGTCAGGCGGTGAGTGGATCCGGTGCTTTTATCTCTCCATCCTCATTGGCTTCGACTTCCTTTGACTTGGGTCCTATCGGGCTCGTCGCGGTGGTGAAGAGCCTTGAAAATTCGCAAAGACTCTTTTTACCCGTCTTCCCCCGAGCCCCTCCCTGCACCTTGGGCCTTATTTAGTCTCTCTACGGAGAGAAAATTCGTTCAAATCATTTTTTGTAAAAATCTCCCGTTTTGTTCCCCTGTATTTCGCGCCCTGGCGGAATAACGTTTGGGGAAAAATCGAAGAATTTTTATTGCCCGCGCACGCGGGGGCATCCTTCAAACTGAAAAACTTAAATAGAGGAGTATCTATGAACATTTTTAATCAAAACTCTCTTTTTTCAAAAATCTTGGGATCCGGTGTGGAGCGTAGTCGGGTGGCATCGGGTCAGTCCGTGCAGGTGGCAAAAGAAATCAATCCGTTTTTGAAGAAATCGTGTGAAGCCGCTCGTAAAAAATATGTTCTACAGGTTGTCGAAGGCAAGCTCTACGCCACCCACGATTATGGCACTACACACGCTCATAGCCATGAGATTCTTGATCTCACTAACGGAGGCAAATTCTCGAACGTAAAATGGACTTTGGGAAAAGATAATCAAGGCAAGGCGGTTATTAAAACTGAATACACTTCGGGTGGAGCCAATCAGCTTGGAGAGGTTCCCATGGCATTTCTGTTTGAGCTAGCCGATCAGCAGGATCATTGAGGAAATAATCAGC
>DALYDW010000019.1:0-18950 GCA_031972915.1 bacterium
GCATGGGGCCCATGATTACCCCCCAACACCAAAAACAGGTACTCAGCTTTATCGAATGGGGAAAAAACCACGGCATGAAACTATTAACCGGAGGAGGCATTCCTCAAGATCCCGAATTGGCCCAAGGCAACTATGTTCAGCCCACTATTTTCGCCGCCGAATCCAATCAGCTCAGACTTTGCCAAGAAGAAATTTTTGGCCCGGTGCTCAGCGTACTAAAGTTCCGCGACGAGTCAGAAGCCCTCGCTATGGCCAATGACACCCCCTACGGCTTGGCCAGTGCGGTTTGGACGCAAGACATCAAAAGAGCCTTGCGGGTTGCAAAAAAACTTCAAGCTGGCCAGGTGTGGATCAACCAATACATGATGGTGACACCCTGGGGACCCCACGGCGGCTATAAGCAAAGCGGTTACGGAAAAGACCTCAGCAAATACTGCCTGGACGAATACACTCAAATTAAAAACGTCTACGTGGATCTATCAGAAGATGAGTTTCTCACACTTTACGAATAAGCCGTTTTGTTCGGTTAAGTTTTGAGTCGACGGTGATAAAAGCCACCTACTCCAGAAAGAAGGCATCTCTTAAAAACAAGTCGGGGAAGCCGCTGTCGGTTTCTTGTGAAAACTTATTCTAAGATTTGCAGAGATACCCAGGCCACCCCAGTTCGGAGCAAGCCCAAACGTTGAGCGACACTATGGGAGACATCGAGAATGCGACGCTTGCTGTGGGGGCCACGATCGTTGACTCGACACAAGGCACTGAGACCGGTCTGCGAATGAGTGATCTTGACCCAAGTTCCAAAGGCCAGGGTCCGAGAGGCGCACGTGTCCGCATTTTTATCGAAGCTCTCCCCACTGGCGGTTCTACGTCCATGAAAGCCCCGACCGTACCAGGAAATCCATCCTTCTTGACCGTCATTGAAAGAGGAAGATGCGTCCTCCCAATCTTGTTGCCAAAATTGGAGTGCATACACAGGTCCGGTCATCATCATCGCATGAAGGCTGCCAAAAAAAATCCCCAAGACGACGATGCCCCAAAAGAAAGCGAGGGTCCGCTTTACTTTTTGTCGTCCCTCTTCTAAAGTTTTTCGTCTCACCTTCACCAAAGAAAACTCCGAGATTTTTATGCCAAAATCGAGTCGAAAAAAAAACAGCCCACGTCCTAGCTCACTGCCCAAAAACCGCGTGATCCTAGCGGCCCCAGAACGGGATGCCAACCTTTTTTGGGCCACTGGATTTTTGGCCCCCGACCCAGTAATCTTTGTCGAACAAGGAAAAAAGCGATTTTTAATTCTCAATGATTTAGAGGTAGATCGAGGACGACAACAAGCCAAAGTGGACAAGGTCTTGAGTTACAGCGCCCTCGAGTCACAAATCAAAAAAACTGGGAAAACCGTGGGGATGCTTGGGGTCTTGGCGCATTTTCTCCAGAAAAATAAAATCAAAGAGGTCGGAGTTCCCTATAATTTTCCCCTTGCCTACGCCCAAGGACTAAAAAAATTGGGGATTCAGAGCACTTGCATCGCAGAACCCTTCTATCCCCAACGCCTTATCAAGACCGCACAAGAAAAAGCGGCCATCAAAAAAACTTTGCACTCTGTCAGCCTGGCCATTCAAGAAGCCTACGAAGTTCTCAAGCAATCGGAAATCAGAAAAAATCGACTTTATTGGCAAGGTAGCGTTTTAACCAGCGAACGCTTGAGAGCGGTGATTAACCTAAGCCTAATGAAAAATAATTGCTTAGGCAAACATACCATCGTGGCCTGCGGGGATCAGGGAGTAGACCCTCACTGTGAAGGCTCGGGGCCGCTGATTCCCCACCAAGCCATCATCATGGACGTCTTCCCTCAGTCGATGGATTCACAATATTTTGGAGACATGACTCGAACCGTCGTTAAAGGAAAGGCCTCCGAGGCACTTCGCCGCCAATGGAACACCGTAAAATACGCGCAAGAACAAGGTATCAAAAAAATCAAGGCTGGCATCGATGGTCAAAGCATCCATGAGTGGATTCAAAATTACTTCGAAGGTCAAGGATACGAAACCGGTATCAAAGACGGGCGTATGCAAGGATTTTTTCACGGTACCGGGCACGGCCTAGGCATCGAAATTCACGAGGCCCCACGTATTTCTAAGGTCTCGAGCATCTTGCAAGCGGGTACCGTGGTCACGGTAGAGCCCGGACTTTACTACCAAGGCGTTGGAGGAGTACGCATCGAAGACGTCGTTTACGTCACTCCACAAGGCTGCGAAGTACTCTCTCGATGTCCTAAAATTTTAGAGATTGCTTAAAATCTCTTCTTTTTTCTTCTCATAATCTTGCTCGCTGATGAGCCCCTTGTCCTTGAGCTTCTTCAGTTCGCTCAAACGGGCTTCTGCGCTTTTTTGATCTTTGACAGAAATCTTTGAGGCATTGCTTTGATCTAACTTTTCGCTAAGCTGTTTCTTTTTGTAGCCCTTGGCTTTTTTAAGTTCTTCTTCTTGTTTTAAACGCTCTTCTTCAGCCTCAATCTGAGCAACGATGCTTTCCCAATTGGTGTTGAGATCCAAAATAATTTCTTTGGAGGAGTCGAAGGCAAACTTCTGATCTTTTTGCGGCTCCAAAGCCACCCTCAGAGTTTCCGAATTTTCACGAAGCCGCTGCCCCTCTGGGGTATTGGCCTTGTAATCACCCTCTAGTTTGGCCTCGGTCTTAATGAACTCGATATGGAGTTCCTGACCCGTGACCCACATTTGTACCGTCGTTAAACGATCATTGCGGATAATCACCAAGGGCCTGGCTTGAGCCACAGAAAACAACACCACTTCTTGATTGCTAGCCTCTTGAAAGGCCTTCACCAGATGGGGGGTGAACTTCTCGATATATTCTTCTTCGAAAACCTGTCGAATCTTCTCTTTGTCGCTGAATAGCGCACGCCGACTGTAACGCAAGCTGCGCAACATATCGGCCATTTGATCTTCGGTAAAGGTATAGGGATGATTAAGCTTTAATTCAGCTGCCTTGCGGGCACCGATTTGCTCTAACTTAACAAAATTTGCGGGATTGTTGGGTTGTCGATAAATCGTATCCGTTTTAGCCAAAACAACGGAAGGCCCCAGCAACAACGGCAATAAAGCAGAAAAGAGAAAGCGTTTCATGAATAACCTTTGTGGAAGATTAGATTTTACCGAGCTCATTCACAGGTTTGGGCTGTTAATCCAAAAGATTTTCTAGGTCAACCGCTAGACCCGTAACAAGCCCCGAGAAAAAATCATCCAGAACATTCTGAGGTAGACCCTTTTCCCCTATTTGGGGCAGGGTGCTGTCCATGGGACTTCGATTAGTTTCAGGATCGGCCAAGGGTCGAAAACTTAAGGGACCTCAAAACAATTCCATCCGTCCGGCGGCGGCTCGGGTGAGAAAATCTCTGTTCGACATACTCGGTAATTTGGAGGCTTGTAGGGTTTTAGACCTCTTTGCCGGTACCGGCAGCATGGGCTTGGAGGCTCTATCTCGAGGCGCCCACCACGTCACTTTTGTCGATACACAACGGGCGGCGCTCTCCCTGCTTCGGCACAACTTACAAGTTACCGGCTTCAGTCAACAAGCCACCTTGATAGGAAAAAGCGCCGCCTCGGCCATTGATGAACTCAAACGCCGCGGAGAACGCTTTGATATCATCTTTTTGGACCCGCCCTACGACCAAGGACTCGTCGACGCCACTTTAAAACAACTGACTCCCCACGAACTCTTAGAAGCGGGTGGACTTTTACTTTGTGAACATTCCCCCAGGGAACGACCTACTTTTTTAGGTGGACTTGAAGAGAGCGACCAACGTAAGTACGGCCAAACTTGGGTCAGTTTTTTTCAAAAACCCGACAACCTTTAAAAGAATTTTAAAGATTTTTTATGCTCTGTACTACGGCCATCTATCCAGGCTCCTTCGATCCTCCCACCCTGGGGCATCTCAATATCGTCGAACGAGGGCTAGGTATGTTCCGAAAGGTCATCATCGCCGTAGCCACTAACACGTCCAAAAAAACCTTACTGACCCCCGAAGAACGAGTGGAGCTATTTCGCGCCATCTATAAAAAAAATAAGCAAGTCGAGGTCGATTACTTCCATGGTTTGCTAGTAGATTACGCGCTCCAACGGAAATCCACAGTATTACTGCGCGGCCTTCGCACCGTGGCTGATTACGAATACGAACAACAAATGGCTTTTTCCAATAAGGCCATTCATTCAGAAATTGAAACGGTGTTCCTCATGACCGAAAACCGTTATTCCCATATTTCCTCCACCCTGATAAAAGAAATCGCCCATTTTCATGGGCCCACCAAGGGTATGGTTCACCCTCTTGTAGAAAAATTCATTCGCAAAAAAATTAAAGAGCTATAGTCATGATCCAACTCACTCAACGAGTAAAACGAATTAAACCTTCTCCTACCCTCAGCATCACCAACAAAGCCAAGGCAATGGCTGATGAAGGCATCGACGTGGTGGGCTTTGGTGCGGGCGAGCCCGACTTCGATACCCCCGAACCCATTAAAGAGGCGGCAATTGCGGCGTTACGCGCCGGAAAAACCAAATACACCCCAGTGGGTGGCATCAACGAACTCAAAGACGCAATTATCGCCAAGCTGCAACAAGACAATTCACTCAGTTACTCACGGGAAGAAATTCTAGTGAGTTGCGGAGGCAAGCATTCGCTCTACAACATCGCCCAAGTTTTATTCGAAGCCGGTGATGAAGTCATTATTCCAGCTCCCTATTGGGTGAGCTATCCTGATCAAATCCTACTCAATGATGCGATTCCAGTCATCGTCCCTACTCAAGAAAAAAATGGCTTTAAGCTGACTGCCGAAGAGTTGCGCGCCGCCGTCACCGATCGAACCAAGGCCTTGATTTTAAATTCGCCTTCCAATCCCACGGGAGCCACCTATTCTCGCCAAGACTTAGAAGCCTTAGCCCAGGTGGTTCTCGAAAAAGACCTCATTGTCATCTCAGACGAAATTTACGAAAAGATCGTCTACGATGGTTTTACCTTTTGCTCTATTGCTGAGCTAGGCCCAGAAATGAAAGCCCGCACCCTCATCGTCAACGGAGCCAGCAAGGTTTACTCCATGACCGGGTGGCGCATGGGTTTTACCGCCGGACCCAAACAGGTCATTGCTGCCATGGCCATGCTGCAAGGCCAAGTCACCACCAATATCAACAGCATAACCCAGTGGGCCTGCGTAGAGGCCTACCGCGGCTCCCAAGCATTTCTTAAAGATTGGGTACAAGAGTTTCAGCGGCGCCGAGACTACATCCTCGAACGCCTTCATCAAATTCCCGGAGTCAAATGCTTCAAACCAGAAGGCGCGTTTTACGTCTTCCCCAATATCTCAGCCTACTTGGGTAAACAGTTTGAAGGAAAGGTCATGCATACCGATGAAGACCTTTGCGACTTTTTGCTCAACGAAGGAAAAGTGGCCTGCGTGGCTGGATCGGGATTTGGCACCGGGGGATTTATGCGCTTAAGCTACGCCACCAGCATGGAAAAAATTATCAAGGGCATGGACCGCATCGCCAATTCTTTGGCCCGTTTAAAATAAGGCTGCCCCACAGGCCACGGTTTTATCTTGCCCTATTTTTCACGGCCAAGACATTCACCCTGCCTGCGAGACAACGCTCGCGAAGCACCCGCATTTTTTTAGGACAGACCACCGCAACCAGACACCAAAACGTGTCTCCACTGGGTCACACCGCCTAAAAAAACACTTTAGGCCACAGTGACTTCTGAATCGAGGTAGACGTCTTGGATGGCGTTCAATAAAGCGACGCCCTCTTTCATGGGTTTTTGGAAAGCCTTACGCCCAGAAATTAATCCCATTCCACCAGCGCGTTTATTGATGACGGCGGTTTTAATGGCATCGGCTAAATCGTTTTTTCCCGAGGCTCCTCCGCTATTAATTAAGCCTGCGCGCCCCATGTAGCAATTGGCGACTTGATAGCGAGTTAAATCAATAGGGTGATCCGAGCTAAGTTCAGAATAAACTTTTTCATGGGTCTTACCGAACTTGAGCGCTTTGAAGCCCCCGTTGTTTTCGGGCAGTTTTTGTTTAACGATATCGGCTTCAAGAGTTGCAGCCAAATGGTTGGCCTGACCAGATAAATCGGCGGAAACATGGTAATCAGCTTCAGAAGTTTTGAAAGCCTCGCTGCGCAAATAGGCCCATAAGATGGTGACCAACCCTAACTCATGGGCTCGCTGGAAGGCGGCGCGAATTTCTTGAATCTGGCGACGACTTTCCACAGACCCAAAGTAAATCGTAGCCCCCACCCCCACAGCGCCCATTTCAAAGGCCTGCTCTACATTGGCAAACAGGGTTTGATCGAAGGTGTTAGGATAACTCAGCAGCTCGTTGTGGTTGATTTTGACGATCAGAGGAATTTTATGAGCGTATTTACGGGCCACCGAACCTAAGGCTCCTAAAGTCGAGGCCACAGCGTTACAGCCTCCTTCGATGCCAAGCTTCAAGAGGTTCTCGGGATCAAAATATAAAGGATTGGGAGCGAAAGACGCCCCTGCAGAATGCTCGATTCCTTGATCTACGGGAAGAATGGAAAGATAGCCCGTTCCCCCCAAGCGACCGTGATTGAACAAAGCCTGAAGATGGCGCAAAACAACCGGCGAGCGATCTGATAAGCTCATCACGCGATCGATGAAATCGGGCCCAGGAAGATGAAGAAGATCTTTTGAAATCGTTTTGCATTGATGCCCTAACAAGAAGTCAGCTTCAGAACCCAAGGCCTGCACAATTTTTTCGCTCATATTTTTTATCCTTAGCACTTAAAAATATTTAAAAACCCCAAAGAGTCTTGTCCCCCCATGAGAAAACAGACTCCAATTCGGGAGCCGATACAACGATCTTTGTCAGGCCTGCTAACGATTTTCCAAGAATTTGGCAAGGATTGGACTCAGAGACCCACCAAGTTCTCTTTCTCTAAAAATTCACACTAAAATTGAACGGTTTTTTTATCGAAAAAAATAAAAAACCCATCTTGGCTAACGACACCAGCCTCCCCCTAGCGAAGCTGGTATCGTTTCCAGGATGGGTCACGAACCCCCCCACGATCTTTGACCGTGGGCCCTTCACTTGACTTGATGAAAAACTTTATCCCTACCGATGATCGCATTAAAGAGCAAACCCCATGCCAAACCCTAAAAAATACCCGCAGGGCAAACACCCAAATTACAAAAGTTTTTTCAATGAGTTTGCAAATGGGTAAGCAAACAGAGCTTTCAATATGAGAAAAAAAAACCGCCGCGACAAAAATATGACGACGGCGGCGCCCCGATGGAGCTTAGATGCCCCCCTGACTCTTCCATAAGCTCCACTGACGAGAACCATTTTTTTCGTAGCAAACCGTATTTTCCTGCTGACCTAGTTCACTGCAGCGCTGGGAAAAAAGCGCACATGGTTTGATTTTATTGTAGGAATCGTAATCGTAGACGCTTCGGCAGATTTCCGCCGCCTGTGAACAGGACCGCTCCCGCTCTTCGCGAAGACCAACACAAGAGGTCTCATCCCCCGAGACATATTGGTCTGCCCCAGAATTTCCCACGGAGGCGACATAAGCCCCCGCTGCTTCTTTTGAATCCGCACGGGCAACTCCCATGCTCCCCGAGGCAAAAGCGATGGAAATGATTAAGAAAAAAAACGATCTTTTACAAATCATAGTCCACACCTCCCCTCTTCTCTCCATAGGCATTTTATCGCCGAAGCCGGGGCCGACTCTACGTTTCTTTTTAAATTTGAAAACCGCCCTTCTAAGCGTGGAATCTGCTTCACTCACGAAAAAAATTACGCATCGTCCAAACCTTTGGATGCGACTGTTGTTTGAGGCCACAGCTGCTTAAACAAACTGGACTCTCTTTTGTAAAATCCCTCCGTGTGAAAGGAATCTCTTAGCCCCAATAAACTGTAATCTAGATGGTGATTGACCTCATGGAGCAAGGTTCTCAGAAAAGTTTTGAAGGCTACGACCTGCTTGCGCTTGGCCGTACGCATCCATAGCGTGACGACCGCCTTCTTTTGTGGTTCCTTCACATATAGACCGTGCAATTCTCCATGGCTGTCAGAAGGGCGGCGGGCTAAAACCTTGATATGGAGCTCCGGAACCCGAAAGACCTGAGTTAAGGCGTTGGCCAATTTTTGTGCGTAATGTTGGGTGTCTTGAGAACTCTCACTGGCGAGGGCCTTCGCCAAGGCTTCAACGAAAGGAGCAAAGGCCTCTCGATGAGGCAAACGCAAAAAGGTAACTTCATCGGAGCGACGATAGATCGCCTTGTCTTGAACATTGAGTTTTTTATAGTAGGCAAAGGCCATTCCCCAGCCCCTTCACAAAAAACTACAGCGAAGTGTAGGTTCGCAAAATCTCCGCAACCTCAGCTCGAGGATCGGAAGCAGAGAAAATTGGTCTTCCCATCACCACCGCACTTGCTCCCCATCGCCACGCCTGTTCAGGAGTGGCGATGCGTTTTTGGTCGCCGGGGTCACTCCCCGGGGGTCGCACCCCAGGAGTGACGATGCAAAAGGTCTCTGGCAAAAAACGCCGCAAGGTTTGAATTTCTTGAGGAGAGCAAATCACACCATCCAAACCAGAATCGAAAGCCAATCGTGCCAACTTTTTTACTTGCGCCTTGGGAGAACGCGGAACCCCCAGTTCTTGCAGAGAATTCATCGACGTCAATACCGTTACCCCCATCAAGAGAGGAGCCCTCACGCCGAGCAACTGGGCTTCTTCTCGAACCGCGCGGGCGGCGGCTCGCATCATTTCGCCGCCCCCCGAGGCATGGAGGGTCAACATTTGCACCTTCCAACGCGTGGCCTCACGACAGGCCTCAGCCACGGTATTGGGAATGTCGTGAAATTTTAAATCCAAAAAGATGAATTTATTTTCGGACTGCAAAAAGCGCAGCAAATCGGGGCCATGACGAGTAAAAAGCTTGAGCCCAACTTTGTAGAACAAAACCTGAGAGCCCAGTGACTGCACCAAAGATCGCACCTCAGCCAAATCATCCAAGTCGAGGGCCACGATTAAAGGGGAGAAAGGATTCATATTTCAAAAGCGAAAACGATTCAACTCGGCGCAGTGCCGCTCCCATAAGATATCGGTGACGGTCTCCAATGAAATTTTTTCCACCTCGCTAGCCCCTCTTCGCTTCAACTCGACAACGCCGTCTTGTAAACCCTTGGCTCCCACCACCACACGGAAGGGAATTCCAATTAAGTCACT
Organism: bacterium; assembly: GCA_031972915.1. Classification (GTDB taxonomy): domain Bacteria; phylum UBA10199; class UBA10199; order DSSB01; family DSSB01; genus DALYDW01. The sequence goes on from DALYDW010000019.1 coordinate 9,265, forward strand.
GTCTTTAAATTTAACTCCAGGGTTGAGATCTCGATCGTCCCATAAAACTTCCAAGCCAATTTTTTGCAACTGCTGGTAAAGGTTTTGACTGGCCTCCAGTACAGCATTGTCCTTCATATTAAGAGACAAAAGATGAACCGAAAACGGTGCCAAAGGATAAGGCCAAAGAATTCCATGCTCGTCATGGTTTTGCTCAATGGCTGCAGCGGCGGTGCGACTTACTCCAATGCCGTAGCAACCCATCACCATAGGAATTTCTTGCCCAGACTCGTCTTTGTAAACACAACCCATGGCCTTGGAATACTTGGTGCCTAAGAAAAATACCTGCCCCACCTCGATACCCCGAACCTCTTCATAAACCCCACCATAAGGACAGGGGTCGCCCGGCCGGGCCCGTCGTAAATCAAAGCATCCCGCAAAATCGAAATCTCCCAAATTAACCCCAGTAAAATGGTGATCCGCTTCATTAGCCCCCGTAACAAAATCGACCAATTGGGAAACAGCGTGGTCAAGATACAGCGGAATATCCAAACCAATGGGGCCGCTAAAACCCACAGCGCTCCCCAATACCTGTTCTACGGTATGACGTGAAGCTAACTCCAAGGTTTGCACACCTGATACCTGTTGCAATTTGGCTTCCATTAGATCGTGATCGCCCCGCAGCAAGGCTCCGACGGGACCTCGCTCGGTTTCAAAAATCAAAATCTTGGCAACTTGCTCCACGGAAATTTTTAAGTAAGCCGCGACTTCTTCGACGCCGCTTTTTCCCGGTGTAAGCACTTTTTGATAATTTCCTGCAGCAACAGCAACAGCTCCTGATTCAGCCGGAGGATACAAGGGGGCCCTCTCCACATTGGCCGCATAATTTCCCGCGCTGGAAATAAGAATGGGGTCCTCACCACTTTGGGCCAAGACCTGAAACTCATGAGAGCGGCTACCCCCGATGGCCCCAGTCATGGCCTCCACGGGACGAAACTCCAAACCACAGCGGGTAAAAATACGGTGGTATGCCTCGTACATGGCATCGTAGGTGCGCATCGCACCGGCCTCGTCCACGTCGAAAGAATAGCCATCCTTCATGAGAAACTCTCGACCGCGCATTAAACCAAAGCGCGGGCGGATTTCGTCACGAAATTTGGTTTGAATCTGAAAAAGATTGAGGGGCAAGTCACGATACGAATTGACGTTTTTTCGTACCAGATCCGTAATGGCCTCTTCGTGGGTAGGACCTATGCAAAAATCTCGGTCGTGGCGATCCTTAAAGCGTAACAGCTCTTTTCCATAAAAATCCCAACGCCCTGTCTCCTGCCAAAGTTCCGCTGGCATCACTACAGGCAGCAAAACCTCTTGCGCCCCATCCCGTTCCATTTCTTCACGAATAATGGCTTGAATTTTTTTCAATACCCGAAGCCCTAAAGGTAAAAAAGAATACACCCCGCTGGCAAGCTTACGGATGTAGCCAGCGCGCATCATTAACTGATGACTCACCACTTCGGCATCGGCCGGGGCTTCTCTTAAAGTGGGAATCAAAGACTTGGACTGTTTCATGAAACGCTTCCTATGAAAGAACTTTCGAATCTTAAAATAACACCAGCAATTTTTAAGACAAACTCTCGGGAGGCTCGACCCAACGGTGATGGCTCTTAATCAGTTCAATAAGTTTCTGATCGGCCAAAGCGGTGGGGATATTTTTTTCAACACAATCTTTCCCCACATAAAGGTGAATTTTTCCAGGACCTCCACCCACATAGCCGAAATCGGCATCCGCCATCTCACCGGGGCCATTAACGATGCACCCCATAATCGCAATTTTCACGCCTTTGAGATGGCCGGTCTGGCTTTTGATGCGTTGCGTGGTCTCTTGCAAATCAAACAAGGTGCGACCACAAGAAGGACAAGCGATAAACTCAGCCTTGCTGATGCGCAAACGGGTGGCCTGCAAAACATTAAATCCCATGGCAATAGCCTCTACGGGAGGCAACTCTCCCACCTCGACTCCATCGCCGATTCCATCGACCAACAAGCCTCCCAATACCGATGCCCCCAACAAAGTGGGCTGTTGCCATAGCCCAGCCCGCACGTAGAGATGGACAGGGAGTTCTAAATTTGCTTCACGCAATTGACAAACCAAGGCGCGATAATCGTACAACGGCTGGGTCGAGTCCAGGCTCACGGTGACCAGCGGCAAGTCTTGTAAAACCGATAAGGTTTCGGGAGTGCGGTGGGCCGAAACAAAACGCAATTCTAAAAATTTATCCGTGAGTCTTAGCCGTTCGCCCAGTCGCTTGAGAATGTCATTTCCCGTATCGGCACCGACACGAAAGACCACTCCGTCGAAATGTTCCAGAGCACGCCGCGCCTCTTGCCCTAAAGAACATTCCAAAGCGACCGCCAATTCGGGACGCAAGGCTTTAATCTTATGAAAAAGCTCCAAGGCCTCCTCGAAGGAAGGCGCCTCGGCTAGGGTAAGACGCTCGCCGCGCTTTTCGATTTCCTGAGCTGTTCGCAAAAAATTCAGTAAATCGTCCACTCCTCCCTGTTTTAAGGAATAACGCCAAGCCACGGCCAAAGGCTGGCTCGCCCCCACTCGGTAATTTGCGCAGGAGACTTCCCTACTGGAGCGGCGCTCCCGATGGGCGGGATTCCAAGGCAATCGAATCTCAGAGCAAGAAAAGGGAACACCCAAAGCGGCCACGCGATTCGCTTGAAAGGGTGCCGCTAACTCGCGAGCCACAGGAATTTCATGGATGGAATCCTCGGTCAAAGAAACACGCAAGGTGTCGCCAATTCCATCCCATAGCAAAGACCCGATGCCTACAGACGATTTGATACGACCATCTTCGCCTTCTCCGGCCTCGGTCACCCCCAGATGAAAAGGGTAATCCATACCCAACTCCGCCATGCGTTGGGCTAAAAGTCGATAAGCCGCAATCATGACGAAGGGACTCGAGGCTTTCATAGACAAAACGATTTGGTCATAATTTTCCATTTCACACAGGCGGACAAACTCCAAAGCAGACTCAACCATTCCCTCAGGAGTGTCGCCGTAGCGATTCATGATGCGGTCACTTAAGGAACCATGATTGGTGCCAATGCGCATGGCCACACCATTAGCCTTACACTTACGCACCAAAGGCAAAAACTTTTCGGCCATGTGTTCTAATTCAAGTTGGTACTCGGCGTCGGTATATTCTTTGACCGCAAATAACTTGCGGTCAGCATAATTTCCAGGGTTGATGCGCACTTTTTCGACGTGATCGGCTGCAATCATGGCCGCTTGGGGAGTGAAATGGATATCCGCCACCAGGGGGACGCGTATCCCTTCGGCCCGTAAACGCCGGCGGATTTCGGCTAAATTTTCGGCGTGATGGATAGTGGGAGCAGTAATTCGAACAATCTCGCAACCTGCCTCGACCAATTGACGAGTCTCGGCCACCACGGCCTCGGTGTCTTTGGTATCGGAGATGGTCATCGATTGAATACGAATGGGGTTTTTTCCACCGATGCCCACATCACCGACCCGCACCTCTCGAGTGACACGCCGCTGATAACGAAATAGCTCTTGAGTATATAAGGCCATGATTTTCCCCGACTTGAACCAAGTTAAAAGGTCGTGGGGCTTAAATCACGCAGACTTGATGGGGTCAAGGGCCAAAAAACTCACCGCAACTCCCCAACTTAGGTCTCTCAGGGGTGAAAAAATTGAAAATTTCTCTGCTGGCAAGAAGTTTGAGGTCCATCCTCTTCGAGGTTCAGCCCCACGAAAATAAAAATGACAAAAAGGTAAACTCTTGAGACTTCAAAACCGAGAATACTCCAAAGGGGATAGAAGGCGTTTCAATCGTCGGCAAAAGTCTCTAACCTGTCCCCAAGAGTGGGCCGACTTTAGTCATTTGGGCAAGCGTCCCTAGATTTGAAAGAAAGAGGGAGTCTCCTATGAAAACTGATTTTTTCCGCAAACTGCTTGTCGCCGTGCTCTTCCTTGGCATGAGCATGGGTTTCGTCTCCAGCACCGAGGCCTATCAAACTCGGTTTTTGTCCACCGGGGCTGAAGTCCGCATCATTTCCCAAAGTCCCACGGTTGACGTCGAGTACCCCTACGTAGACCTCGAGAGTTACGATACACTAAACGGAAAATATTGGATTACCCCTTGGAAAAACCAATCCATCGCCAAAGGGGGCAAATTGGTCCTCAATAACAATATCCTCCAATCCGATAGCGGGATGTCCGTCTATATCTCTTTTTCGCAAGAAGACCCCGACACCATTCGGATGCAGATTTTTCCCAGCAATCTTCCCTTCAAGGTAGGAGAAGACCTCAAGGGCCTGGCCTTCCACACTCTGTCGAGCGAACGCCTCTACAGTGCCGAGCCCGTTTATTTTCGCGGAAAAAACATTCAGATGATGATCAAAAAAGATGAAAACTCCGCCCTTGAGCCGGTAGAGATTTCCGACGAAGAACTCATTCGATACTACGTTCCTAAAAATCCCTTTTTTCCCTTCCAGATGAATTTCACGCATCACAACATCGCTTTGAACAACATGGTGCCTCTGCAACCCCTGGGAATCAACACCGAGAACAAAGGTTTTACTCAGCTAAGTGCTGAAGACCATTACATCGTTAAACCAGAAGCGGCCGTCAACGCCGAGGTAAAGATCCGCTTCAAAGACGGCAATGCCTACAAGACCAAAATTCTTGCCCTGGGTAGCTCAGAGGGTATTCAAATCGTGGGCGGCTCTCTCAATGAAGAAACGGTGGATTATCGCGTTAATTTCGACAACTCAGGAGAAGTTTCTTGGCAACCTCTTCCGCTCGGACAAGTCCACTTCACCCAAGTAAGACTCGTCTCCGATAACGGAGATACAATCGATGATACTTTCATCAATTCCAACATCGATCAGATCAGCTTTTCCATCCCGAATGGTTCGGTCAATTTGGTTCGGGTAAATGGAAACTCTCAATTCACTCAAAATTTGCAATCCAACAAAAGTCACGAGTTTACCCAAGAAGGTGATGAACTCAATATTACCTACAAACACATTGTGAAAGCAGGCCTTGTACCCAACGAACAAGGTGGTTTGGATTTACAATCTCCCGAGGCCCTCCCACCACCCCAAGGCGGCCCGGCCCAACCTTCCTTCGACGGGGGCGAGGCTGACGAAGCACAGCGAGAAGTCGTCGCTGGAAATCTTTCTTCCGATGCCCCTAAGTCGGGTTGTCAGCTGAATCAGGGACTTGCTTCTTCTCCCTCAGCCTACGGATGGTTGTGGATGTTCTTGCTCAGCCTACCTTTGCTGAAAAAAAAGAAATCTTTGTAGAATATTCCACAAGGTTAAAAATTCTCTAAAGGGGAAACGCAAGTTTCCCCTTTTTTTATAATGAGCCCGGCAAGAGTTTTCTCCTCCAAAACGTCATTGTTGTGAAGCATTAGATAATGTGGATGACAGGATTAGGAAAAATTACGCAACGCCCACAATTATGCCAAGACACTATTGACTTCTTACAAGATCTATCTTACTGCAAATGGAGTATGTCGAAGTTTTTCTCCAACTCGTATTTCCCCAACAACGCGTCGTCGTGTTGTTGTCCTATGTGTATGCGGCCGATGCCGTGCGGGATGCGCGTTGGAGGGCTTGTCTAAGCGTTCCGACTCTCCTCCGCAGCGTCGGCCTTCTCTCGCATCTCATTAATTAATCTTTAAACTAAATTTAAAAAATTTCTGGAAACAATCTGTGGGTTGTTTTTCTCAAAAGACATTCTCCCAGATTTGTCCAGTCCCCCGAGATAAGGAATTGTTATGGGCAAGACACAAAGCACAATCTTTGAAAGTTCATCACCAAGGGAGAGAAAGCTAACCCCAACTGTTGAACAAGAAATCCAACGCGCCTTGGAGCAAATCTCCTTTGGCTCCCTGGAAATCATTGTTCATGACTCCAAGGTGGTACAAATCGAAATTAAAGAAAAGGTTCGTTTTTATTAGATGGTTTTTTAATCTGAAACCGTCACCCTAAATCGTTTACCAAAATCTTTCAGCAAACGCTGACCGGACAACCGGAAGCGCTATTGGAACAGGAGATCCTCCAATGCGACTTCTAAAATTGTCCGTTATTTTACTGAGTATCAGCGCCCCATGGATAAACCAAGGAGCAGCAGCTCAAGTCTCGAAAAGACAAAAAAACAACACATCGAAACAACTGCAGCAACGAATCGAAGAATTGGAACAAAAACAAAAGATCTTGGAGCGTAATTTGGAACTCAAGGAAGAACAGGAAAAAGAGCAAGCAAAGACGAAGCCCATTATCAAGGCTAACTCAGAGGGTTTTTCCATCAGTTCTGCGGATGGTAATAATGAATTTCATTTTCGTGGCCTGCTACAGGTCGACGCTCGGTTCTACCTTGATCAAGACGGACAAGGAGCTGTTGACACCTTTCTCATTCGTCGAGCTCGTCCGACCTTCGAAGGAAAATTCTTTAAACGCTTTGAATTTAAGATCATGCCTGATTTCGGAGAGGGCAAAGTACAGTTGGTCGATGCCTACATTGATACCCTTGTGGTTCCCGGCCTTAAAATACGCGTTGGAAAATTCAAAGAACCTGTTGGACTAGAACGTCTCGAATCCGCTTCTGCACTCCACTTTGTCGAGCGGGCCCTACCTACGGACTTAGTCCCAAACCGAGATATTGGAGTGATGGCCCACGGAAAACTCTTTGGAGGCAGTCTTGAATATGAGTTGGGAGTTTTCAACGGAGTCCCCGATGGAGCCAGCGCAGACTTTGATATAAATAACTCCAAAGACATCGCTGGCCGCTTATTTGCGCACCCTTTTAAAACAACTTCGGTCAAGCCTCTGCAAGGCCTAGGAATCGGTGTCTCCGCCACCATCGGTCGACAAGCAGGCAATACTAAAAACACCCAACTACCTAGCTACAAAACCCCGGGCCAACAGATTTTCTTTGAGTATGTCAATGATGGTACCGCACAAGGAACCGCCATTGCCCAAGGAAATCGTTGGCACGTCTCCCCACAAGGTTACTACTATTGGAAAGGCTTTGGCCTACTGGGAGAATACGTCGCCTCTTCTCAGGAAGTTGAATTGGACGGAGACGGTAGCATAGTCTTGAATACGGCCTGGCAAATCGCGGCATCCTATGTCATCGGGGCCGATAACTCCTACGGCAATATCAAACCACGTCGTCCTTTAGGATGGAAAAAAGGCGGAACAGGGGCCTTTGAATTCGCGGCTCGTTATAACGAATTGAGCGTTGATCCAGACGCTTTTCCCTTACTAGCAGACCCCAGTGAATCTGCAAGTCAAGCCAAAGGTTGGGGCGTCGGCTTCAACTGGATTGTCAACGACAACATTAAGTTCATGCTGGACTTTGACCAAACCCATTTCGTGGGCGGTGCCCCTGGAGGGGGAAATCGAAGAACTGAACACGTCATTTTAAATCGATACCAGGTTTCTTTTTGAGGAAGTTCTTTTATCGAATGAATCCAAGTAATTTTAACAGAGATAACTAAAAGGAAACTATCTATGAAGCTCATTCAATCTTGGAAGAAACGCATTTTGCTCCCCGCTCTGTTGTTTTTCGGAATAAGCCATCCCTCTGGAGCACAGAGTTTACTCAACGTCTCCTACGATCCCACTCGAGAATTTTATCAAGAGTTCAACGCGGCCTTCGCCAAAGCTTGGCAGGCCAAGACGGGAGAAACCCTGACCCTAAAACAATCTCATGGAGGTTCTGGAAAACAGGCTCGCTCTGTCATCGACGGTTTGGAAGCCGATGTGGTCACCTTAGCCTTGGCCTATGACATCGACGCCATTGCAGAGAAGGCCCAACTTCTACCCCTGGATTGGCAAAAACGACTGCCCGAAAACAGCGCGCCTTACACCTCTACGATTGTGTTTCTCGTACGCAAAGGCAATCCCAAGGGAATCAAAGATTGGAAAGATCTAACCCAACCTGGAATCTCGGTGATCACGCCCAATCCCAAGACCTCCGGCGGAGCTCGATGGAATTATCTGGCCGCATGGGGCTATGCCCTCAAACAGCCAGGAGGCAACGAGGCCCAGGCCAAGGAGTTTGTCAGCAAGCTATTTAAAAATGTTCCCGTTTTAGACTCCGGGGCCCGTGGATCTACGACGACCTTTGTTGAACGGGGCATCGGGGATGTTTTGATCTCATGGGAAAACGAAGCTCTTCTTGCTGCTCGGCAATTAGGAAAAGATCAGTTTGAAATTGTCGTTCCCTCCCTGAGTATTTTAGCCGAACCTCCCGTAGCCTGGATCGACAAGATCGTGGAGAAACATGGTACCCAAGCACAAGCCAAGGCCTATTTGGAGTATTTGTACAGCCCCGAAGGTCAAGGGCTAGCGGCAAAACATTTTTACCGTCCCAGAAACACTCAAGTGGCAGCCCAATACGCTGCACAATTTCCTAAGATTCAACTCTTTACCCTGGAGCAAATCTTCGGCAGTTGGAAACAGGCCCAAGCCCAACACTTCAGCGATGGCGGAACCTTTGATCAAATATACAATCAGTAAATAACAATAAAAACATATACTTAAAATATATACATAAAGGTTTAAATCATGTATAAAAAAGGTTTTTTAGGAATAATTCTCATGGGCAGCCTATTGTTCTCTCCCGCAACTCAGGCCCAAGGCAATCCCACAGCCTCCCAACAGCTGCTCAATGTCTCCTACGACGTCACGCGAGAATTTTATAAAGACATCAACGCCGCCTTTATTCCCTATTGGAAACAAAAATATGGCAACGAGGTCACAGTACACCAATCTCACGGCGGCTCCACCAAGCAAGCCCGCTCTGTTATCGATGGTTTGGAGGCCGATGTCGTCACGATGAACCAAGCCACAGACATCGATGCCCTCAGCGAGATCGGGCACTTGATCCCCGCTTCGTGGCAAAGCCGCCTCCCCTACAAGAGTGCCCCCTACAGCTCCACGATTGTTTTTTTAGTACGCAAAGGCAATCCTAAGGGCATCAAAGATTGGAATGACTTGATAAAACCCGGAGTGTCTGTCGTCGTGCCCAATCCAAAAACCTCAGGGAATGGTCGTTATAGTTACTTGGCCGCCTATGGTTATGCCTTGAAACAAAACAACGGCAATGAACAGGCCGCGCAAAACTTTGTCCGACAACTTTTGAACAATGTCCCGGTGTTGGACACAGGGGGACGGGGGGCCACCACCACATTTATCCAAAGAGAAATCGGAGATGTACTACTCACCTTCGAATCGGAAGTTCTGCTCATTCAAAAAGATTCGGGGGGCAGCCAATTCGAAACCGTCATTCCCTCACTGAGCGTCAAGGCAGAAGCTCCCGTGACTCTCGTCGATCGCTATGTCGATAAGCATGGAAATCGAGCCCTTGCTCAGGGATATCTAGAATATTTATTTAGTTCTGAAGGACAAGCTATCGCTGCCAAACACTATTATCGCCCACAAGATCCCAAGGTAGCCGCCCAATACGCCTCCCAATTTCCCAAGATCAATCTCTTTACTATCGATGAAGTCTTTGGCAGTTGGAAGCAGGCCCAAGAGAAACATTTTAAAGAAGGCGGCACCTTCGATCAGATCTATCAAGTGGGTCAATAAGTTGAACCCATCAAAGAGGTGAGCATGCTCAAAAAATCAAAAAGCCAGCGAATTCTTCCTGGATT
>DALYDW010000020.1:0-4370 GCA_031972915.1 bacterium
ATAGGACTCGCCTATAATAAGATGGTCAAGGTTTGTCCATTGGATTAGGGACGCCGTTTTTATGGGCAAAAACGCTCCAGCTTTTCCTGCCTTTGTTCTCTACTGCTTTACCTTGGCCTTATATTTGTCGGTAGGAGGTCTATTGCAGAGCCAGTGGGGGCTGCCCGGCATCATTTTCAACGAGCTTGTTTTTTTACTCTTACCCACCTTGCTTTTCGTGACATTGTTCGATTTGTCGGGCCGAGATTTGTTGTGTGTCAGGTGGCCTACTTGGCGCGAGGGTTTGTCTGTTTTGTTAATGACGGCCTTGGTGATTGCTCCGGTAGAGTTAATGATCCATCTGCAAGACCGCTACTGGCCAGCACCTCCCTCTATTCAAGAATTTTACGATAATTTGGTGGCCTATCGGGGCTGGGCCCATAGTGTCTTACAGTGTGTCGCCTTGGTGTTGGTGCCCGCCATTTGCGAGGAATTTTTCTTTCGCGGTTTGTTGCAGCCTTTGTTTGTCGAGCGTTTGGGAGTGTGGAAGGGAGTGCCTTTGGCGGCCTTTTTGTTTGGCCTGGCCCACGCCAATCCTTGGTATTTGCCTTATTATTTTATTCTGGGGCTTTACTTTGGTTGGTTGCGGCAGTGGCGAGGCAATTTGGCTTTAAGTATCTTTGCCCATGGGCTCAACAACCTCTACAGCTTGTACAGTTAGTCTGGATAATTCGGGTAGCACGGGAGCAGCGACTTCGTCGGCATGATAAGAACTGCGCACCAAGGGACCGCTGGCTACAGAGGCGAATCCTAAATTTTCTGCGAAGTGCTTCCAGGCGGAAAATTCTTCTGGGGTATAGTATTTGACCACAGCGAGATGGCGTGGAGTGGGGCGTAGGTATTGTCCCAGGGTAAGAATGGAAACTTGGCCTCGTGTTTTTAGGTCGTTGAGGGCTTCGGCAATTTGGTCGTCGTTTTCGCCCAAGCCCAGCATGAGACCGCTTTTGGCGGGAATTCCCGCTTCGGCTGTCCATCGTAGTACTTGCAAGGAGCGATCGTAGCCCGCTTGCGGGCGCACGGTTTTTTGTAAAGCTGCCACCGTCTCTAAATTATGGTTGAGTACGTGAGGTTGGGCCGCGAATATTTTTTGTAGGGCCGAAAAGTCGGCTCGAAAATCGGGAATTAAAACTTCTAAAAAAGTTTCAGGGCAGGCTTGACGCACCTGTCGAATGGTCTCCGCGAAGTGAGCGGCGCCGCCGTCGGGAAGGTCGTCCCGATCCACAGAGGTGATGACCACATGTTTGAGACGAAGGCGGCTCAAGGCTGTGGCGACTCGTTCGGGCTCATGGAGATCAAGGGCGTCGGGACGTCCGGTGTGCACGGCGCAAAATCCGCAACTACGAGTACAGGTGTCGCCCATGATCATGACCGTGGCTGTTTGGCGATTCCAGCAGTCGCTTACATTGGGACACTGAGCCTCTTCACAAACTGTATTGAGTTTGAGTTCGCGAAAAAGGTTTTTTAAATCGTGGTAATTTTTTCCAGAGGGAATTTTACTTTTCAGCCAAGGGGGTTTCACGGTGTGTCCTTTGATGGGGGATGGAATTATCGTGGAGGGAGTCGGATACTGGCCGCCTCGGCGTAACTCATGCCCGACTTGGCTTCTTCGGGACTGAGGATGCGGCCCAATCCCTTTTCCTCGAGTTGTTTCGCGATAGCAGAATCGACTTCTGCAACGGCGACGGGTTCTCCAGGCATGAGTGTTTCGCCTTCTTTCCAGAGAAAAGTTTTAAAGACGCCGGCCACAGGGGAGGAAAAAGTTTTTAATTTTGAGGCCTCGCCAAAGTGAAACAGTGTCTGACCAATATTGATGATTTGATTCTCTCGCACTTGCCATTCTTGCAGTGTGGGAAAAGCGTCTGAGTGGGGGGCAAAATAAAGAGCAAGATAAGTGGTCATGGCTTCCTCTTAACATGGATCATGGGGGAGCTTCATTCCTCTTTTCTTTTTGCTCGGTCAAGGGACTTAGGGTGGCTGGGCGCTTTTTTGAAAAAATTAAATCTTCCGAAACTTTCACTGAGGTAGCCCTCACCGCGTATTCAGCTTGCCCTGGTCTACCAGGGGCCTTGCAATTCCCTGGGGGGATAGGTAGTTTGTGGCCCATTCGTCAGTCTTTGGAACCTGTCCTATGTCATTGCCCTTGTTAAAACCCGCTCCCTTGAGTCAGGGGGATAGAATTGCCGTTATCGCTCCGGCTTCGCCCTTTGATGTTGATGCCTTAGCGCGGGGCATCCAAAAAATTCAGCATTGGGGCTTTAAGGTCGAGCATCGCGCTGATATTTTTTCACGAAAGCGTTACTTGGCGGGAGACGATTTTCGTCGCTTCGAAGAATTGGCGCAGGCCCTAGAAGATCCTCAAATCAAGGCAATTTTCGTGGCTCGGGGTGGCTACGGTTGTGCGCGACTTTTGCCCTTGCTCGATACTTATATCCCTCCAGATTCGGCAAAAATTATTTTGGGCTATTCGGATATCTCCACCTTGCTTTTTTATGTTTATCAACGCTGGTCGTGGGTATCTTTTCATGGTCCTGTGGTAGCCAAGGATATGGGTGACCGAATGGGGTTGAGTGGCGAGGCTTCTTTGTTGCGGACCCTGACCGATCCACGTCCCTTGGGCATTTTACAGGCTCCGAGCTTGGTGACTTTGCGAGGGGGCCGAGTGCGAGGTCCCCTAGTGGGGGGATGTTTGACCCTGGTGGCCACTTCTTTGGGAACGCCCTACCAATTGAGAACCGAGAATTGCATTCTCTATCTCGAAGATGTCGGTGAATTGCTTTATTCCTTAGATCGCCTTCTTACCCAATTGCGGCAGGCCGGTTTATTTCGTGGTGTTCGAGGTATTGTCTTCGGGCCCTTGAAGGATGCTCACGACGAACCCGCTGTCGTTCAAGAAATGCTGCTCGATGTGTTGGGTGATTTAAATGTTCCCATGGTCTTTGGTTTTCCTTCGGGGCACGGTGACGATATGTGGACCTTGCCTTTAGGCTTGGAGGTCACCTTAGATGCCGATTTAGGGCAATTAATTTTTGAGGAATCGGCGTTGCGTTAGCGCGGCCTCCCTTTGTGAAAAGGCGCTTCATGTCCGAACAAAATATTCATCAGGCCTTTGCTACTGCTTTGCAGGAAGGGGTTTTTTCGGGTGCTCAAGTGTGTGTGGGGCGTGGCGAAGAATCGCTTTTCTCTGCCCATTACGGAACGCTTTCTTCAGCATCTGGTGCGCCTCGGGTGCGCGTTGATACCTTGTTCGATGTCGCTTCTCTCACCAAGCCGGTGGTGACCACCACATTGGCCATGTTGGCGGTGCAACGAGGACAATTATTTTTGGGCGATTCTGTTCATGCTTATTTAAAAGATTTTCATCGGGCCGAAGAACTCACCGTATCGCAGTTGTTGAGCCATACTTCGGGCTTGCCCGCATGGCGCCCTTATTATGAATCTTGCGGCGCTTCGTTTCAGTCCATCGAAACCGTGAGGCGTTGTTATCAAGAAAAAATTGCTCAAGAGCCTCTCCAATCTCCCCCGGGGCAACAGCGTTGCTACAGCGATTTGGGATTCATTTTGCTGGGCTTTATCTTAGAAAAGTTGGGAATGGATTCGCTGGCCAATCTGTTTCAAACTGGGGTGGCTCTGCCTTGGAGTTTAAAGGGTGGTGTTTTTTCTCCTGTCGAAAAGATCGATAATGTAACGGCTACCGAAAATTGTCCTGTACGTCGATATCAAGTGTGTGGAGAGGTCCATGATCTCAATGCCTATGCCTTAGGAGGAGTCTCGGGACATGCGGGATATTTTAGTACGGCGAAAAATCTCGAACACTTCGTTCACAAGTTGTGGCGAGCTTGGGAAGGCTCTGAGGATTTACTGTATCCTGAGACGATTCAAATGTTTTTAGGGAATTCTAAACATCCTAAATTAGGTTGGGATGAAGTGAGTCGTCCCCATTCTCAGGCAGGCCAATATTTTTCGGAGGACAGTTTTGGACATTTGGCTTTTACCGGTTGTAGCTTGTGGATGGATCCTCGAGATAAAAAATACATCATTTTTTTGAGCAATCGCGTTCATCCCCGAGCGGACAACGAGGCAATAAAGCGGTTTCGTCCCCATGTTCACGATTTGCTCGTGGAAGAGTGCTTCTAAATAAAACCGAGAGCTAAGGTGAGAAGGCAAAATTATGAAAATTCATCTGATGGGAATTTGTGGAACAGCCATGGGTTCTCTAGCGGGCTTATTGCAAGCTTTAGGCTATCGAGTCACTGGCAGTGATCAAAACGTCTATCCTCCAATGTCGACTCAACTTGAAAAACTAGGTATTAAAATTTCTCAAGGTTACAAAA
>DALYDW010000020.1:4380-7361 GCA_031972915.1 bacterium
GGGAATGCTCAAAGAACAAGGGCACGAGGTGCGCGGTAGTGATCAAGGAATCTATCCTCCCATGAGTCTCATCTTGGAAGAGTTGGGTATTCCGGTGAGTTCTCCTTACGATCCTAAAAATCTTGATCCTGTTCCCGATCAAGTGGTGATTGGAAACGCCTTGTCTCGGGGAAATTCCGAGGTTGAGGCCGTGTTAAGTCGTGGTTTGCCCTATTTGAGTATGCCTCAGGTGCTGAGTGATTTTTTTCTGCCGGGGAAAATCTCTTTGGTGGTGGCGGGGACTCACGGCAAGACTACGACGACCTCGCTCTTGTCTTGGGTGTTGCAAGATTCCGGTCGGGACCCTAGTTTTTTTGTGGGAGGGAAGCCCCTCAATTTTCCTCGTAACTATCGTTTGGGTGCGGGTCCCCATTTTGTTTTGGAAGGCGACGAGTATGACACGGCCTTTTTTGATAAGGGGCCCAAGTTTCTTCACTATCGACCTAATTGCGTTTTGCTCACCAGTTTAGAGTTTGACCACGCTGATATTTACAAAGATCTCGAGCAGGTGCGAGTTTCCTTTCGTCGCTTGCTGGAGGTATTGGGGGCCGAAGGCACTTTGATCGCAAACTTCGATGATCCCGAAGTGCGTGCTTTGGCTGAAAGTTTTTCTGGAAAAGTTATTTCCTACGGAACTCGTTTTGAATTGCGTGACACTGTGGATGTCTTTGGTGAGATTTTATCTACGGGCGAAAAGTTGCGTTTTTGCGTGTTGAGCCGAGAAGTAGACCAAGCATGCTGTCATCATGAAATTTCTTGGTCTGTACCGGGACGTCATAATGTGAGCAACGCATTGGGTGTGATTGCTCTAGCTTTTCATTTAGGATTATCCTGGCAGGAAATTCAAAAGGGTTTGACGAGCTTTTTAGGAGTGAGGCGTCGTCAGGAAATTCTTGGAGAAGCGGCTGGAGTCACGGTGGTGGATGATTTTGCTCATCATCCGACGGCTGTTCGAGAAACGATTCAGGCCGTTCATGAGCGCTTTCCAGGTAAAAAACTCTGGGCGGTTTTCGAGCCACGCAGTAACAGTTCGAAGCGAGACGTTTTTCAAGAACAATACGCTCGAGCTTTTTCGTCTGCCCAAGAAGTCATTTTAGCCGACGTTTTCATGCCAGAAAAAGTCAAAGACGGGCAGGTCTTGAATGTGGCGAAGCTCAGTCAAGAAATTGAAACCCATTCTAAAACACGGGCGAGGCATTTTTCAGGAACAGAGGCGATTGTCGATTGTTTGACTCGAGAAGCCCGTTCTGGCGACGTGATTTTGTTTATGAGTAATGGCGCCTTCGGAGGCGCGCCCCAACAAACTTTGAAGGCTCTTGCCAAGGGCGCATGAGCAGACTATGAACCCGGCCTATTCCTTGAAGGAGTTTTCCATGATCAAAAGAGTTCTTCCGCTATTTGCTATTTTTTCATTGTCGGTCGCTTCTGTGGTGCAGGCCGATGTTCCCGTATTTTCAGCCCATGGTTTTGTCTGTGGCAAGCAGGGTGAGACTGTTACTTGCAAAGGGCCTATGCCCGGTAGCAAAGACACCATCACCGGTACGGGTCACGATATCGTTTATCTTACCGTTAACACCACAGTGTCTGGTTCGCCCGCTCGTTTCACCTACTTTAGCGACACGGGTTGCCTTATTGGTTATGCCTTCAATGCTGCAGGCAATCCGAGCTCGGCTGTGGCAAATCATCGCAATGGCAGTAAAAAGAATTTCGATTTTAGTTCTGGAAACTACGAGGCCATTACTGAGTTTTGCGCTAGTCCGGGAGAGGTTGCCAAACCTGCCGCGGCCGCTCAGTAAGTTAATTCAAGCTCAAGTTACGCGCTGTCTTTTCGCCCATTAAAAATAAACGTCCAGCCAGTAGCTATTTGATTTCTGGCTCCAGCACCGACCTACCCAAGTGCTTCAGTTCGGCCATGGGGTAGATGAAGTCTTGTGCAAAGTCAGACCAACGGATTTCCACAGCAAAGCGTTGGAGCGGATAATCGATGGGACAGGGTTTTGCCTCAATAAAATTGGAGCTAAGGGGCTCTTTTTGTCCCAGCATTTGAATGAGCGGGGTGACGTAGTTATTGGGCATTCTGTCGAGGTAGCGAGAGGGGGAGCCGATGTGCAGATTGAGCACTCCTCGACGGTGAAACTGACTTCGAGCCGAAGGCACTTTAAGCACTGCAAAGTTTTGTGTGTCTTTCAGCATGTCGTAGGTGGCACCACTGTCGTCGACTAGAATCGAAAATGGATTTTTATTTCGCAACACCGAGAGTGCCGGGTGTTTGAGTTTGTGGGCTTTGCTGGGATGTCGTTCTAGGGTGGCTAGGTAGTCTTGCACTTGGGTGGATTGTGAAAAATCTTGCGGCGATTCGTTTAGCTTTCGCAAGGCTTCGACCAGATCTTGTCGAGTGTAGACATTGTTTGCTTGCTGAACTTCCGCAAGCGTGACGTTTTCTCCGGGCAGTTTTCCAAAGTAAATCATTTTAAATGCAGGGTCTTCATTGGCGAGAAGCATGACTCGTCCCGCTGGCCCTGTGGTGACCATGGTCAGGTTGCGGTCTTGTCCCAGCCGCAATCCTAATTGAAAAGCGCGAATGCCGGGGTGAAATTGCATATTTTGTCGGAACAGTGTGGGGCAAATTTTTTGCACACCATCAAACCATAGACGTAAATGCCAGGGAAGACGTGGTCCCTCGAGAGGGCTTCGGGGTGTTCTTTCTAAAAGTTCCGGAGGGGTGTTTTGTAATTCCGGAATTTTATTTTTAGAAAATAACCCACGGAACATATCCGTCAGACGAAAACTCCAGTGCAAATAAACTTCATCCACATCAAAGGCTATCGACTGGGCGCGTTCTCGATTTTGTTGGGCGAGACGGACTCCAGATCGGAAAGAGTGTACTTCTAAGGGATGGTTGGGAATAGCAAAGCCCGATAAGATTTTTTCTACGAGTGCGG
>DALYDW010000020.1:7371-18891 GCA_031972915.1 bacterium
TTGGGTGGCTGCCACGGTGAGCCCTTGTTTGGGGAGTAAGGGATTGAGTTCTGCTTGGGTCTGTTGTCGTGTTTGCAAGACTTGTTCTCGAGGAGTCTTGGCCAAGCCGAGAGGAGGATGGGTCACGGTGGGCGAGCGATTCCATAAGCGTTCTCGGGCTAAGTTGAGGGGGTTGATGGAATGCTGAGGCGCTTGAATTTGAGAGGAGCTAAGCGGGATCGCCGCGGCCCAGGCAAGTTGGGGTCCAAAGGAAAATCCTTGGGGAAATTGGGGAAGGCGGAAGCTTTTCCAATACTGTTGGGAAAGCATTGTGGCTTGTCGTTCTAGGCTTTCTTGGTAAGCGCGGAAGCCCGGCAATATTTGATGCAAAACTCGATCGGCAATCTTACCCGCGACCTGTTGGTGTAGCAAAGTGACTAGTCCGTCTTCTAAAACTTGACTCCAAGGCTGGGACACATTCCAATGCCCCCAAACGCCTACGGGATGACTTAGTAGTAGCCCACCGTAGGCGCCAAGCATGGAGAGCGTCTGTGGTATGAAATTGCCCCTGAGCCGAAAGTTTGAACTCAGGGCCGTGCCGACGGTTTTTCCTAAATGCACTCCGCCTTTCATCAAACCTAGATCGGTAACGGTTCTTAGGTATTCTTTCCATAGGGATTGAGCATCCCAACTTTGTTCTATTCCTGAGAGGCCATGGCCGGTTTTGCTGATGCTTAAAAAAATTCCAGCTTCTACATTTAATGCGAGGGTTTTGGAGAGTGTCCGTGGTCCGAGTGGGGTTCCAGCCCATTTTTTTCCCCAAGGTCCCAACAGTGCTCGTAGGCTTCGAGTGCTGGTCCAACGGTAGGCGGTGCTGCCGGCAGCAAAGCCCACGATGGACCATGGGTCGGCCAAGGATTTGAGAAAAGACGGTGCGTGGTACTCAAAACGATCGAGTAAGCTGCCTCCGCCAGAGAGAAGAGACAACTGGTGGCGGGCTTTTTCTCCCCAACGGGCTAAGTCAGAATTTTGGGTGCGGGTCGCAGCATGTTCGGCGATGTTGTTGAAAATGATTTTAGCTTGTGGAGCGTCACCGCGCTGTAAGCAATTTTGAGCGTAACGATACAGGGTGGCTAAGGTTTGCGCTTCGGAATGAGGATGGCGTAGTAGTTTTTCGAATAGGGCTAAATCCCGTGAGGAGCATTGGCTTCGCAGCAAGGTTTGTTGCGCTTCGGAAAGGCTATTGCAGACTTGAGTCAAAGAAAGATTTGGTTTGTCGAGCAATGCTTGAAAGGGACTCGCTTCCTGAGGGCAGCCCAAGAGTTGGCCTAATATGGAGACGACGAGCTCAGTGCTTGGTGAAAACTTTTTGGGCGAGACGTCGGAGGAGTTATGTTGAGAGGATAGGCTTGGAGTCGAAAAACCAGGTATCGCTTTGGGATTTGACATAAGATGCAATGCAATTTCGAAAATGCAGTCCTTTCTTTCTGGAGTCGATAAAGTGGGACCAACAAAAATAGTGGTGCCCCTTATCGTGTAGGGTTCAAGGGGGTTGCTTGTTTTGCAGATGTGGGTGCGTAATTTATTTTCAGCTAGAGTAGTTGAAGGGCTGGGGACGGTGTTCGGGGTAAAACTTCGAAGAAAGCCAACGGTCAGAGATTAAAAATTCGGTGTTGGCTTAAAGCCCTTACCGGTTTTTGGAGGTAGCTTTCGATGCCTCCCCTGTCTCAAGAGAAATCAAATCGAGCAACCATTGGATGGTATCGCGTCTAAATCCGGCCGCTCCAGGATGGCCACCACCTCCGTATTTGAGGGCTAATTCGCTGACATCGATTCGATCGGAGCGCAGACTAAAATTCCAAACGGAGCCCGTGTAATAAAACATCAAAGCCACAGGGTAGCCCAATTCTTTGTAGATCATTTCTCCCATGTCGCTGGCCTCGAGGCTCCAGTTGACGGCGAGCGTCTTGTGTCCATGAAAGTTAATGGGAAAAGCGTTTTTTAATCCTGACTGTAAGGTGTTGCGTTGGTGTTCTAGGGCCTTGTGACCCTCTGAAATCATTTGTCGCCATTCTTCTTCGGATACGCCTTCTAGCAGATGCTGCCATAGAGAACTCAGGGGATTAATGATCTCTTTTTGATTGCGTAAATACATATTGATTTCCCGTGAGTCGGGAAGCTTCCATTCGTAAAGATCTTTATCTCGGACGTATTCAAGAATTCTCGGCATGGGGGTTTCGGGAAACTCTCGTTTCCAGGTAAGGGAGGCTCCGCTTTCCGTAAGGTCGATATCTCCCCAGCCAATTTTTTCTAAGATGGGTAGTGCGGTTTTATGATGGTCGTACCAGTGGACGGAACTGGCCTCCTCTTGAAAACGTTCCAGCATATGGGCGTTAAAACTAAAATCGACGATGAATAATTTTTTACCCTTTACGTTGGCTCGCAATGCATCGCCATGGTTCATGGGGTAGCATTTAGCCTGGGGGTATTTTTTTTTGATGACCGCAGCCGAGGCGGCACCGTCTACGCAGTTGGCGTGGAAAAAACAGAGTACTTTTTCTTTGCTTTGTTCGTCCATGGGGGGCGGGATGCTAGGACGAGCTTTTCGTAAATACAATAAAATTAAAAAAAACTATTTTGTTTTCTCTTGGGAGAATCCCTTGTTTTTTTTGGAACGGGCATTCTAATCTTCTCTTAAATTTTTCATGCCGATGGCCAATTCCGGGTGGTCTTGTGCAGGAGGCGCTATGAAAAAAACGGTCTTTCCTTTTATGTTTATGATGTTCCTCTGGGGATGTGTTGCCTCGTTCTCTGTGTGGGCTCTCGACCCGGTGGCGCCCCGCTCCGAGCGGGCCTTGGGGGTGATCTACGTCGAGACACCCAACCCAGACGATGAAATCACTTTGGTTTTGCAGCAAGACGAAATTCATCAAAGTCGAATTAGTACCAAGCAGGATGTCAAAGTTCCGGTGGGCGATTACAAGGTCTTGGTCAAAATGCGGCCCCACTACACTTATGAGCAAGCGGTGACCGTTCGACCCACAGAACGCCATGAAATCATCGTTCCTGGGTTTGGCAATCTTCGGGTGAATGGTGCGTGTCGTGAGGTTAAGGTTTATCAGGAGGGAAAAGAAATTGCCAAAATGACTTGTGATAAAACCCGAACCTTGCCGAGGGGGGCCTACGACGTGAAAATCGTTCAGGGAAAGTATAACATCGAAAAACGAGTGGACGTGGTGACAAATCACCTTCTAGAGCTGGACATTAAGTGAACTTTGAGCTTGGTTAGAACCTAGAGGTGATGTGCGATGGTGACAACAAGATCTCCCCTGGCTGTGGGGCTTGTGCAGATGTCTTGCGAGACAGATCCCGAAAAAAATCTCGAAAAAGCTGTAACGCGTATCGAGGAGGCTGCCCAAAAAGGGGCCCAAATCGTTTGCTTACAAGAATTATTTGCTTCTCGTTATTTTTGTCAGACTAACGATCCGGCCTACTTTGCCTTGGCCGCTGAGCTACCTAACAAAGCGACTCAGCATTTGGCCCGCAAGGCTGCCGAACTCCAGGTTGTGTTGATTGCGTCGGTTTTCGAAAAGGCGGGAGACCGTTATTTTAACACAGCCTTGGTTTGGGATGCTGACGGTGCTTGTTTGGGAAAATACCGTAAGGTCCACATTCCCGATGACCCTCGTAATTATTACTCTGAGCTTTATTATTTTACTCCCGGGGACTTGGGGATTCGGCCTTTTAAAACCCGCTATGCTACCCTCGGTGTACAGGTTTGTTGGGATCAGTGGTTTCCGGAAGGGGCTCGCTCCCTCGCTCTCCAGGGGGCCGAGATTTTATTTTATCCGACGGCCATTGGTTGGCCGGTGGAAGGAAATGCCGAAATGGGAAAGACCGAATTTGAGGCTTGGGTCACGGTGCAGCGCGGACACGCCATCTCTAACACGGTGTTTGTTGCAGCTCCCAATCGGACCGGACTTGAAGATCATCTCAATTTTTGGGGAGGCTCCTTTGTCGCCGATCCCTTTGGAAAAATCTTACAGCAGGCCTCCCATCATCAGGAGGAAATCCTGGTGGTATCTTGTGATCTTAACCGCATTCAAGAGGTGCGTCGCGATTGGCCTTTCCTGAGCTGTCGTCGTCCAGATTCTTATGAACTCCGTTAAATACCGTATGCCCGCCGAATGGGAGCCCCACGAAGCCACTTGGCTGAGTTGGCCCCATAATCCTGACACTTGGCCCGGAGGGGTTGTTTCTCGAATTCCACCCTTCTTCGCCCGCATGGCCGCCGAAATTAGCCACGGAGAAAAGGTCCGCATCAACGTCACGGGTCCCGAAATGGAGGCTCAAGTTCGAAAACTTGTGGAGCAATGCGGGGCCAATTTATCTGAGATCGAGTGTTACCCCTTTCCCACTAATGATGCTTGGGTGCGAGACCATGGCCCTATTTTTACGGTTCCTGTAGGCGCCGCAGGCCCCGTCAAGATCTTGGACTGGGAGTACAATGCTTGGGGTGGGAAGTATCCCCCCTACGATCGAGACAATGTCATCCCTCAGCAGGTGGCAGCCCGTTGGGATTTGCCTCGCGAGGTTCCCGGCATGGTACTAGAAGGGGGGTCCATCGACGTCAATGGACAAGGGATTTTATTGACGACCGAACAATGCTTGCTCAATCCCAATCGTAATCCAAACTTGAAAAAAAACGAAATTGAGGAGCGTCTCAGAAAATTTTTAGGGGTTCAACAGATCTTGTGGTTGGGAGAAGGCATTGAGGGTGACGATACCGATGGGCATGTCGACGACATTACTCGCTTCGTTGCTCCCAATACCATTGTGAGTGTGCGTAGCCACGATGCTCATGATGAAAACTATCTGCCTTTGGAAAAAAATTGGGAGCGTCTCCGGGGTATGACCAATCGGGAAGGTCGGCCCTTTGACCTGATCGAACTCCCTATGCCAAGTCCGCTTCGGGTGAATGGTGAACGTTTGCCCGCCAGTTATGCTAACTTTTACATCACCAACTCGGTAGTGCTGGTGCCGATTTTCGCCGACAAAAACGATGATCTGGCCTTGGGAATTTTAAGGGAGTGTTTTCCCGGGCGTCGAGTTTTGGGTTTAGATTCTCGTGATCTCGTAGTGGGTCTGGGAGGGATTCATTGCGTCACTCAGCAGCAGCCGAAGTCTCCTCGAGCAGGGTGATAGCTCCTGTTGGGCAGGCCCACGCGGCTTGCCGAATCTCTTCGTCCGAATTTCCCGGGGGAGTTTGTGGTTTTGCCTTTCCTGTTTCGTCGAGAGCAAAACTCTTTCCTGCGTTTGCAACACAGGCGGAAGCTCCGATGCAGATTTCTCGATCGATGAGAATTTTCATAGGGATCTCCTTACGGACTTTTGGTTTTAAGAGAGTCGCGAATGGGTCTTAAGATCGAGGGAAGTTGGTAGTTTTTGTAGTCACGAATATCTACTTTTGCTGGAAACGAAAATTGTCGGCCTTCTTTCTGGGGAATTTCCACAAGCTCTCCTTCGGGTCCGTAGAGGGCGTAAATATCACCATCACTGAATTTAGTTTTTGGTGACTCCGTGAAGCTCTTGAGTTGACCGCGTCCGTTGCGGCTAAAGCTCTCGACGATCTTGGTTTTTCCGTTTTCAATTTCCCGTTCGTAAACCTGATAGATGCTTTTTAGCTTAAACCGGATCCCAAAATGATTTTTTTCTGGAAGATAGGCCAAGCGTAGTGCCCATCGGTCTAGAGGTTCGCCCAATAAGCTTTTTCTCTCGGCGTAGAAATAATTGATTTGGATTTCCCTGAGGTTTTCCCCGGAAGAAACTTGGTCGTCGATAAAAAATTCCACCCTCTGGCTTTCGTCAAAGCCGCTACATAAATTGGGTTGGAGGTTCCAGTAGTCTCTCAGGGATTGCAGTGGAAAATGACAACTGACGTAAGCCCCCTGACGGGGCGGATAATTTCCCGCCGGTTTGTGCAGTCGGATGAGTCCGGACTCGGTTTTTACTTCCCAACTTTCGTAGTAGCGCACCAGTGGCAAGTTGGACTCTGTGGTGAGAATCAGAGATTGAATGAGAAAACCAAGAAAGATCAAGTTGACCAAAATCCAAAGCAGGTAGAGGTTTTTTCGACGTATCCAAAAAAAACCGCTGACCAAGAACAGCCCCAAAGAGGGAAGCAAGAAGGGGGTGGAAAGATTGCGGTAGTACCGATTGAAGGCCTCGAGGGCCAAGCCCAGGGCTCCGGGCACCCAGAGAAACACCACGGGAAAAGAATAGAAGAGTGTTTTTCTCCAAGAGGGCATGCTAAGAAATACCTGTTCTGGGTTGGGACGCCGGCTGAATTGCTTTTTAGCTCGAGCGGCCCTCAACATGGCTTCCAACGGCTTTGCTTGGGTGTCCATATAAAATTTTTTTATGAGACGATATTATGGACTCAGTTCCTAAAGTTTCACTGATCGTTCCTTTTTATAACGATCACAAGCGCCTTTTAGAGCGCTTGCAGGTGGCGTGGGATTATCTGCAACAACAAGCCTACACTTGGGAGATTTTGGTTGTAGACGACGGTTCGCATGACGACCACAGCCAAGAAATTAGCAGTCGTTATCCGGGAGTCCGGGTGTTGCGTTATACCCCCAACCGGGGGAAGGGTCACGCGGTGCGAACCGGGATGCTGGCGGCACAGGGGGAGTATCGGTTTTTTACCGACGCAGACATGCCCTTTGGTTTAGAGCCCTTGGGTAGAGCGCTCGAGTACTTAGAAAACAAAGAATTCGACTTGGTAATCGGCGACCGTCAAGTACCGGGTAGTCAATATCACGTTCATCAAAGTCCCTTGCGAAAACTGGCTTCGAGAATCTTCACTTCTTTTATCAGTCGTATTGTGGTGACGGGAGTACAAGATACGCAATGTGGTTTTAAGGGATTTCGCGGAAAGATTGCCGATGAGCTGTTTAGGCGTTCTTGCATCGAGGGGTTCGCCTTCGATGTCGAGTTGATCTACATCAGTTTCAAAAAAAATTATGACCTCAAAAGAATTCCCGTCATCCTTCAGCATTCGGCAGGTTCCACCCTCCGGCTTTCTTGGCATTCTTGGGTAATGTTGGGCGAAGTATTTCGAATTAAATGGCATCATATGCGGGGACGTTATGACTGAGGCGCTTCGCTACGAGGGCGTCGTTGCCAAATGGCTTTTCGCTTTGGCTTGCGTTTTTGCGGCCTGGATTTTGTGGCCTTATCCCCAATATTTTCAAAAGTCCCCCCAGGAATATTATCTCCTGCATTTTTCTTTTTCGCCTTGGTTGAAGTTTATCCTGGGCTTTTATGGCTTGTATGTTTTGCCCGGATTATTTCTGTTTTGGCGTTTAGGTAAGGCCTTTTCCTACAATCCGTTTTTTACTCCTCATCGCTTTTTTTTAGCTTTTCTGTTGGGGGCAGCCGCTCATGTTATGGCTGTATTACTGCAAAAATTTTTGCTGTGGCCTTATCAGTTGTGGAGCGTCTTACTGTGTTTGACGGTCGCCTATGCCCTTATTTATTGGCCCTTGCGTCGTTTGCGTTTTCTTTGGAACGAAACTCCATTTTCGGGAGGATGGCCTTGGGTCACGGGTGTGGTTTTAGGGTTGACCTTACTTTTGGGGACCGAATTGATTTTGCGTGGTCGAGCCTCAAGTAATTCAATTCAGGGCGATGCTTTTGCTCATACGATTAGTTTATTGGCGACCTTGATCGAGGGCCCTCTGCCTGACGCCAATCCTTTTTTTTCTACATTTATCTTGAATATTCATCCGCAGGCTTATCATGCGATGATCGCGACGATTTTGACTTTGTTTCCTAGTCTCGAGTCGCTCGATGTGATTCGGTATTTTTCTTTGGCCTTTCTCCCGTGTTTTCTTCTCTGCACCTTCGCTTTTTTTTCTCGACTGACCCAATCCGCCCCCTTGGGAGCACTTTGCACCTTGGCAACTTATTTCGTTAGCGGGGGAGGAATGAGCACCCATATCCCCATTGCTTTTTTTCCCTGGTATTGGGCCATGGCTTGGGTGCTCAGTTTTGGAGTGGTTTATTTTCTTATAGGACCTGAGTGGGAGAGACCCGGGGTGCCTTGGGTTTCCGGTTGGGTGATGGGAACCGGGGTTTTGTTATCCCCCATGTTGGCTTATCGAATGGGGGCTATTATGGCGCTGTTTTTTGTTCTTGAGGGAGTTCGCGTGGGATGTCGACGGGAGTCGCTCAAGACATGGTTTTGTAGCGGTGCGGGCATGGCCTTGGCCTGTGCCTTGCCCGTGATGCTCTGGTTGCTCCCTTTAGTTTTGCGTTACGGTTGGGAAGAAACTTACTCCTACGAGTATT
The DNA here is from genome assembly GCA_031972915.1 of bacterium. GTDB lineage: Bacteria > UBA10199 > UBA10199 > DSSB01 > DSSB01 > DALYDW01. The sequence goes on from DALYDW010000020.1 coordinate 15,706, forward strand.
TAATTCAGCATTTTTCCGATTTGGCTCCCCGGGGTATTGCCTACATCAAGTCTTTAAAAGAAACCGACTATACTTGGGCAGATTTGTGGGTGTGGACTCGAGATAATGCGGGCTATTTTCCCATAGTCTTCTTTCCCTTGGGCTTATGGACCTTAGTGCGTCACCTAGGACAGCGAGTTTCCATGGTGGTTTTGGCGTGGATTTTGGCCATGGGAGCCGCCATATTGGGGGGGTATCTCACCAACCCTTATCGGTATTTCGAATATTTCTTTTTAGGTTTGTTGATGGCCTGTGCTCTGGGCTTGGGAGAATTATTTCGAAAATTGCCTTCAAAAGCGAAAGCGCCCTTATTATTTTTAGTTTTTGCCGTACTGATGGTGGACCTACGTGTGACCTATCCATCTAAATACCGTGAGGCCATGAAGTTTTATGGAAAAACCGTATGGACTGAGGCCATGTTAAAACCCAGCCGTGCGTGGGAGGCTCAGTACCGTCGTGCTAAACAACAGGGAAGCCTAGACCAAGACTTTGGTTGGTATCGAGGCTATCTTTGGTCCAGACAAAAGAAGGTTTGGGACATTTATCTCAAGTATCACGAGGGCCCTGGGACACCACCTACCTCTACTGCTAAACCCAGATGAGTTTCACTGCCGTTTTTGCAGGGAAAGGTTGAAATGCCTTGGCACTTCCTTTACAACCCCCTCCAGGAGTAGAAGACCTATGCGAAAATTAACCCGATTGGTGTTGTTTTTTATGACCATGAGTTTTGTAACTAATCCAGCAGCCCTAAAAGCCCAAGCCCAAGAAAAGATCCTTCTAGAGACCCAAATACGGTTTTCTCCCCAGGGGCTTCCCCAGGTTACCTTTAAAAACCATCAGCAGTCGGCCGAAGATGATCTGTCCAATAAAATTCAGTCGGCCTTGATTTTCTACGCCTACATCATGAACCAAATGGACTCGACCCAATCCACGGCTCTTTTGAATGAGGTGCAAAAGGTGGTGGGATGGGTGGCTACCGACGAAGGTTTGAAAAAACCCAATTTTGTCAAAAATCATCCGAAGATGCCTAAGCCAGATGTGGCCTTGGCCAATCAGGGATTTGATTTGATTTTTTCTTCCGTACCCGGTCGAGGTAATCGATTAGAGGTCAAACCCCTGGGCGAGTCGATGCCTCTGGCGATTCCAGCGGTTTTGGGCGTCTTTCAAGAGCTGGTGAATACCCTCCCTGAAAATGGTCTTAGGCTTATGGTCTTGGCCATGGGGGGTATGAACAAATGGTATCGAGAGTTGGGTAAGGCCTCCGATGCTGACAGTGTGGCGAAGGCTCCTGCTTACGGGCTCAATTTAGCCGTCGATATTTTAGCCAAAGTTAGTGGTAAGAGCATTTAATAGAGGTCCTTGTTCTGAGATTGAAGGATGAATGGTTCTCCTTTAATCTTTGCGGATGTTTGAGGTCTTTGTTTTCTCGGTGAGTGTTGTTTTTTAAGGAGAGTTCATGTTGAAAAAGATTTATTTTGCTTCCCTACTTGGTGTTTTAGCGGTGACCCCCGTCATGGCGGCATCCCAGGGTGATATCAAGGTGGTTCCCATTGGAGAAACCATTAGACCCGAAGCGAGCACTCCCTCGACTTCGAGCAAGTCTCCCGCCCGTTCCACTTCGCGTCGACGACCTCGCCCAGCGGTGGTCAAAGAAGGGCAAACCTTTCTGGTAGAACTGGGGACTTCAGTGAGTACGAGTTTTACCAAAGAAGGGGATAGTATTTTGCTTCGAGCCGTCGAAGACGTGGGACCTAGCAAACAGCCAGGAATTTCCAATGGAGCCGAGGGCGAAGCGACTGTTTCCCTAGTGAACACCGATAAGAAAAACCCCAAAATCGTGTTGACGCTCGACTCCATTCGTACGGTAAACGATACCGATGCCAGCCTCGCCGGAGAAATCGTTATCGAAGGCCAGGGGTCTCAGGCTTATGCGGCCGTGGGCGAACGCTATACGGCGACCTTGGGAGAAAAATTAACAGTGAAACCTCGTCGACTGCAAAGCTCCAGTAAGACCAAAAAGGCCAAAGGAGCTCCTGTCGAACCTACAGTAGAAACCGCTTTTGCAGAGATCAATGGTAAAGGAGTAAAGGCCGATTTAGAAAAAGGCAAGGCCAAGGGCATGGTTCAATTAATTCTGGAAGCGCCTAAGGGCTATACCTCGGACGATATCGATACGGCGACGGTTCGTTTGGCTAAGGTTAACAATTGGGATATTCCCGATGGAGTTTTGGCCGATGCAAAAAAGCCTCGTCAGAGCGACGGAAACAAAAACAGCGTTACCGATTGGACGATGTATTTTAACGTCTGGGAATTTCTCAAATACCAACCCCGCGGCACCAATAACATCACCATTGGTGGTAATCTCAACAATGGCAAACCTTTTGAAGCGGTGACCCGGGTGCAAGTGGATTACTAAAAAGCTGTGCGTGATCTGCCAAAGATTGTGAATTTAGCCCTTCTTCGGAAGGGCTTTTTTTTGCCCTGTTCAGCAGATTTTGCATAAGGTGTGGTTTTGGCCACAATAAAAGCAAGGTTGTTTAACCCGTGCCTTACGAGGTTGTTTCTACTTTTCTAACGGGAAGGTTTAGGTGCACAAGCCCACAGTAAGAGGCAGATGCTCAAAACAAAAGCCGAAGGCAAGATAGAACCCAGACGGGCGAGGAGCTTTTTAAGCGCTAAGCCCTGACCGAGGTTTAACGCTGGTCGAGGGGAATATAAGATACGTTTTTGGGTCCGATGTATTCTTCGCGAGGTCGAATCAATCGATTATTTTCGTATTGTTCGAGAATATGGGCGCCCCATCCCGAGGCTCGGCTAATTGCAAAGATAAGCGTGAACAAATCGGTGGGAATTCCCAAAGCGTAGTAAACAGAGGCCGAGTAAAAATCAACGTTGGCATTGATTTTTTTCTCTTGGTTCATCACCTCTTCAATTTGGCGGGACATTTGAAACCATTTGAAGTTACCGGTGGCACGACAAGCCTCTTCGCTCATGCGGCGCAAGTGGGTCGCTCGGGGATCCTCGGTATGGTAGACCCGATGTCCGAACCCCATAATTTTTTTCTTTTGAGCTAAGGCCTGGCGAATATAAGCCACTGGATCGCCTTCACCGATTTCTAAGAGCATTTCCATGACTTTTTGGTTGGCG
>DALYDW010000021.1:0-8674 GCA_031972915.1 bacterium
CTTGTAACTCGATGATCATTCCATTGGCGACATGTGCGGCTAATTCGGGATCTTCCAAGGTTACTTGTAACTCGATTAATCCAGTAGCCTTATCAGCCTCGACTTTGGTGACTTTTCTTTGAAATTTAACAATCCCGTCCTGCAAAACAGGTTTTTTTTCTTCTGGAACCGAAGCCGCTTGAGGGCCGTATTGCTCCTTAAAAAGCACCGGCATCAAATTAAAACGCCCGATAATCCGTTCACTCAAACTGCGACTCTTGAGAATATTAACCAACTCCTTACTCTTCCCCCCCCCTAATTTTTCAGTCATATCCCCCATTTGCCCACCAATCAGAGGCAAAGAACTAATCTGCGCGGCCATGGCTGCAAAGCCACCGCCACCACTACTGCTCATCGGCATCAGGGTAACCTTGGAGGTATATTTTTTAGGTGACTTTAGGGTCCAAACAAAAACTCCCCCTGTTACCAAAAAGAAGATCAAAAAAATAAGCCACTTTCTTTTGAACAGGACTCTCCAATAATCCAAAATATTGACGCTCTCCCCCTCTAAGTCATAGGCGGGTGGCATAGGATAGGCCCAATAGGAGCCGACTTCTCTCATAGGGGTTCCTAGGGAGACTTCTTCTTTTTTTGCGTTGTCATTACTCATGAGCTTTTCTGACTATCCTGTCGTTACCTAAAAAGAGCAGCCGCACTCAACCCCAATGACGCAATCGTAGGTAATAAACCGATATAAAAACTGGTGGGAATGGATTTTTCTGGAACCACAATGGTGTCCCCAGGATTAATCACTCCGTCGTATTCGCCATCTTTCGCCTTGTGGGACTTTCCCTCAATTGTCACCACACTAATCTTGCCCCGCTTTGCCATGGTCGTCGTCCCCCCTGCCAAGGTAAGGTATTGGCGTAAATTATAATACTGATTGAATGGAAAAGCCCCGGGGCCTCGCACCGCACCAATCACGAACACCTTATTTTCATAAGCAGGATAAAAAATATTGTCGTTGGGTAACTTTTTTAAATTGTAATCGAAGCTATGCTTAGTCAGAAACTTATGCTCAACCACAACAACATCACCGTCGCGCAACTCAAAAGACCTCATTTGATCGACAGCATCGTCTACCTCGATAACCTCTTTTTGGTCGATTCCTTGGTGACGTATTACCTTGAGCGGATAATCAGTACCCGCTCCTACGGTGAATCCACCGGCCAATTTCACCAAGTCTTCCAAATTTTGCTCATTTTTAAGCTCGTAAATTCCGGGACGCCGCACAGGACCTTCAATTTCGACTGCCATCTTTTTTAGGGGAACGAAAATAGCCACATTATCTTGCAAATATGGGTTTTGGGAGACTTCCCCCAGGGTATTGTAGGCAAAGAGATCCACAATTTGTTTTTGTCCTTTGCCCCCCCCCCTTCTAATCTCAATGAAACGTTCGGAGCCATTGGGCTCAACTCCTCCGGCAAGACGCAAGGCATCAGTAACCCTCATCGAAGGGCTTACCTTATAAGTACCAGGACGCCGAACCTCCCCCAAAACATGGATCTGGTAGATCAAATTTCCTCCCGAGGAAGTCTCCAAACTACGTACTCCCGACCTACCAAAGGGGTCCACCCCAGTAGCTCCGTACTCACCATTCGATACTCCAGGATAAACCTCCTCTCCCGTGCCTTCAAAACTTCCCGGCCTCCCCCCTATTGACGGGTCATCATCTTGCAAAAAGACTCCACGTCGCTGACTTTGGGCTAAAAGCGGTAAAGGAAAAACCCAAAGACCAATCAGAAAAAACACAATGATCCTCAGAGGATAAAACCCTAAAAAACTTCGCTTCTTTCTATAAAAGGCATACATCATAGGAGGGCCTCCCTATACCCGAATTAGATACAGTGGCAATGGCATTTTTCCCTAAAAATCAAATATCTACTTGAAATCAATACAGTTCTTATAATAAACATCGTCGCTAAGCACTCCACCCTGGACCAAAGGGCGCTCCCCGAGGAAGAGGATTTGTCTAAAAAATGGAAACGTCCGAAAAAATTCAAGGCATTCCCTTAAGCAGTGCTTCGTGGTCTTCTGCCACAACTGGGGCTTGGACTCCATACAAAGAGCGATTTAAAAGATACTTCGATATTTTGTTATTTCTTTTACTTTGCCCATTTGTCCTCCCTGTTTTGTTATCTCTGATGATCCTCATCAAAATCAGCGACTGGGGCCCTGCCGTTTTTAAAAGTGAACGCATTGGTCTGGGAGGTAGAAAGTTTCACTGCCTCAAACTTCGGACCATGTGTGTCAACGCCCAAGAAAAACTCAACGAAGTTTTGAAAGACAATCCCGCGCTTCGTGAAGAGTGGGAACAAACGCAAAAGCTTAAAGACGACCCCAGGGTAACCAAAATAGGCAAAGTAATACGCGCTCTAAGTCTAGACGAATTGCCTCAAATTTTTAACGTGCTCAAAGGTGAGATGAGTTTTGTGGGTCCCCGTCCTATTGTCGAAGCTGAGATCGTAAAGTACTCTCACCACTTTAAAGATTATATCAGTGTCCGCCCGGGCATTACCGGCCTTTGGCAGGTCAGTGGTCGCAATGACACCACCTATGAGGAACGGGTTATTTTAGACAGAACCTATGTCGCCCAACATTCCTTCAACTTAGATCTAAAAATCATTTTTAAAACCCTCCCAGTTGCCCTTTCAAAAAAAGGTGCCTATTAAATCCTATCCCCTATGTCTCAAAACTACGATTTTGTGGTGCTAGGTGCCGGAGTGATTGGTATCAACTTAGCCCTGCAGGCCCGAAAACGATATCCTGGAGCTAAGATTCTTGTACTAGAAAAAGAGTCTTACTGTGGCTTTCATGCCAGCACCCGAAACAGCGGAGTACTCCATGCGGGTTTTTATTACTCGGCCGATAGCCTCAAGGCAAAATTCACCCGCGAGGGTAACCTCCAGCTACAGAACTACTGCGAAGAAAAAGGATTGAAAATCAATCGCTGTGGAAAACTCGTCGTTGCTCAAAATTCGGAAGAGATTTCAGGCCTTCACGAACTCCTCCAAAGGGCAAAAAATAACGGGGTTCCCCTAGAGTTAATTTCCGAAGCAGAGGCAAAAAAAATCGAACCTCGGGTGCGCACCTGTCAATTCGCCTTATTCTCCCCTTCCACCGCCTCGGTGGATCCCAAACAGGTAATGGAACATTTAGTAGCCGATGCCCGATCTAAAAATATCGAAATTCAAACCTGCAACGCCTATCTACAAAAGACTAACCAAGGAATACAAACCCAACGGGGAAATTATTCTTATGGTTACCTGATCAATGCGGCAGGACTCTATGCCGACGTCGTCGCCAGAGACTTTGGATTTTCTCAAAACTACCGAATTCTTCCTTTTAAGGGGGTATACCTCTACGGACGTCACTCAATAGAACAACTGAGGACCCACATCTACCCCGTACCCAACCTTGCCAATCCATTTCTCGGCGTACACTTCACCCTTACCGTCCACGGACAAGTAAAGATCGGCCCCACCGCCATTCCCGCCTTTTGGAGAGAAAACTACAAAGGTTGGGAGAACTTTAAACTTAAAGAATCTCTAGAGATTATCAGTAGAGAAGCCAGACTTTTTATTCAAAATCGTTTTGGTTTCCGAAAACTCGCCCTAGAAGAAATAAAAAAATATTACCGCCCCCAGTTAATCCAACTAGCCTCCTCTTTAGTGGACTCTCTCAAGGCCGAAAACTACCGTGAATGGGGAAAAGCCGGGATTAGGGCTCAACTGTTCAATACTCGAGAACAACGCCTTGAAATGGACTTTAAATTTGAAGGTGACGATCGGTCCTTTCATGTATTAAACGCAGTTTCACCGGCCTTTACTTGTTCTCTTCCCTTTACTGAATTTTTATTCGATCAAATCGAAGGCCTGATTTCACCGGACAAACTTCGAGGAAAACAAATTGGAACTCACTAAGCTAAAAATACCAGATGTAAAAATCATCACCCCCAAAAAATTCGGTGATCACCGTGGTTTTTTTTCGGAAACCTTCAATCAAAAGGTATTGGGTGAACACGGCATCAATCTTCACTTTGTCCAAGATAACCACTCCTTAAGCAAAGAAAAAGGCACCGTTCGTGGCCTGCATTTTCAAACTCCCCCCTTCGCACAAGACAAGCTAGTGAGAGTGGTCCGCGGAGCTATACTCGACGTGGCAGTTGACCTCAGAAAAAACTCCCCCTTCTTTAAGCAATACGTAGCAGCTATCATCAGCGCCGAGCACTGGAATCAAATCCTGGTTCCACAAGGCTTTGCTCACGGTTTTTGCACACTAGAACCCGACACTGAGGTTATCTACAAGGTCACTCAATATTATTCTCCAGAACATGACAAGGGCTTGCGCTGGAACGATCCTCAACTCAACATTGAATGGGGCCTTACCGAAGACCAAGCTATTCTCTCTGATAAAGATAAGGTCCAACCCTTGCTTTCAGAACTCACTTTCTTCTTTTAATAAGTTTCTATAAGGCATGACTCCCATGGCAAAAATACTGGTCACAGGCGCGGGCGGTTATATCGGCACCACCCTTGTCCCCCTACTCCTCGAAGCCGGCTTTGAAGTTCGAGCCATCGATCGTTTTTTCTTTGGCAAAGACCTTTTAAAACCTCACTCTCATCTGGAAATCATACAAGAAGACACCCGCAAACTTCAGCCACAGCACCTCTCGGGCATCGATGCCGTCATCGATCTGGTAGCCATTTCTAATGATCCCAGCGGAGAACTCTTTCAACAAGCCACTTGGGAAATCAACCGAGACTCCCGAATACACACCGCCCAACTTGCCAAGGCCACTGGAGTAAAAAAATATATTCTGCCATCCTCCTGCAGCATCTATGGCTTCCAGGAAGAAGGCGTCATCGCCGACGAACAAACTTCGACCAATCCGTTAACCACCTACGCTCGAGCCAACGAAATGGCGGAGCAGGGTGTTTTGCCCTTAGCAGACGAAAACTTTTGCGTGGTGGTTTTACGGCAATCAACCGTTTACGGGTATTCCCCGCGCATGCGCTTTGACTTAGCTATCAACGGCATGACTTACGGAGCCTGGAAGGATGGTATTTTGCCCCTCATGCGAGACGGCAGCCAATGGCGTCCCATGGTTCACGTACAAGACACGGCACGAGCCCAAGTCTTCATGCTTCAAGCCGATTCAAAGAAGATCAACGGGCAAATTTTTAACGTGGGATCGGAAAGCAACAACTATCAGCTGGGACCATTGGCTGAAATCATCAAAGATTGCCTACCGCGAAAGGTCGAGATTCAGTGGTACGGAGACCCCGACCATCGTTCCTACCGGGTTTCTTTTAAAAAAATCGAAGCCTTGGGGTTTTCCGCCAAATATCAAGCTCAGGATGGGGTTCGAGAAATCGTCGACGCTCTGGAGTCAGGCACTCTAGAAAAAAACCCGAAAACCCTCACGCTTAACTGGTATCAAGAATTGATGCGGTGGCAAAAAATCATTAAAGAAGTCGAACTCTATGGTGGGATCCTCGATTTATGAAAGTCTTAGTACTCGGTCCCCGAGGTCAATTGGGATCTGATTTATTTCGTTTCGCTTCAAAGTTTTCGGGAAAAATTAATCTCGTTCCTTTGGATCGAAATCGTTTAGACGTCGAAAGAACCGAAGAAATTGAATCTGTTTTGATGCCTCTTGCCTTCGACGCTCTAATTAACTGCAGCAGCTACCACCTTACCGACGAGGTGGAAGGCAATGCCGATAAAGCCTATAGGATTAATGCCCAAGCTCCAAAAAAATTAGCAGAGCTTTGCGAAAAAAAACGAGCTCGCCTCGTGCATCTCTCCACCGACTATGTGTTCTCGGGAGAAAGCGAAATCCCCTATACCGAAACAGATTCCATCGGTCCCATTAATGTTTACGGATCTAGCAAGGCCATGGGCGAACAACTGATCCGGCTTTCTCACCAAAATTTTCTCATCTTTCGCGTCGCCTCCTTATTTGGCCTAGCCGGAGCCAGCGGTAAAGGAGGCAATTTTGTCGAGACTATGATCCGGGTGGGAAAAGAAAAAGGGAGACTTAGCGTAGTCAACGACAGCGCCATGTCTCCTACCGCAACGGCCGATGTTGCCCAAACTCTTTTGCAATCTCTTGTCGAAGACGTTCCCTCCGGGACTTATCATCTCGTCAATAGCGGACAAGCAACCTGGTTTGAATTCGCCAAGACCATTCTTGAAACGGCCAGAATTCCTGCGGAAGTACTACCGGTCACCAGCGCCGAATACGTCACAAAAGCCAAGCGCCCTCGGTTTAGCGTCCTCAACAACACAAAAATTCAAAAACTCACGGGCCCCATGGCTCCTTGGCAGGAGGCTCTCTCCCACTACCTTCACGAAAAAGGGCATCTCGGATGAAAGGCATTTTATTGGCAGGAGGTTCGGGAACACGACTTCACCCCATTACCTTAGCTATCAGCAAGCACCTGATTCCTCTCTACGACAAGCCGATGATCTACTACCCACTGACAACGCTGATGCTGGCGGGGATTCGTGAGATTTTGATCATCACCACCCCCAAGGATCTCAATGTCTTTCAGGATCTCCTCGGCGATGGAGAGCAGTGGGGACTTCATCTCTCCTATGCTGTCCAACCTAGACCGGAGGGCATTGCCCAAGCCTTCCTTATTGCTGAATCCTTCCTTAACGGCAGCTCTTGCGCCTTAATTTTGGGAGATAATATTTTTTACGGACATAAATTTTCGGATCTCCTATTGGAGGCCAAACAAAATGCCCAAGGGGCGACAATTTTTGGTTACTGGGTTCATGATCCAGAACGCTATGGGGTACTCAAACTAGATACCCACGGCCAAGTTCTAGCCATCGAAGAAAAACCTAAATTCCCTCCCTCTAATTACGCCGTCACCGGGCTTTATTTTTATGATTCCCAGGTAGTCGATATCGCTAAACAACTAACTCCGTCAGCCAGGGGAGAACTAGAAATCACAGATGTAAACAACTGCTACTTGCATCAAGAAACTCTCAAGGTCATCAAGTTAGGACGTGGACACGCCTGGCTCGACACAGGCACCCCGGAATCCCTACTTCAGGCTTCAAACTTCATTCAAACCGTGGAGACTCGACAGGGATTAAAAATCGCATGCATTGAAGAAGTCGCGTGGCGCATGGGGTGGATTAACGACCAGCGACTTGCCGATTTGGCCCAACGTTTTTCCAAAACCTCCTTCGGCTCTTATCTGAAGAGCCTACTCCCCTAAGTTGAATGTCGCACAAAAAGACACTCTTTGAGAATCTCTCTGCCCTCTATTCGCTGCAATTCGTCAATTATTTACTTCCTCTATTTTTACTTCCCTATTTAATTAGAGTTCTCCAGGAACAAGCTTTCGGCGTTTTGAGCTTTTCTCAAGCTCTCAACCAATACTTTATCATCCTTACGGATTATGGCTTCGACCTCACCGCCACACAGAAGATCTCCTTACACCGAAAAAACCAACAACAGGTCTCCAGAATTTTTTGGGGCGTACTAACACTTAAAATACTCCTATTATTTCTGTCATTTTGCATCCTGCTACTGCTCTTAAGTTTTTGGGGGAAACTATCTGATAACCGCACAGTCTATCTCGCCGCATTTCTCATGGTAGTGGGACAAGTTCTGTTTCCCGTATGGTTTTTTCAGGGCTTGGAAAAAATGAGGGTTATTCCCGCACTTTTAGTCTCTTCTCGATTCTTAGCTACACTCGCCATTTTTATCTTCGTAAAAGAAAAGTCTGATTTATTTTTAGCAGTATTGATTCAATCTTCTGGATGGGTGTTAAGTGGCGTTATTGGACTAGCCATTGCATTAAAAACTAATTCGCTTCACTTTGCCTTACCTCGTTTCAAAGAATTGAAAAACTTACTCAGAGAAGGTGGATATGTGTTTCTTTCACAACTCTCTTCCACTTTGCTGAGCAACACGCATATTCTCCTTTTAGGAGTTTTTACTAATTTTGAAACAGTGGGAATCTTCGCCATAGGAGAAAAAATCATTCGGGCCGTCTCGGGATTATCAGCACCTATTACCAAAGCCATCTATCCACGGGTTAGCTATCTTTTTTCGCAAGCACCCTCTGCCGCCCTGGTCTTCTTAAAAAAAACGCTTTGGGCCGGAGGCATTCCCTTTACGCTCTCCACTTTATTTTTATTCGTTGCTCCACAATGGGTGCTTCACCTCATTACCGGCACCTCCTCCAGCTTGATGGAAAACACCCTACGGGTCATGGCTCCCATCCCATTATTCATCTTCCTCAATAATATCTATGGCACCCAGATTTTGCTTAATTGCGGACTCAGTAAAATTTTTGGCGTAGGGCTGTTGACTATCGGCCTTATAACCGGAGCCGCCTCCTTGATTTTTGTGCCTGTCTTCGGTCTATGGGGAACAGTATGGATTTTCACTCTTAGTGAACTAATACTCTTTTTAACTTTTTATTTTTTCGCCTTCAGAGCAGGGTTCAAGCTCTTTAGTTTTTTTTAAGCACATACATGACGGTCAGGTATTGAATGGATCCGATAACTCCTAAGTTTCCTCGAGTTGGAATCGTACTCCTAAATTTCAAAGGCTGGGGGGATACCCTGCTTTGTCTGGAAAGCCTTTTCAAGCTGGATTACCCCA
>DALYDW010000021.1:8684-18047 GCA_031972915.1 bacterium
CTGAGGATGGATCTCTGGAACATTTTGAAAGCTGGGCACAAGGACGCCTTTCCCCCTGGTCTCCTCTCGAAATAGCTCAAAAATATTGTTTTCCTCTCGTAGACAAGCCCCTCGCTTGTCATAAAGTTTCCGGACCCTGGAGTGAAAAATCCGATCTTCCCCTCCCTCGAGAAAAAGCCCTTTATCTTATCTCCTCGGAGAGCAATCTTGGCTTTTCCGGGGGCAACAATCTGGCAATTCGTTTTACCGAACAACACCTTGATTACGATTTTTTATGGATCTTAAACAATGATACGGTTGTGGATCCCAAGGCATTAAGCGCTCTTGTGAAAAAGGCCCAGCAATCCCAACGCCCCGGAATCGTAGGATCTAAATTAATTTTTTTATATAGCCCAGATTACGTTCAGTCCCTGGGAGGATGTCGATTTAACAAATGGCTCGGAACAACCTCTTTTATTGGCTTTAAAAGCTCACCCCATAGCCCACAAAAAGAAAGCTCAATTGAAAAACAAATAACCTACATCGTAGGCGCTTCGATGCTGGTTTCTAAAAGTTTTCTAAAAACGGTAGGACCACTGTCCGAAGACTACTTTCTCTATTACGAAGAATTAGACTGGTCTTTGCGAAGCAAAGAACAATTCGATTTGCTCTTTGCTTCGGAAAGCAGGGTCTATCACAAAGAAGGGGGAAGCATCGGCGCCAATAGCTTGAAAAAACAATATAAAAGCTTTATCGGAGATTACTTCAGCCTAAAAAACCGAGTCCTCATCGCCCAAAAATTTTTTCCCTATACCTTGCCTCTCGTTAAATTTTTTCTTTTAGCCACCTTGTTCAAGAGACTACTCCGGCAACAAGGGGAAAGAGTCCCTTGGATTTTAAAATTAATTCTGAAAAGAGTTAAGGCAGCAAAGCTTCGTTCAAAACAAAAACCAAAAGTTCTGTTGCTAAGCTCCCGAGCGGATTTTGGAGGAGGCCCTGAGCATATACTGCTACTAGCTCGCAATCTCAAGACGACTCATGAAGTCTTTATCGCATGTCCTGAAGAAGAGCCCTACTTTTCAAAATTTAAGAATTTACTAGGAATCGATCATTTGATTCCGATTTCTCATAGAAAAATTCGATTTCGAGAGATTCTTCGTTTAAGGAGGGTGGTCTTAGAGAAAAATATTGAGATCATTCACTCTCACGGAAAAGGAGCCGGAATTTTGGGCAGGATTTTGGCATTTTTTTCGGCACGACCTTCCATTCACACCTTTCACGGACTACACATTGCCGACTATAATTCCTTTACTCGATTTTTATATCTCTCCTTAGAAAAAATTCTCAGCCTCTTCACCTCAAAAGTCATCGCGGTGTCACATCAAGAACAAACCTTATTGATGGACTACAAAATCGTGCCTGCCTTTAAACTGACTCAAATCGACAATGGAGTTGAAGTTCCTGAGACTCATCCTCCTCTAAGACACCAAAACAAAAAATTTCAGGTTTTATTAAGCAGCCGATTTAACTACCAAAAAAATACTGAGATGATCTTTCCTCTTCTGAAAACTCTACAAGCGCAAAATCGTCTCGATTACTTTAATTTTACCGTACTAGGACATGGAGAAGGCGCTGAACCCCTTCGAAAACAATTGGAAGAGGCTGGCTTGGATGAATATGTGCAATTTGAGGGGGTGGTTTCCAATTCAAGAGAATTTCTGAGGCGAAGCGATTGTTTTTTGTCTACCTCTCGGTGGGAGGGGATGCCTCTGGCCATTCTTGAAGCCCTCTCGGAAGGATGTCCGGTACTCGCCAGCCAAGTAGTCGGCAACTCAGATATTATCACTCCTGGATACAACGGTTATCTCTACGATCTTTCCCAGGTTCAAGACGCAGCGGAGAGACTTTGGTTTTTAAGTCAAAACCCAGAGATTCGAGAAAAAATTTCCAAAAATGCCTATGAAAGCGCCGTATTGCGCTATAGCGATAAAAGCATGACCCACAGAACTCAATCGGTTTATCGAGAATTTTTACTACCGGCCCAGTAATTTTATGAAAGAGCTTCCTATACAATCCTCACTCATTCCGCAGGGCTCTTCCTCATCGCTTTTTGTCTCACTGCTCGCAACTGCTCTGGTTATTTTCGCTCTACCAAGAAATGATAACCCCATTTCCCCCTATGGAATCTCAGGTTTGGACCTCAACATCCCCTGGATGGCTTTTTGCCTTTGTTGCCTGATGTTTTCGAAAGAAAATATTCGCTTTCCTCGAGGGGTCTTATTGTTTTTTTTCTGGGTTCCTTTTTTAATGGTACTTTCAAACCTAATGGCATTTTTTTTTCATGAAGATGCCACAGCCTTTTCTCGAGGCCTTCTACAATCAATTCGAAGAATGCCTGGGGCCTTTTTATTGATTTTTCTCGCCAATCTTTCTTTTTCGCCTCAACAAAATCTCAAAATTTTAAAATGGGTTATGTTTAGCACTTTTTTAGGAGGGGGACTGTTTTTATTATTGGCCAACGGTTTTTTACCTCACATGACTGTGCGCGAACCACTCTATGGTAATCCTTTTTATTTATCGTTCAAACTCATCGGACTCAATCCACTCGCTAATTTTGTCACCAATTACCGAATCGCAGGCAACACAGGAAGCCCATCCACCTATGGGCTGATATGTGGCATCGAATTGATGATTCTTCTATTTCTGCATCAGAAGAAGATACTACGAAATTCTTTCTTCTACCTCAGCAGCGCCATTCTATTTTTTTTACTGATGGGGTCGGCGGCCAAAGCTGCCATTGCCATTACTCTGGCCTGGTATTTAATTTGTATGAAGAAGAATAAGTTCTTCTCCCTGTTTTTAGGCCTATTATTCATGGGGTTCTTGATTCAATTTGGAAACGTGCTTTATCAGAATTTTTCCGACTTAAGCGCCCGCGGAGAATCCAGTTTGATCGGCCGCTTCGATATTCTCAACAAGGCCCGAGAAACACTCGATTGGGAATTTTTATTGTTGGGGAGAGGATGGAGAAGCGACGAAATTGGGTGGCATAACGAAATTTTAGAAATTCTTTTTGGTTTTGGAGTTCCCTTGGGATTAGTCGTTCTGCTCATCCTCTACTTTGTTATCCCCTGGACCTTATATTTTCAAAAGCTCCAACGCGGAGCGTTGATCTCCAACAAAGAAATGTTGATTCTCTACTCCATGATCATGTTTTGCTCATTATTTCAGGACATTTTTTTAGATTCAAATATGTTATTTTTTGAAGTAATTCTTCTGACCTTATTTTTTTCTCAAAGTCGGGGAACGCCTTCGCAACATGCCAATGCTCTCCCCCTGGCAACAAATCTTAGTGCTGAAACGGGGAGTTCATGAGCATTGATTTTTTAATTGTCGGAGCAGGTTATGCTGGGAGTGTTATGGCTGAACGCCTTGCCCATCATGGCAAGAAAATTTTATTAATTGATCGCCGCTCTCATATCGGTGGAAACGCCTACGACGAATACGATAGCCATGGAATCCTCATTCATCGCTATGGTCCTCATATTTTTCATACTAACTCAAAAAAAATTTTTGATTATCTCTCTAATTTTACCGAATGGTCTTTTTATGAGCATCATGTTCTTGCCAAAGTTGGCGAGCAGCTTCTCCCCATTCCCATCAATCAAAATACGGTCAATCAACTCTACGGACTTGATCTCGATGAAGAAGGAGTTAGAGCCTTTTATGAAAAAGTTCGGATCCCTATCGAGACAATCAAAACTAGCGAAGATGTTGTTCTTAATACAGTAGGAAAAGATCTCTACGAAAAATTTTTTCGTGGATATACCCGAAAACAATGGGGCTTAGACCCTGCACAATTGAGTTCTCTGGTTACAGCTCGAATTCCAGTGCGTAGCAATTGCGATAACCGCTATTTTACCGACACCTACCAATTTATGCCCTCTCAAGGCTACACCCCCATGTTTCGCAATCTGCTGGACCATCCCAATATTCAGGTAGAATTGGAAACCGATTTCAACTCCGTTCAAAACCAAATAAACTATCGCCACCTGATATTCACCGGTCCCATTGATTCTTATTTTAAATGGGCCTACGGGAAACTTCCCTATCGCTCCCTTGACTTCGAACACAGCCACTTGTCCCATCAAGAATACTTTCAAACGACAGGAACCATCAACTACCCTAACGATTACGAGTACACGCGCATTACAGAATTTAAACACCTAACGGGCCAAAAGCATTCCTCGACTTCCATCGTTAAAGAATTTCCCAAGGCGGAGGGAGATCCCTATTATCCCATTCCTACTCAAGAAAGCGATTTTCTCTACAAAAAATACGAAGCCGCAGCGGAGCGAGAAAAAAATGTCACGTTTCTAGGAAGGCTTGCTCAATACCGTTATTACAATATGGACCAAGTGGTAGGCGCAGCCCTAACCACAGCTCAAAAAATCATCGATTCCAATGGCTAAAATTAATTTCGTCGTAGGACCTTTTCACCCCACTAAATTTTCAGGAGGCATTCTATGCCTGCTCCAATATGCCAAAGGACTATTGGCACGAAATCATGAAGTTCGACTGGTCCCCATGCTTCCCTCTCCGTTTCCGAAGTGGTCCCAATTAGGTCCTCAACAGGTACTCAGCACATCCTACTCCCAACGTTTGAAAATGCTTTTACCCTCCTTGAAAAAGACCTTTCGTTACGTTTTTCAAAAAAACACCGATGAACTTAAGAAATCTTTGGGAGAACTTTCCACTCATCTCCAGTTGATAGAACCAAGAATCGCGCCCTACGCATTGCGTTCGGCCCTTTCGATAGAATACGTGAAGCGAGTCATCCCTGAAGCAGATGTAACCCTCGCCACCTCTTACGAAACTGCTCTTCCCGTAGCGCTTTACGGCACAGGAAAACGCTTTTACTTCATGCAGCATTATGAACCTTTCTTTAAAAACGAAAGTTCCAATCCCTACTTAGCAGAACAAGAGGCTCAGCTTAGTTACGCCTTAAACTTGGAAAAAATTGCCAATTCGAGCTGGCTGCAAAAAAAAATTCAGACAATCTACCCAGAAAAAAAAGTGGCGGTTTGCCTAAACGCCATTGACCATTCCATCTACCAAGGAGAACCCAAAATTGCCTCAAGCGATCAAAAAGAGATTCGCATTATCAGCTATGGAGGTAGAAACGCGACATGGAAAGGCTTTCGCGAAATGGCTGAGGCCGTAAAAAAGGCTCGAGCGAGTCTAACTCACAGAAAAATTCATTGGCTAGTCTACGGAGACGCCCTATTGCCTCCCGATAATCCTATCGCTTCTTATCAGTCCTTAGGATTTTTAAATCCCCCACAATTGGCCCAAGCCTATAGAAGCGCCGACTTATTGTTGAGCGCATCCTGGTATGAAAGCTTTCCTCTCTTTCCTTTGGAAGCCATGGCCTGCGGACTACCCGTCATCACCACACAAGCAGGAACAGAAGACTACGCCTTCCCGGGAAACACCGCAGAAATTTTGGAAGCTCAACAAGTAGAATCTATTACCGAGGGCTTAATTCATCTGATTGAAGACGTAGAATATAGAAATAAACTCGCAAAACAAGGACACGCTGAAAGCAAAAAATTAACTTGGGAAAAATCGGTCGATCAACTGGAAAAACTACTAATTGAGTTTTAAATCATTCATCGGCCCCTAAAAATACTTTCTTCGGTATCTCCAAAAATAGAACTATTTCCCCTTCTACTTCACAGAAGCACTCTTCCATTGGGCCTAAGGGAAAATTTGATTAAAAATACTGTTTTCTTTTCTGCCCAAGAAAAATAAACACATTCACACCTTTAGTTTTTTCCTTCTGGCCAAGCTGACTTATAATCGTTCTGGATTTCCTCAGAAGACCAAGCCCGATTCAACACCATCACTTCGTCTATTTGACCTTGAGCAAAGGAGTTACCCCAATTGCCTATTCGCAACGGCTCTGCAGTGAGCCCGGCGATCAAAGAAATGTTTTGCGTATTTTCTAAGATTCCATCGATATACATGGCCAATTGCATTTCAGTGTTCAAGGTACCAGCGACCCGATAGCTAGATCCCACCATCAATAAGGTATCAGAGTGAACATCTTTACAACCCGAATTCCCCTGACACACCTCAAAGCGCATCTGATCAGTATTTTGATCTATGTCGAGGTTATAACCATTTAACGGAGGCAATAAAGCTAGCTTATTGACAAAGCGGTTTCCAGGAGCAAGAGAGGTTACCTTTACCCCAATCAGTACAGTCAAATCTTCCGACATATCGAGAGAGGCATCATTGGGTACCTCTACCGCCCCTGCCCCGGAAAAACCAAGGGCTCCACCCAAAAGGCCAGATGGATCAGGAAGAATCCAGGTCACCGCCCCATTCAACGATCCATGATTTTTTTTGGAAGAATCGTCGCAAATCGTTTCTCCATTGTCGGCCCCCACACAAGGAGAACCTTCAGGATCAGACTCAAAACGCCACCATCCTACGAGGCTATCATCAGTATGAAAGCTCCTTACTTCTCCCGAACTACGATTTCCGTAGAAGTCTTGTGCTTCCACCTTCCATTGATAGGTAGTATTGGGAGCTAGAGTAATGCCTGTTTCTTCGTTCGTCTCTGGACCTATCACAGCATAAGGCTTCATCAGACCCGTTAACTGGGGATGATCGGGCAACTGAGTTGCTCCGAAGTAAACATTGTAAGTAATTTGATCGTCCTCGGGATCGTTGGACTCAGCCCAACTCAAGTAAACCCGAGTGGGAGAGCCAATAGCCGCCTGATTCGGAGTTAATGAGACTGGCTGACTAGGAGCTCCATTACGAGGAGGAAGATTGGCCTGGCCCGCCAACCACCGCACCCAAACCTGCTCTTCTTGATCTTGAATACCACTTGCAACCACCAGAAAGTCTTCTCCATTGCTTAGGACTTCAGGATCTTGATTTTTAGAAAATTCAAGATCACTAATCTTTCCTTGATCCTGAAGAACCTGAAAATCTTCAGAATCGAGCAATGTAGCAAATACCTCTTCTGCATTTTCATACGCCAATAGCAATGGAGGCTTGCTGTTGGAAAGAGGTTGCTTATCACCAACTCCACCACGGCTAGCGAGACGAGGCGACATTTTAGGACCACCGGATAAATCGAGTGCTACTGGAGGACTCGAATCTATCGATGCCGCCATAAAACGTTTGATAAAAATACGAAGTCCATCGCTAGCCACCATGAGATAATGCTCCCCGTCACTAATGACATCGGGATCTTTCAAACTAGAATCTTCAAAAAAGGCCAAAAGCCCGGCCATCATCGATCCTTTAACCATTGCCTCCTGGCCCTGAAAAACAATTTGCTTTGCGCCTACAGCCGTACGCCCGCCACCGGCGCGGGCCAGTTCATACACCACCACAAAGTCGTCAGACTGCTCGTTATAAGAAATGCGTGGCTCGTTGGCCTTATCAACATTAACCGGAGAGACACAGTGATCTTCCAGTGTTGAATCATCTTTGAAAACCGGAAAAGGCTGGGGATTATCGGTGGCCTCGATGGAAAAATCTGGATCGATATAACGGGCATAGACGCTGGAACTCTGGCGATAACCTGGATTGACGCAGCCAATAAAGTCTTTGTTAGTTTCCCAAGTCACCACAAAACCTCCCCCATGAAAACGCGGAGCCACATGGGGACGAAGTGCCCGAGACCAAGCCTGAATATCTGAATCCCGACAAGCAAACTTACCTGACTTACACTCCTCGGAATGAGTGGAGGCCAAATAAATTTTACTGATCAGGATGCCTTCTTCCCAACCAGGTAAAGGGTTTAAGGTTTTCGCATCGATCAACCGGGCAAAGATGCTAGAAAATTGGCTATCCGCCTCAGAAGCAGGAAAATCGGCCTTTCCCTGTACTTCCCAGACAATCAAGTAACGCCCATCGTTATAGGCCACCGCCGGATTGAGATTATTACTACAATCATGGGGCGTCGTAATGGCTCCATTATCCTCGTCGAAGCCTCGATAAAAACACCCCTGTTGTGGACGCTCAGGGGACAAACGCAGCCCCAGACCTGTTTTATCGCTACCATCCGCCCCAAGCAACTTACCCATCACCTGGGAACCTTGCTGAGCCTCATCTTGCTCCCATACCATGAGAAATTGTTTTTCTTGGCTATCGTAAGCCATCGCCGGATTGCGGCTACCTTGGGCCCAAGCAGAACTTCCCAGCCCCATTCCCCAAACACATACCCCCATCAAGAAGAGTATTTTTTTCGTCATAATTTTGCATCGCCCCACATCGCTCATGGATTCCTCGCACTTCAAACCTTAACCCTAATAACCTAATTTTGAGATGGTATCGCCGGGCTCTATCGGTAGAGAAAATAAGAAGTTGTCAAAAAATAGCGACCCCGAGATCAAGGATTCCCGACGCTGAACATCGTTTTTTTTTAAATCTTAAAGACCGGAATTCGAACGGCCCTTCAAACCGTTTCTCCTGATGAAAGACATGCCTTAAGGGTTTTTTTTGAAAAATAAAATCTTAAGTCTTTATTTTTAGACGAAATAATCACGTTGAAAGCAGCGTTTGTAGAATCTACGGGAGATGGCACAGTTCTTGATATCTTTCAAACAAACCCAAACTTCTCCACCACCTCTGTTTAACCAAATCAGGAGTTTCGATGATCGCGTTCAAGCTTCTCCGCCATTTTGGATTTCCCCACCCAAACCATCAGCCGCATCCCAACCTTCAACCTAAAGAGACAGTCAACCTAAACCAAGAGGGGTTTAGTAAGCTTTTCCAGACTACTCTCGATAGTCTGACCCAAGAAAAAATCACCTACGACTGCTTGTTTGAAAACATTTACCCACTTTTGCGACAACACCGCGCCCTGGCACGAGAATTATTTCATAAGCTCCCCGAAGAAAAGACCGCCGCTTACGACTATTTCAGAGAATGGTTAAAAAATTTAAAGGAAGAAAAAAACTAGATTGGCAACTAGCCCCACTCTGACAAATAAAAAATCCAGACATTCGCTCTGGGTCGATGAATAGACCCTAAAATCGAGAGGTGAAACCTCTTACGAAGATTCAAATTCACGCATAATCAAGTTCAATAAAAAACCAACTCAACAGAAAATCAACTATTGATAAGGTAACAAAAAGCGGCGTAAAGCCCCCCAGCTCAAATAGCACAACATCTTTAAAGTAGCTGAAGGGAAGGCTTAAGCATTGCTGTCTAAAAAAATTTTTAAAATTTCTATCTTCATCGCATGCCTCCTCACCAAAATTCATAACACCTACTCCTGTGAAATTCTGAAGGGTAAAGTCGTGGGCGTTAAAGATGGCGATATCTTGCGAGTCTCTAACTCACACGGATCAATTT
>DALYDW010000022.1:0-14357 GCA_031972915.1 bacterium
GCGGTGACCTTGGGCCCCCATGATGACCATCGTGGTTGTGCGTTCGGGCAAATTGGGAAACCGCTTCGTGGGGATGTCCCTCAGCTCGTTCGTAACGAACCAAGATTGGATAGGATGCGAGGTATTGTTTAACTTCTTCAAGGATGTTTTTAGATTCTTCTGCATCGGGACCAACGTGCAGAATCGTCAAGGGTAGCTTGAGGTCTGTGCAAAGATGGGCCGCCGTATTCAAGGCCTTTCGTGCCGCTGTCGAACCGTCGTAGGCCAGAAGCGGATTCTGAATGGAATTGGAATGGTGGGTAACCACCAGTACGGGGGCATGGGTATGGCGAATGACTCGGTCGGCGGTAGATCCCAAAAAATCCTTATCGAATTGGTAATGCAAGCCTTGTCGGCCGATGAGGGTGAGGTCGTTGAGTTCAGCTTTTTGGCAAATCACTTTGTAAACGATGCCCTGGGCAATTTCTTCCTCGTAAGGCAGTCCGGGTTCTTGCGCGAAACGACTCGTGAATCCGGAGAGGATGTTTTTGGCGCGTTCCTCCATGGCCTTTCGGGTTTCTTCCAGAAAATTCATTTGAGGGATGAAGGCGAGAGCCCCGGAAATATCGTAGAGCAAGGGGCCTTCGAGGGTAAGGATGTCCTGGACTGTTAGGCCATGGGCCTTGGCCTTGAGAGCCTTGCAGAGAGAGACACCCATTTCCAAAATTTGTGTGTCGGCCTTACCGCCGTCTAAGCAAAGGAGGATGTTTTTATACATGAAGAATGTCCTTTCGAAAGATCTGTATTGCTGAGGCTCTGTTGCGCGTTCTCCCTGTGACATAATGTCGCAGCCGGACTTGTGGCCATTGTATCGGTATGCTAGGAAGCCTTCAATTGCCAATAATATCCATGGCGGGGGAGGCGATTTTGTATGGAAGAACTTCGCAAGTACCAGTTGTTTATCGATGGTGAAGAACGGGAACGTCGCGGTTTAGATCTGGCCTACAATCCTTTCAATGGCAATGTCGTTGGCGATGTCGTTTTGGTTTGTGAGTCTTTGCTTCAAGAAGAACTCGACGAAACAGAAGCGACGGTGCGTTTGTTTAAAGAAGAACCTTAATTAGCTTTCTTGAGATGTCTTTTGGTGCGTTCTTTTGGCAGTAAACTAGCTTCTTCGTGTCCGCTTTATTTATTCCTTTTCTTTATGCAAGCCGCTTTTACAGGTTGCTTACCTTAATAAATTCTTCTTCTTCACTCAGTTGGTCGATACCACGGGTAACCACCGAATCGTCTTCACCTAACCCTCGCTTGATTTCGACTTCATTGTTAAAAAAAGCACCAAGGCTTACTTCTTGTTTTTGAGCGACCTGTCCCTCAATGACGTAGACGTAAGTTTTGTTTTCTTCACGGAGGATGGCTTCTTGTGGAATTAAAAGGGCCCGGTGACTGGCCTTAGCTTCTGCCATCTGGGCGGTGCCGTCCATGCCGATTTTAATTTTGCCTTCGCGATTTTCTACTTGGACGCGAATCTCGATGCTTTTATCTGTACCGCTGACTTCAGCGCCGATGTAGGAGAGGCTGCCCTTGAAGGAAACAGGACCGAGAGCGGGCACCGTAACCTTGACTTCCATTTGTTTGTTAATTTGAGCGATGGCTTGTTGTGGGATTTTTAAACTAAGTTCGATGGGGTCTAAGGAGACAATTTCCATCAGTAGCTCGCCTGGCTTAACCATGGAGCCTTCGTTGATCGGTACACGACTGACAAAGCCGTCGAAGGGAGCGATGAGCGTGCTGCCCTCGAGTTGCTTTTCGGTGAGTGATAGTTCGGCTCGGATGCGATCGACCTTGGCTTGGTCGAGTTGTCGGCGACTTTCGGTGACAGCGGGGTTTTCTTGAGGGGCTTGGGCGGCTTGAGGGCCGTTGCGTCGCCTGAGGGTATTTTGCCGGGCCATTTGGGCGCGACGCCGCAATTGCGCGAGTCGAGCCATGGTGTCGTCTTGTGATTGGTCTTGGTTGTCGGTCGGTTCTTCGTTTTGATTGTCGCCTTCTCCTAGGGCCTCGGGTGCTTGGGCGTTGTTGTCGAACGGATTCGACTCGTCAACGTTGTTTTGATCTTCTTGGGGGGGAGGAGAGTTTTCTTCGGAGAAGTTCTGAGTTCCCGTCTCTCCCGAGGGTGGAACTTGGGTGTCGAGGTTTTCTTCGGATTCCTCCTCGAGGGCGTCTCCCGCGGCTTCGGTGGGTTCGCTTTCTTGCCGTGAGGATAGTTCAAGTTGGGCCTCGGCCTCTCTCAGCTCGGCCCGTTGACGATCTTGGACAAAGGGCAGTAATTCATCCTCGATTTTTAACAAGGCGTCTCCAGTGAGTACGCTTTGTCCCTCGACAACGGAGAGGGTCTGTATCCTGCCAGTAAAATCACTTTTGAGTTCAAGTCGGTGCACGGGGATGAAAACCCCCTGTTGTTGCAAAACATCAGGAATTTCTTGGCTTTTGACCCTGGCGGCGGAAACAGTGAAGATTTTGTCGCTGGGATTGGGGACGGATTTTTTTCGGGAAGCCCTACCGCAAGAGGCGAGGGTTATGACGCAAAGCGTTGCGAAGCTGATGCGGACAAACTTGGATTTCATGGTGCCCATTAAAGGGAGGCCTCGGCAAAATGCAAACAAAAACCTTTGGTTGGATGGGGCCAGAAACGGGCCGCCTTTTGTCTTGACAGTGTTTTTTCGGCGGTGGTAGTCCGGCTCGGCAAAAAACCTAATAATTTTTGAGGGTTTGGGCTCGGGATGGGGATCTAAAGAGGCATCAAAAACCACATGGAAAAGCTCGTTTCCCTGGCCAAGCGCCGGGGTTTTATCTTTCAATCTAGCGAGATCTACGGCGGCATCAATGGCTTTTGGGATTATGGTCCGGTCGGGGTAGAACTCAAGAACAACATTAAGAATTTTTGGTGGTCGCGCATGGTGCGCCAGCGGGACGATGTAGTGGGGGTCGATACCTCGATCATCGCCCATCCCCAAACTTGGGTTTCCAGCGGCCACGTGAAAAGTTTTTCCGACCCCTTAGTGGATTGCAAGGTTTGCAAAGGACGTTTTCGTGCCGATCACATCAACGTTATTCCTTGTGGTCAAAAGCCTTCCCTGACGGTCGAACAGTGCGCTCAAGCAAAAAAGGGTCCCGGTGAGCTTACCGAGGTCAGGCAGTTTAACTTGATGTTCGAGACTTTCGTCGGGGCGGTGCGAGAAGACTCGGCCCGGGCTTATTTGCGCCCCGAAACCTGTCAGTCGATTTTTACTCAGTTCAAAAACATCATGACGACTTCGAGAAAGAAGATCCCCTTTGGCATTGCTCAAATCGGAAAAAGCTTTCGCAACGAGGTGACTCCACGAAATTTCATCTTTCGTTCCCGTGAATTTGAACAAATGGAGTTGGAGTTTTTTATTCATCCCAGCAATGGGGCCGACGAGCAGTGGTTTCCGTACTGGGTCGAGGAGCGTTTTCAGTGGTTCAAAGATTTGGGCATTCGGCCGGAAAAACTTCGACTTCGTCCCCATGATCCCGAAGAGCTGGCCCACTATGCCAAGGGATGCACCGACGTAGAATACGAATTCCCCTTTGGCTTTTCTGAGCTAGAAGGTATCGCCAATCGCGGTAATTACGATCTCAATCAACACATTCAGGGCAGTGGCAAAGATCTTTCCGTTTTTGAGGAAGAAACCAAAGAAAAATACGTGCCCGCCGTCGTTGAGACTTCCCTTGGCGTGGACCGAACCTTCCTCACGGTGATGGCCGACGCCTTTACCGAAGACGAAATAGAAGGTGAGCCGCGGGTGGTTCTTCGTTTTGCGCCCCATATTGCTCCCATCAAGGCCGCTATTTTACCTCTGTCGCGCAAGCTGGCGGAGCCTGCTCAAAAGCTGGAACGCGAATTGCGGAAGCGCTTTGCGGTAGATTATGACGATGCGGGCAGTATCGGAAAACGCTACCGTCGCCAGGACGAGATTGGAACCCCCTTTGCGGTAACTTACGATTTTGATTCTCAAGAAGACCAGAAGGTAACCGTTCGTAAACGGGATTCGACGCGTCAAGAGCGGGTTTCTTTGGATCAGCTCCTTGGGTATTTAGAGGCCAAGTTGGCGGTCTGAGAGTGAGTCTTCTCAGTCAACGCGGGTCAATCAGCATAAGAAGGATAAATGGGCTATGCCGAAGCAAAAGTGGGTTTATTTTTTTGGAGAGGGGCAAACCGAGGGAAGTGGGGAGATGAAAAATCTCCTCGGGGGTAAGGGCGCCAATCTGGCGGAGATGACCTTACTCGATATTCCGGTGCCCCCTGGGTTTACTCTCACCACAGAGGTGTGCACGGCCTATTACGAAAACCAGCGGCAATTTCCCTCGGGTTTGGTGGAAGAGGTTCAAGCTAATTTACAAAAAATCGAAGTTGCCATGGGGCGGCGTTTTGGGGATCGAGAAAATCCCTTGTTGCTTTCCGTTCGCTCGGGGGCGCGTGCTTCTATGCCTGGCATGATGGACACGGTGTTAAATCTCGGCTTGACCGACTCCACCGTTGCGGGTCTGGCGAGGATTTCGGGCGACGAGCGTTTTGCTTACGATTCTTATCGCCGTTTTATTCAAATGTACTCCGACGTAGTTTTAGATTTGGACCGGACTCCGTTTGAGCATTTGATCGAAGCCAAAAAAGAGCAACGTCGTGTGAGTTTGGATACCGAGCTTTCCGCCGAGGATTGGAAAGAATTGGTGGAAAAATTTAAGGAGAGAGTGTTGCGCAATACCGGTCGAGAATTTCCTCAGGATCCCCAAGAACAACTCTGGGGGGCCATTGGCGCGGTGTTTCGTTCATGGATGAATAAGCGGGCCATTGAGTATCGGCGCATTAATGGAATTCCCCAAGAGTGGGGTACGGCCGTCAATGTTCAGTCCATGGTGTTTGGTAACCGGGGTGAGAATTGCGCCACCGGGGTGGCTTTTACCCGGGATCCTTCCACTGGAGAAAAAGTATTCTTCGGTGAATTTTTGATCAATGCCCAGGGAGAAGACGTAGTCGCTGGAATACGCACGCCCCAGCCCATCAACAAAGCCGCCAAGGCACGCAACAAGAGCGACTTGGTGAGCATGGAAGAAATTCTTCCCGAGGCCTATGCCACTTTAGAAAAGATTTATCAAAAGCTCGAGCGGCATTATCGCGATATGCAAGACATTGAGTTTACCATCGAGCAGGGTAAGGTGTGGATGTTGCAAACTCGCAATGGAAAACGCACTGCCCAGGCCGCCGTGAAGATAGCGGTGGATATGGTTCGTGAAAATTTGATCGATCGCAAGACGGCTGTGCTCCGGGTGGATCCCGCGCAGATCGACCAGTTGTTGCATCCCACTTTAGATCCCCAGGCTAAGAAAGAAGTCGTGGCGAAGGGTTTGCCAGCTTCTCCTGGTGCGGCCAGTGGAAAGGTGGTTTTTTCCGCTGAGGACGCCATGGCTTGGACGGAGCGTGGCGACAAGGTTATTTTGGTTCGGCTTGAAACGTCCCCCGAGGATATTCATGGAATGCACGTGGCTCAGGGTATTCTGACCGCTCGTGGGGGTATGACGTCGCACGCTGCCGTGGTGGCACGGGGCATGGGAAAATGTTGCGTGACGGGTTGCGAGGTCTTGCAGATTGACTACGCTGGTCAACGCATGACGGTGGGGGGGCGTCACATCGCTCAAGGTGAATTCATTACCCTCAACGGTTCTACGGGAGAGGTCATTTTGGGACAGGTGCCCACCCGAGAAGCCGAGCTGTCCGGAGATTTTGCCCAACTCATGGAGTGGGTCGACGAGTTTCGCTCGCTTAAGGTGCGGGCCAACGCTGATACGCCTCACGACGCCGGTGTGGCCCGACGTTTTGGCGCCGAGGGCATCGGTCTGTGTCGTACCGAGCATATGTTCTTCGAGGAAGACCGCATCGACGCGGTTCGCGAGATGATTTTAGCTGCCGATCCCCAAGGGAGACGCAAGGCCCTCGACAAACTTCTGCCCATGCAGAAGGGAGATTTTAAGGGCATCTTTCGTGAGATGAAAGATTTGCCCGTGACCATTCGTTTGTTGGATCCCCCATTGCACGAGTTTTTGCCCCATACTCCGGAAGAAATCGACCAAGTTTCTCGCCGTTTGGGACGCGATGTTGCCGAGATCAAAGCCAAGCTCGATAGCTTGCGAGAATTTAATCCCATGTTGGGCCATCGCGGTTGTCGCTTGGGTATTTCTCATCCCGAGATTTACGAAATGCAGGTTAGGGCCATCATGGAGGCCGCTTGCGAGTTGGTGCAAGAAGAAGGCTTTGCAATTATTCCCGAGATTATGATTCCTCTGGTGGGGCATACCAACGAATTGGCCCTGATGCGTGAGGTGACGGAGGAAGTCTGTCAAAAGGTGCTGCAGGCCCGTGGAGTCACCCTAGAATACAGCATAGGCACCATGATCGAATTGCCGCGTGCGGCTTTGACCGCCGATCGTGTTGCGGAGCACGCCGATTTTTTTTCCTTTGGAACCAATGATCTCACTCAGACTACCTTCGGTTTTTCCCGGGACGACGTGGGTAAGTTTTTGCCAGTGTATTTAGAAAAGAAGATTTTGCCCGAAGATCCCTTTGTGAGCCTAGATTTGGATGGAGTGGGTCGTCTGGTTGAGCAGGCGGTCATTTTGGGGAGAGGGGTCAAGCCCAAGCTTAAGATGGGCATCTGTGGCGAACACGGTGGTGACCCCAAGTCGGTGGCCTTTTGTCACAAGATTCATCTGGACTATGTGAGTTGTTCTCCCTATCGAGTGCCGGTGGCCCGATTGGCGGCGGCCCATGCCTGGTTGAAGGACCCTAGCTCTCACGGTCACTAAGACGAAAGGACGATGCGTTTTGATGGCTTCCCTAAAAAAAATCTGCAAACGGGCGGGGCTTTTGTTAGCTATTCTCTTGGGTTTTGTTTCGTGCGCTGAAGATTCTATTTTCCCCCCCATCCCGCTGACTTTAAATCCCCTGGTGTTGGCTAATCCCATTGCCCTGGTGGCGAGTCCGGCCCAGCAGCGTTTATACGTGGCCAATTCCAACAACCGGGTGAACTATTTCGATTCTTCCTTTGTGGTGCTTGATATCAGTAATCCCATTAATCCTGTGCCCCTGGCGGTGATTTCCATTCCTAACTACAGCGGACAAATGATTTTAGACGAAGCGCGTGGTTTCGTTTATATCCCCAATCGTCAGAGTAGCGATGCCAGCGATAGCGAAGATCAAATCTTGCGCATCAACATCGACGAGTCCTCTCCGGATTTTCTCACGGTCGAATTGATTCCCTCCGCGGCCAATCCCTTTGGCGCTTTCATGCAAAACAATCTCTTATACGTGGCGGCAGTGCAGGCGGCAACGCTCTACGATGTGACGAGTTTTGCGGGTTACTCTTCGGTCAACTTGCAAGTGACCAGTAACCTCGATGAAGAAGTCAACGCCGAGTTGACTCGGCAACTAGCCGTTGCGCCTTCCGGTCAGAATCTTTTCGTTACCAACGAAGATGGGCTGATGCTGATTCTCAATATCGACGAATTTACCGCGCCCATCCAACCTGGTATTACGGATTTGGGCACTGAGGCCGTTGATTATGTGGTGATGGGAACCTCTTCCACGACGGGAATTGCCAGGGGAGCCGAATATCTTTATGTGGTCGACGCCGATCCTTCCTCCCTAAAAATTATGACCGATCAGGGATTGGAGCCGGTGGTGGGGCCACCCTTGCAAATTGCGTCTTCTTCGTTGCAGGTCGCTTCTATTCCCGTGGGTAACGATCCGGGTGAGGTGGTGGTCGACGAGTTGAACGGCCGAGCTTATGTCAGCAACACGGGGGACGATAATATTTCGGTCATCGACTTGGGGTTGCAGCAAGAGATTGCCCGAGTCAGCATTTCCACCACAGAGGAAACTTTGTTTGAAAGTGGCAATATCGAAGATGGCGATCAGCCGTTTGCCATGGCACTTTATGAATTAGGTGGGGTCAATTACCTCTACGTGGCCCATTTTCAGACCAATTTAATTTCCATTTTAAACGCGGACACCTTGGAAATTCTCAACCGTATTCCCTAGGTTTTAAATTATGCGAATGATGAGAAAGTTTTTTTTGCTGGCGATGGCCTTTAGCTTATTGGGATCGGGGATGCTGTCTTGCACCGGCAAGGATCAACACGATTACATGCTGTTTCCTAATATCGTCACCGTTGACTTTCCTAATAATCGCGTTTTTGTCATCGACAATCGCAACAATGTGTTAAACCTGATTGACCCCACTACCGACGAGGTTGTTCCTTCTCCCGAAGATTCAAAAGAGCCTTTGTTGGACGCCGATGGGTCTGTCTTATTGCCTGAATATCCTTCCAATGGGGTTGTGGCCTCTTTAGAGGGAGGGCTGTCACGTCTCTTCGTCGTGGGTCCCAATCCGGGGCCGGATTCGGCGGTGGTGGTATTAGATTACGATAACCAATCGGGTCTGGTGACTTCGCCCATTTCTCCCATTGTGGTGCCAGGAACGGGCAACGATGTACTGGTGGGGTTAGCGGTGGATCCAGTGCGTAATCGTCTTTTCGTCAGCGATGCTACGACGGGCGCTATTCATATCTTTTCCGTGCTCACGGGAGAGGAAGATCCTCTGAGCCCCTTGGTACCGGGGGGACAGCCTGGTAATTTGGCAATTGATCTTGAGTCCGATCTTTTGGCGGTGGCCGATTCTACTTCTTCTTGGGTGAGTTTCTATGATTTGGGTGATCTCGATGCGAATTTATCGCCTCTAGAAGTGGGACTCGGGACTCGGGCTGTGGCCTTGGCGAGCAACGCTTCGGGGACCGTGTTGTTCTTATCGGGGGCCGAGGAAAATATTGCTTTGGCCTATGTTTTAGATGTCAACGATCCCGCCCAATCCAATCAAATATTTTCCCTTGGGCCACCAGCTCCTCAAGACCCGCTGCCCGATCCGCTGTTCTTGACGGGAAATTTAAATCAGGGCATTGCAGGAAACCTCAGCAACGGGAATATGGCCGCCTTTTTTACCCAATCTAGTGGGGATCTCCTCGCTTTGGATCTCAGTTCCGATTTGGAGACTCTCACTCCTGCTATTGTTTCGGTGGGGGCTGTATTGGCGGAGGGGATTGCTGGTTTTCCCAATGCTCTGGGGCAGATCACGAAGGTTTATTACACTTCTGTGGGCTTGGGTGTGTTGACAGTGGTCGATCCTTTGACAAACGAGTTCACCGATCAAATTCCGTAATCGTATGGCTTGCGCAACCTTAAGGGAGTTTGCCGCTTGAAGATCAGACGCCTGGAAATTTTAGGCTTCAAATCCTTTTCCGATAAGACCGTCATTGAGTTTCAAGACGGAATCACGGGAATCGTAGGCCCCAACGGCTGTGGTAAATCGAATATCGTCGATTCGATTCGTTGGGTCATGGGAGAAATGAGCGCCAAGCATTTACGCGGCAAGGCCATGGAAGACGTGATTTTCTCAGGGACCCAACATCGGGCTTCTACGGGAATGGCCGAAGTCACTTTAGTGTTTTCTGCGGAGGACGGAGCGGTGCCCGCGGCCTTTGCAGGTGTTTCCGAAATCGCTGTTCGTCGGCGCTTATATCGATCGGGGGAGAGCGAATACTTTATCAATAAGGTTCCGTGTCGCCTTAAAGATATCCATGACCTTTTTTTAGGAACGGGTGTTGGGGTTCGAGCCTATTCGATTATCGAGCAGGGGCGCATTGGCCAGGTTTTGTCTTCTAAGGCCGAGGAGCGCCGTTTGATTTTGGAAGAGGCGGCGGGGATCAGTAAATTTAAAAGTCGTAAAGAGGCTGCTTTGAGAAAGATGGAAGCGACCCGAGCCAATTTGCTCAGGTTGTCTGACATTCTCACCGAACTGAAGCGGCAGATGAATTCTTTAGATCGTCAGGCCCGCAAGGCCGAGCGCTATCGTGAGATCGAAACCGAACTTCGTGAGATCGAACTTCATCTGGGCTCACTGGCCTATCTCGAAAAGACCCAAGAGCTTTCCCAATGGGAACGTGTGTTGCAAAAAACCGAAATCCAGGAGGCCGCCCTCGCGGCGGGAATCGCCGAGCGCGAAACCTCCTTAGAGACACAACGCCTGACCTTAGTAGAGCAGGATCGTGATTATTTGAGGTTACAAGAGGAACTTTATGAGAAAAACAATTCGGTACAGCTCCATCAGGCCGAAGTCGACTACAAAACGCGTGAAATCGAGTCGACCCAACAGCAGATCGAGGCTGCCGCGCGAGAAATCGAAATGGTCAAGGATCGTCTTGGCCGTTTGGAATCTTCGTTAAACAATGTCCAGCAAGATCAACAATTCATCGACGAAGAATTAGCACAGGCCAGCCAGGGTTTTGCCCAACTGGAATCCCAGTGGCAATCTGATTTAGCGCGGGAAAAATCAGTCAACTCGCGTATCGATGGACAAAATCAAGTCTTGTACGGCTTGTTAAAAAAACTGAGCGACGCCTCAGGCCGCCAGGAAAGCCTGTCCCGTCGCAAGGTAGATATCAAGGGCCGCATCGGGAAAGATCAAGCCGAGATTGACGAAATCGATCGCATCTTAAAATCAAATCAAAGTCGTTGGAACGAACTCTCCAAAGAGTTGGGAGAAACTCAGCAGTTTAAGTTGGATCTCAGTCAACAAACTGAAAGCGTGCGTACGACGATCGTTCGCCAAAAAGAGTTGCTGGCTCAGTTGGAGTCCGAGTCCAATGCCTTGCGGGACCGCTTAGCCTTGAAATCTTCGCGTCTTAAATCCCTCGAAGATTTGGAAAAAAATTTGGAAGGCTATCAAGAGGGAGTTCGTAATATTCTTTTGAAGCAGCGCCAAAACCCTCAGGGGACCTCGGTCTTTGGTACTGTGGCAGATTTTCTCGATACGGAGAGTCATTACGAATCGGCGGTGAGTGCGGTCTTAGGTGCCAAGCTGCAGTATGTAGTCGTGCAAAGTCAGGAAGCCGGCGTGGAGGCCTTGCAGTATTTAAAAGAGCAATCCTCTGGGCGTTTAAGTTGCATTCCCCTTTCCCTGCGTACCGAGGAGTTTTCTCAAGAGCCCGTCCTAGAAGGTGAGCCCGGCGTGTTGGGGCCCCTTAATCGTTTTGTGAAGTTCAAGGGGGAGCAGGGGCAAATCGGTGACTATTTGTTTTCTGATGTGGTGTTGGTCGAGAATCTACGGCGCGCCTTGCAGCTTTGGAATCAGCCAGGCTTAGAGAAAACCCTAGTGACCTTGGATGGTGAGGTAGTGGATCCTGCCGGTGTGGTAACTGGAGGAGGTTCTCGCGAGAGCTCTCAAGCCCTTTTGGAGAAAAAACGGGAGATCAAAGACCTGCGCATTGAGGTGCAAGGTTTGGAAGCTCAACTGGCTCAGAAAAAAGATGAAGTGCAAGCTTGTCGGGGTAGAGTTCAACAATTGGAACAATCCCTAGAGGTTTTGAAGCGCGACAGTCACAGCGAAGAACTTAAGCTGGTGCATCGGCAGCAAGACCTCAACCATCTTAAAAACGAAATCCGACGGCTTAGCGAGCGGCGTGACAAACTCTCCTTAGAAATTTCTAGTTCCATGCAGGAAGAATCCGAATTACTTCGGCAAATCGACGGTTTTACCGAGGTTTTACAGCAAGGCGAAGAAGAGAGAAAAAACGCTGAAATTCAGCTTGAGCAATTCAAAGCAGAATTGGCCGCCAACCGCGGGCAACTCGAAATCTTGCGTGGGCAGATGATGGATTCTAAATCTCATTTGGCTTTGGTGCAGGAAAAAAAATCCGCCTTCGAAAAAGACATGCGCCGCATGTCCCAAGATCGGTCCGAGGCCCAACGACTTTTAGAAACCAAAATGGTCGCCATCAGTTCGGGCAATGCTCGCATTACCCAGTTTAAGGGGGAGATCGAAATCAGTCGGGCGTCCATCGCTGAGTGGGTAAAAGAAATTCAAGAGAAAGAATCTCAGGCCCGCCAACTCAAAGAACAAGTGGTCGCTTTGCAGGCTGCGGTGCACGAAATCGAGGCGGTGTTGCGGCAAGATCGCCAACAAATTGAAAGCCTTCGCCAAGAGATCAATCAACACATTCGCTGGCTCAGCGAGGGGCGCACCAAGGTTCAGGTTTTGCGAGAGCAAATCCTAGAGCGTTATCATCTCGATTTAGGAGAGGTGGCCGAATCCTACCGCGACAAGCCCCTCGAAGATCGGGAAGGACAGGAACGCAAAGCGCGTGAGCTCCGAGAAAAACTCGAGAAGCTGGGAAGCGTAAACTTGGGCGCCATTGAAGAATATCAAGAAATGCAGCAGCGTTTTGAGTTTTTGAATCAGCAGTATCAAGATTTAGACCAATCCCTCGACGGTTTGACCAAGGCCTTGCAGAAGGTCAATCGAACCACTAAGCAGCGCTTGGTAGAGACTTTTCATAAGGTGAACGAACTGTTTCAAGAAGTCTTTCCTCGGCTGTTCAAGGGAGGGCACGCGGAGCTACGTCTTACCGATCCCGAAAATATTTTAGAAAGTGGTGTAGAGATCATCGCTCAACCTCCGGGAAAAAAATTGCAAAACGTTACCTTGTTGAGTGGCGGTGAAAAGGCTCTTACCGCTATTAGTTTGGTGTTTGCTATTTTCTTGCTGAAGCCCTCGCCCTTTTGTCTCCTCGACGAGGTGGATGCGCCTCTTGACGATGTTAATATCGAGCGCTTCAACGAGATGGTTAAGTCCATGGTGGGACGATCCCAATTTATTCTTATTACCCATAACAAGAAGACCATGGAAATGGCCGATGTGCTTTACGGAATCACCATGGAGCAGGCCGGGGTGAGTAAATTGGTGAGTGTGGATTTAGGAAACTAAAGGGCTCAAGGTGTGTTGGGTCCCCAACGGGTTCGAGAGGACTTCATAAAACTTCAGTTTTTCTTCGGTCGTTGACCGCTTTCTCGCTAGAAATAATAATGTTATCAGTGTGTTATCTTGTCGGTTCAATCGGCATGAAATTTGCTCTAAAAGGCAGTTGGAGAGTTCTGTCCGATGACCAAGATCTTACAATTTCTTTCTCGAAGCGGTTTTGCCTTGGGACCTCAAGGGGATGGACTTGGGGCGACTCCTCCAGTTTCCGAAGAATTTTGGGGGCCTCGACAGGGTGTTGCAGGACAGTCTCTTGATGTTTCGAGATCGGCTTTTTCTCTCGACTTTATTTCCCATAAAAATCCTCAGTGGCGTTTTATCTCGTCATCGGTGCACTTTAATTTTGTCCCGGTGTTTGCGCGTGATGGAGCGATGGCGAGTGTGGAGGACTTTTCATCGGAGTTAAGGCGTTTGCGCGACGAGGTGCGAAGGTTGCCGGTGGGTGAATTGTCCCGTGCCGCGGAGCGTTTGGCGCAGATGGAGGTGTTATGGGGAGAGATTGAAGGATTAGCGAGCTTGCCGATTTCGGAGCGTTTGAAGGCGAGTGTGGGAAGTTTTTTGAGTACGGGATTTTTGAGGGGCGATGAGGAGTTGTTGCGGGGTGGTTTGGCGCGTTGTGAGCAGTTGCGTGCTTATCTAGATTTACGGCGGATGCGTGACGTCGTTCAAAAGGTGTTGGGCATGGTTTATCCCGTGGACCAACGAGTTGGACGAAAAGAGCCTGCGCAAAGGGAAGAAGTTTTATTTTTGCGGGCTGCAGATCGCTTGAGCGACGAAGAGCAAGCATGGGTAGAAGAATTATTATTGGATGCTGCCGTGGTCGTTGAGCCCGAGAATTATTTCCAGCTGTTGCGCGAGATGGAGCGTTTGACAAGTTTGTATGATGAAGATTCTTTAAAACGATTGTTCGGGACCTACGGGCACGAGGTGAACCGAGAAAAGGCGCTGGAAACAAATTCTCTGTCAGGTGAGGACTTAAGAAAAAGTGTGGAGCGCTTGGAGAGCCTAGAAGAAGATCGTGCAGCGTTGGGTGTGGTGGAGCAACTACAGCAAGAAGAAATTTCCGAATCCAATAGGGCCTCTTTTTTGGAGTATCGAGACTTTATTTTGGAGAGTGCCGAGGCCATTGAGACCCAATTATCTTTGGATTTATCCCAACTAGAGTTGGAGGAATGGAAAGCTGAACCAGAAGAAGGGGTAGAGATCGAGGAAGCCAATAATATTTTCGAGCCTGAGCAAAGCGAGAACTTAAAGAGCTTAAGGGAGAACTTGTTGGCTTTTCGAGATCTGGTGAAGCATTTAGAAAATTTAGATTTGTCAGAAAAAGAGCCCTTGGCGGATTTGCTTGGCTTGATGGACGAGTACCTCGTTTATGAGCGGGAGTGGGTGCGGGGTGAGTGGATGAGGCGAGGCGAATGGGGATTGAGTTTAGGGGGA
>DALYDW010000022.1:14367-17820 GCA_031972915.1 bacterium
AATTGAATCTTTTACTTGGGTCTGTGAGGCCTGGCACTCAGCTGAAAATGGCACATTATGAGGCCTTAGAAAGTTCTCTGCAGCGGGTGGCCCTGTGGAATGGCGTCATTGGGCGAGTTCGTTTGTATGAACAGGCTTTGCAGTCGGCCAAGCAGAGTGACTTTGTAATTCACTGGGGAAGTCGCTTGGGCAGAGCCTTATTGAGCCCAGCGCTATCGAGTCCTGGGGAAGCCACCTCCATTGCGGGTGCTGAGGCATATCGGGAGATGTTGGGAGAATATCTCAAAGTATCCCGTTTGTTGCTGGAGGGGCGAGAGGCAGAGGCGCGTCGTCAATTTGTAATGTTAGAGGCCTCAAGAAACCATGCGGGCTTGTTAGAAAGTTACGAAGATTCTGAGACGTTTAAACTTTGCACCTTGAACGCGGGTATCGTGTTGCTGAGTGCGGGAATGGGTGAGATCGTCGCTTTATTGGGGGCAAGGGGTTTGGGCATGGGGATGGGGATGGCTCGAGGACACTTGGGCTGGGTAAAACAAATGGGGGCGGTAGAATACGGTGATGCCTTCGCTCAAGTCGTGGGGACGGGTAGTTTTTGGGGAAATGCTTTTGGCTTTACCCTCAGTGAACGAAAGTTAAGCGGATATTTTGAAGGCGGGGCGAGGCAAGACTTGTTTGTAGAAGACATGTTGCTCAATGCGGGGATGTTTAAATTTTTGGGCAAGAGTCAGGGCTTGTGGAATAGCCTTAAAGAGCGCGGTTTGCTGGAAGCCTCAAAAATACAGGCCTTGGGTTGGGGAGCAAGGGGGGAGGCGGTATGGAACGGAGAGTCGATTGCCCGGGTTTCACAGGCACGACGTGTCTTGGGAGAACAACTTTGGATTCAGGGGGCGGATCATGCCCTCGGATATGGAGTTAAGTTAGGAGGATTTGGGGCTTGGGCCAGTGTTGAGGGTATGTATCAGGAGGTGAAGAGCGGGCGCATGAGATTGTTGAGCGCGGCACGGGATGCGTTGTGGAGCGGAGAGGCATGGCAAGAGCGAGCTTTATTTTTGTTGAGTTTGGAATTGGGTGGTCTCTTGGTGAGGCCCTTGACCCGTGATTTAAATGGAGCTGTAGAGAACTTGTTGGGTGAGGGATATCGAGAAGAGTTGGAGTTGTTGAGTCTTCGTGTCGAGGCGTCGCGATTGGCTTTAGAAGATTTTTTACAAAGTAGAAACGGTGTGAATGGGGCGGAATTTCGTGATTTGTTAGAACGGTTTCGCGAGGCTTTGAATTTGCGTTTAGAGATAGAAAGCGCTCTGTTAGGGCGGGGGATGCAAGTTCATCCTGAACTAACCGAGCTATCGTTGCGCGAGTTGGAAGCGTTTGAAAAAGAGTGGGAAATCCACTGTAGCATTTTTGGGACAGAGAATATTTATGGTCTTCACAGGTCGGGGGCCCATTGGACTTACGATCCGGTTCAACGAGACTTATTGGTTGAGGCTTTGGAGAAACATCCT
Organism: bacterium; assembly: GCA_031972915.1. GTDB lineage: Bacteria > UBA10199 > UBA10199 > DSSB01 > DSSB01 > DALYDW01. Next base: position 15,867 of record DALYDW010000022.1, read on the forward strand.
AGCTTGATCGAGTTACGACAGTTTGACAACGGTCTTATTGAGCTGAGTTTCAACAATTCCGAGGCACTAAAAACTTCTGGTAAAGGTGGAACTGGTCCTGTTTTGTTGCGTTTGATTCCGCAGGTGGCTTCTACGTCTTCGGATCCAGTTGCGTCGCCTGCCAAGTTGTTATCTGAGGAATTAGCCGGTTCGGTAGAGCATCCTTCCACTCGTGAGAGCGATAAGCCCCAAGCCAATTTGTCAGAAAATTCTCCGCAAGTTGCTGCTGAATCTTCCGAGGCCGCTTCGCCTTTGAGTAATGCTGATTTAGCCCTAGTGCCTCAGGGTGGATTATTAACCCGCTTGGCCCGTGGGGTAGTCGATTTTCTTAAGGTTCCGCAGGATGGGCGAATGGGAGAACCTTTGATTGCCCAACAATTGGGGGCCTTGTTAGATCCCGAATTGAGCTTGGCCGAATCTTCGGGAAGATTTCTCTCGGCGACTCCAGTGGGAGCGGCGATCCTCGCCCCTATTCGAGGGCTGGTTTACATTGCTGCACAATGCGTGGAGTTGGTGCGAGAACTGAGGGATCATGCTCAACAGCGGCAGGATTATGGCGTTTGGTTGCTTGAGGATGGCAAGAGTTTGGTTAAGCAGGTAGGGACATGGCTTACCGAAGCGGAGAGTCATTTTGGTAATCGTCTTACTAGTTATCGTGATGCCTCTTCGGAGGGTTTGAGCGTCAATGCGGTGGAGCTCAAGCAAAAGCTCCGCGAAGGAGAGTCCCTCGCCTTCGAGGAGTGGCATCAGTTTTTTTCTCAAACCCTAGTTCAGTTATGTTCCGAAATCCCTCCGGGCGACTCTCGGTTGGCTACAGTGGCTCAATTTTTGGTTGAGTTATCTAAGGGAAAATTTTCTGAAGATACCGAATGGGAGATGCGTCGCCTCTTGGTGGCGAAAAATGTGTCTCCCGAGCTTTTCTTTTATGGTTTGTTCGAATCGACCTCTTTGGTAGGTGCTCAATATTCGATGGGGGGTATTCATTACGATCAAACTCCCAGAAGACTGGCTGTAACAGCGGCGCTGCTTTACATGCGGACTTATGAAATTTGGCCCAAAGATGAGGATTTCTTCATGGGGGCATTAACGGTCATGAGACAAAAGCCCGTTGTGGATGCGGTTTGGCAAAATCGAGATTTTCAAAGAGAAGCTAGGGAATTTTTTGAAAAATTGGCGCAAGAAGACCTGTCACCCCAAGCTCGCGCACTTTTTGAGAATGTTGCAGCTCAATTGGCTCTTTTCGGTCTCATCTACGGAGTTAACTGAGAGTTGTGACCAGGAAAAATCGTCCGCTTGGCTTACGAATTTGCGAAGGTGACGTCAGCGAGATACTCCGACAAAAATATCAGCCCTACACATAGGATTAAAGCCACAATCGCCAAACCTGGCGATTTCGAAGCGCGACCGCTGATTTTTTCGCGAATCAAACTTTCACTTAATCCGTTTTTTTGCAGTTTTAGGTAAACGGTATTTGCCGAGGATAATAAAAGTCCGTTGGCCATGAATCCAAAATAAAGAAACACCCCCGAGATGGCACTTTGTGGAATAGAAAATGCGAAGGCCGCCTCCAGAAAAGGCAAAACAAAAAGTATCCCCGCCAAGGTGGCCAATAGAGCCCACTGTCTTCGGTATCCAAGCCACGCGGGAAAAACTAAGAGGGCCAGCCAGTTCACGCTCAAGACCGATGGTGTTTTTTTAGAGAGTGCTTTTTCGTAAAAGGCGGAAAGCTTTTCTGAATTCTCTCCGCAGTACACGAGGAACAGATCTTGTGGAATCCAGTTGTCAGTGTTTTTCATTTCGTTTTCCTAACACCAAGATTTTTTGGGTTTGAGTTTATAAAACGAACTCAGGTCAGGAATGAAAAATGGCGCACCCAGCATGATTCGAACATGCGACCTTTGGTTTCGTAGACCAA
>DALYDW010000023.1:0-6892 GCA_031972915.1 bacterium
CGTCAGCACGGCATTTCCATTCCACATTTTTGTTATCATCCTAAGCTGAGCATCGTGGGTAATTGCAGAATGTGTCTGGTGGACATTGAAAAATCCCCCAAGCCACAGATTTCCTGCAATACCCGAGCTACCGAAGGCATGGTGGTTCACACCCAGACTGAGCAAGTTAAGGCTCTGCAAAAAAACGTTTTGGAGTTTATTCTCATCAATCATCCTATCGATTGCCCTGTGTGCGACCAGGCGGGGGAGTGTAAGCTGCAAGAGTTTTACATGAGCTATGCCACCAGTGATTCTCGTTTTGAAGAAGACAAGGTGAAGAAGCCGAAGAAGGTCGACTTGGGGCCCAATGTCATGTTGGATGATGAGAGGTGCATTTTATGCAGTCGCTGCGTGCGCTTTTGTGATGAGATTTCTCATTCTGGAGAACTCAGTTTTAGCAATCGCGGGGATCGCTCGACCTTGACGACTTTTCCGGGTCGGCAGTTGGATAACCCTTATTCGCTCAATACGGTTGATATTTGTCCCGTGGGTGCCTTGACCAGTAAACCCTTCCGTTTCAAAAAACGTGTGTGGTTGTTGAAAAGTGGAAACTCGATTTGTACGGGGTGTGCGACGGGTTGCAATATTTTTATTGATCACGACGAAGGTAAGGTTTGGCGTTATCGCACTCGTGAAAATGAGGCAGTCAACCAGTGTTGGACTTGCGACGCTGGTCGACTTTCTTATACGGCCATCAACGAAGATCGTTTGATTCGACCTCGGCTTAAGGTGGAGGGACGTTCCGAAGAAACAACCGAGCTGGCTGCTTTAACGGCCATTGTCCAAGCTTTGCAACGAGCGGGATCCCAAGAGCTCGTGTTGGTGGGGTCGGCCTTGGAGTCCAACGAAAATAACGGAGCTCTAAAAAAGTTGGCTCTGCAGTTGGGGGTTTCTCAAGTTTATTATTCTGCCCGTGAAGTTGAGCAGCCCTTCTCCGACGATTTTTTGATTAAGGCCGATAAAAATCCCAATCGAGCCGGGGTGGAGCATTTGGGTTTCGTACCTTGGCCTCATGAGAGCTTGGGTCAGGTGGTTTTAGCCCTAGGAGAGTTATCAGAACAACATTGTGTGGCCTTGCGCAAGCAAGGAGCCTTTTTAATTCTCTTGTCTTCCCATGAAACCGCGGCTGTGTCTCAGGCCGATGTTGTGTTGCCGGTGGCCTTTTTCTCTGAGCAGGTGGGCTCCTTTACGAACTTCCAAAAACGAGTGCAAAAGTTTGACAAGATTTTGGCTCCGCGGGGACAAGCCAAGCCCGCCTGGGAGTGGTTGGCGCAAATTGCTCAGTTGATGGGAAAAGCATGGCAGGGAGTTGGAGCGGAGACCTTGCTGCGAGAAGCTTTTTCTCTCAACTACGGGGATTTGGGAAAAGAGGGCAAGGAGTTGGTCTAACGATGGGGTGTCCTCTGGGTTGTTGTGAGTGATTTATGCTGTTGATGCTGCTAAAAATTTTAGTGCCCTTGCTGGTGATCTTGCAAGTTCTGCCTTTTTTGATTTGGTTGGAGCGCAAAGGAGCCGCTTACATTCAAGATCGACGAGGTCCCAATCGTGCCTCCATTGGTGGCGTTCGCTTATGGGGCTTGGTCCATTCTCTGGCCGATGTGGTGAAACTCATTTTTAAGGAAGATATTTTTCCCAGTCAGGCCAACCGCTTTCTTTATACCTTGGCGCCTTTCATTGCCATGGCAGTGGCCTCTGTCACCTTTGCGGTGATACCTTGGGCTGCCCCCTTGCAATGGAATGGGCAGGAGATTTCTTTGCAGGCCGTAGATCTCAACGTAGGAATCCTCTACATGTTCGCCATTTCCTCCCTAGGAGTATACGGCATCATGTTGGCGGGTTGGTCGAGCAATAATAAATATTCCCTCTTGGGCGGATTGCGAGCTTCTGCCCAAATGATTAGCTACGAGTTGACCCTAACCTTGTCTGTGGTGGGGGTTTTGATTTTGGCTGGAAGTTTAGAACTGGGAACCATCGTCGCCGACCAGGGAAGCGCTTTGTATCGGTGGAATTTTCTTCGCCAGCCTGTGGCCTGCATTCTCTTCTTAGTGGCGGCCTTTGCGGAGACTAATCGTACTCCCTTCGACTTGGCGGAGGCGGAGGCCGAGTTGGTAGCAGGGTATCATACCGAGTACAGCTCGCTGAAATTCGCTCTTTTTATGATGAGTGAATACGTCAATATCTTCGTGATTTCAGCGCTGATGGTCACCTTGTTTTTTGGAGGGTGGCAGATTCCTCTTTTGTCGACCGAGTTGTTGCGCTCCCATGCGTCTGAGATTCTCTATTACTCTCTTTTAATTGCGGGAGTTTTAGCCTTGATTGGGGGCGTAGCCCTGATGCGTAAACCCGCTCCGGTTCATTATGGTGATGCCCGCGATCGTGAAAAGCTCAAAATCGGAGTTTTAGTGTTGCTGCTAGGGATGGGGCTTATTGCCAGTCAGGTATTTTTCGGGATTTTGCCCTTGGGTAATTCAGGTTCTCAGATTGCGACAGCTTTGTTTCAGTTTGGATTTTTCTTGGCAAAGATCCTGTTTTTTTGCTGGGTGTTTATCTGGGTACGCTGGACCTTGCCTCGGTTTCGTTACGATCAGCTTATGGCGTTGGGTTGGCGTGTCATGTTGCCTCTGGCCATTCTCAATGTGATGGTGACGGCGGGCGTGTTTTTATTGAGCTGATAGGAATGGGTGTTTTTCAGTTTTTTTATTGAGCAGAAAGGGAAGATAAAAACAGCGTGTCGCGAGACCACGCCATTTTATTCTGAAGACGATCATGGGTGCGAGCATTGCATTTTATTTGTTGGCGGCTTTGACTTTGTTGTCGGCCATCGGTGTCGTCGCCGGGAAAAACCCCGTACATTCGGCGCTCTCTTTGGTGGTGACTTTGGTGTCAGTGGCAGGACTTTTCGCCTTGTTGCAGGGGGAGTTCTTGGCTGTCATTCAGGTGCTTACCTATGCGGGCGCTATTTTAGTGCTTTTCGTTTTTATCATCATGCTGCTCAATCTCAAGGCGGAAGAGTTGGAGGAGCGTAGCCCCAGCCGAGTGGGTAAGGTGGTTTTATCTTTGGCTGGGCTTTTGATTTTTTTACTGTTGAGCATGGTGGTGAGTCTGTGGCCTTTGCCTCTTCCAGAACTTTCCAAAGATTTTGGTTCGGTAACTTCGGTGGGTGCCGAATTGTTCCTACGTTATTGGGTTCCCTTTGAAGTGACGGGGGTTTTGTTGACGGTGGCCCTGGTCGTCTCCGTATTGCTTGCCAAGAAGGATTTGGGGCTTAAACGTTGAATTGACTCAACTCGTTCCTCAAGAAACGGGTTTCAAGAAAAGAATTGAGAAGGATGGCGCCGGAAACATGATGGTTCCTCTTAATGCTTATTTAGTGGTGGCGGTGGCCCTGTTTACTCTGGGGTTTGCGGGCGTGGTGTTGCGCCGTAATTTGCTCATTGCCCTCATGTCTTTAGAACTCATGCTCAATGGCGTAAATTTGGCCTTCGTCACTTTTGCCCGCTCTTGGGGGGATGTAGCCGGACATGTCACGGCTTTTTTTGTGATTGTATTGGCGGCGGCGGAGGCGGCCGTGGGTCTCGCCATTGTCATTTTGATTTTTCGTCGCCGTGGCACTGTGATGTCCACGGAGATCACCCAGCTGAAGGATGCCATCCGTGTCGATTAGTCTTATCGTCTTATTTCCTTTGCTCGGAGCTCTGTTAAATCGGGCCCTTGCTTTGACGGCCACCCTTCGGGGGAAGCCGGTCTCCCGTTTTTGGGTTAGCCTGTTCGGGGTAGGATTTCCCCTGTTAGCCTTTATTTGGGCTGTGAATTTAAGTTGGCCGTTTTTGTTTCAAGGTAAGACCGAAGCCTTGACCGAAACTTTGTTTTCTTGGATTTCGGTTGCGAGTTTTAACGTCTCCGTGGGTTTTGCTTTAGACCGGCTTTCCGTTTTACTGACGCTGATTATCACCGGTGTCGGCACCATGATCCATCTCTACTCCACCGGTTACATGAAAGAAGACGAAGGCTACGGTTGTTATTTTTCTTATCTCAATTTGTTTCTCTCCGCCATGTTGACCTTGGTGTTGGGGGATAGTTTACTCATGATGTTTTTGGGATGGGAAGGCGTGGGATTGTGCTCCTATCTCCTAATCGGATTTTGGTTTGAAGATCCGGCCAAGGCTTATGCCGGAAAAAAAGCCTTCGTCGTCAATCGAATCGGTGATTTCGGTTTTCTCTTAGGTATCTTTGTCATTTTGTCAGTCTTGCTTCCTGGGGTTCAGGGTACACAAAATGTCCTGCAGTTTTCTTACCTCAAGAGTCACGCCCCTCTATTGGCGGGAATGGCGACTTGCATCACGGCTCTATTGTTCGTAGGCGCCACGGGAAAATCGGCACAAATCCCTCTGTATGTCTGGTTGCCCGACGCCATGGCGGGCCCCACGCCGGTTTCTGCTTTGATTCACGCGGCCACCATGGTGACAGCGGGTCTTTACATGATTGCCCGCTTGGATTTTCTCTTCGACATGGCCCCTAAAACCCTGGAGGTCATTGCCTGGGTGGGAGGATTGACGGCCTTTTTTGCGGCGACGATTGGGGTGACCCAAAACGATATTAAAAAAGTGTTGGCTTATTCCACCGTGAGTCAGTTGGGTTATATGTTTCTCTCCATGGGAGTAGGTGCCTATACCACCGGCGTGTTTCATCTGATGACCCACGCTTTTTTCAAGGCTTGTCTCTTTTTGGGAGCCGGTTCGGTGATCCACGCCCTTTCAGGGGAGCAAGACATTCGTCGCATGGGAGGTTTGCGTAGATCACTGCCATGGACGAGCTTGAGTTTTATTTTGGCGACTTTGGCCATCGCGGGAATTCCTCCTTTTGCTGGATTTTTTTCTAAGGATGAAATTCTGTGGGAGGTATTTCACCGCGGTCACACCGCTTTGGGTGTGTTGGCGATGGTTACGGCGGTACTCACTAGTTTTTATATGTTTCGCCTTTGCTTTCTCACCTTTTTTTGTCAAGAGCGCTTGACCCACCATGCCAAGTCCCATCTTCACGAATCCCCCTGGACCATGACAAGTGTGTTGATGGTGTTGGGCTTGTTGAGCCTGTGTGGAGGCTGGGTCGGCGCCCCCCATGTCTTAGGCTTTCACAACTATCTTCACGAGTTTCTTCCTCTTGGCAGTCATGGTCCAGTGATGGGAGAAGCAGAAAAATTTAAAGAACTCGCCCTAATGGGAGCTTCTGTTTTTAACGCCCTGGCGGCTGCGTTGGTGGCAGCCTTGTTTTATCTTAAATTTCCTCAGGTGCCTGAAAAAATAGCTCAGTTTTTTTCAGCACTCTATCGCTTGATCCGCAACAAATACTACGTCGATGACATTTATGAGGCTCTGGTGGTGCAGCCGTTGAGAAGATCCTCGGAGACTTTTTTTGCTGGAGTGGTTGATCAGGCCTTTATCGATGGGGCAGTGGTCAATGGTTCGGCGCGTACCTTATCGTGGGTAGGAGGCTGGGTGAACCGTTTACAAAACGGGCTCGTCAACCGTTACGCCTTTTATTTTTTCTTAGCCATTGTCGGTATCGTGGTGATGGTGGTGTTGGTTAATGGATAGGGATGGGTCGAGGGGGGGCTCTGGAGAGGCGTTGACGATAAGCTCGATTTCAGGCCGGTTTCTCTTCGACAGCAGAAGCGAGACAGACCCCCGGTGACGAAGGGGCCCAAGCAGGAGCGACAAGAAGATATTCTATGGAATGGATTGCAACTCACATTTTGACCTGTATGATTCTTCTTCCCTTATTGGGAGCGGGGCTTTTGCTCTGTGTGCCGAGTCAAAAAGTCGTGGCCGTAAAGGCGGTGGCTCTAGCGACGGCCGTGTTGACTTTCGTGCTTTCTCTGCATTTGGTTTGGCATTTTCAAAACGTGGCCGACTTTCAATTTACGGCTAATTCGCCGTGGATCCCTGCTTTGGGTGTTCACTACGCCTTGGGGATAGATGGTTTTTCCCTTTGGTTGGTGATTCTCACGACCTTCTTGATGGTTGTGGCCACGTTATTTTCTTGGGGATCCATCCAGGAAAAACATAAAACTTATTACTTTTTTCTCCTGCTTTTAGAGACGGGGATGTTGGGTAGCCTGATGGCTCTCGATGCCTTTCTCTTTTATATTTTTTGGGAAGCCATGCTGATCCCCATGTATTTTCTCATTGGGATTTTCGGGCATGGGCGACGCATTTACGCGGCCTTGAAGTTTTTTATTTTTACCATGGTGGGTTCGCTGTTGATGCTGCTTGCCATGATCTATCTTTACTTCCAGGCCGGCCAAAGTTTTCTTTTGTCCGATTGGTTGCAGTTGGATCTGCCCTTGGCGGTGCAAATTGTGTTGTTCGCGGCCTTTACCCTGAGCTTTGCCATCAAGGTACCCTTGGTGCCCTTGCACACTTGGCTTCCCGATGCCCACACCGATGCCCCCACCGCGGGTAGCGTAATCTTGGCCGGAGTTTTATTAAAGATGGGAACTTACGGCTTGGTACGTTTTGCCATGCCCTTGTTTCCCGATGCCTTGGCGATGGCTCGTCCTTGGCTGATCGCCTTGGCCGTGGTGGGAATTCTCTATGGTGCCTTGGTTGCAATGGTGCAGAAAGATATGAAGCGCTTGGTGGCTTATTCTTCCGTTGCACATTTGGGTTTTGTGGTGCTGGGTTTGATGGCCTTGAGTCCTCAATCCGTGAGCGGTGCAGTTTATCAAATGCTCAATCATGGCATTTCTTCGGGTGGACTTTTCTTGATGGTGGGCATGCTCTACGATCGTGCCCATACCCAGCAGATTGCGGCTTACGGCGGTTTGGCTAAGCAGATGCCAGCTTACACCCTG
>DALYDW010000023.1:6902-16932 GCA_031972915.1 bacterium
TTTTGATTATGTCTTTTTCCTCCATCGCCTTACCTAGCACGAATGGTTTTGTGGGAGAGTTTTTAATTCTCTCGGGAAGTTTTGCGGGTTTTCCTGTGGCCACCCTCTTGGCAACGGTGGGGGTCATTCTCAGTGCAGTTTATATGTTGTGGATGGTGGAGCGAGTTTTTTTTGGGCCGTCGCGTTTTCCCGAAGGACACAGCGTGCGAGAAATTGGAGCGCGTGAAGTGGCCTGCATGGTTCCTCTTGTGATTTTGGTGTTTTGGATGGGGATGGCTCCGGATTTCTTTTTGAAGAAGATCGAACCCAGCACTCTGGCTTTGTTGCAACGCTTGGAAACGCGTCGTGTGCAGTCTGAGCCGAGTACTGGACAAAAGGTGTCTTGGGGCGAGGTCCGACAGGGTTTGGAAGCTTCCGTTAAGGGGGAAAGGTAGCCATGAATACGCAGGAATTATTCGCCCAGCTTTATGTTATGGCCTGGCCCTATTGGGTGGTGGTTTTGGGGGCCTTTGTCAGTTTATTGACCTCGGTGCTGCCCCTGGCTCGAGCCATCGAAATGGCCAGGGTTTCGGCCTTGGTAACTTTGGGGGTGGCTGCCGCCGGTTTTGGTTTTCTTTTGAGTCGGGGCACCCAGTGGGTGGGGGGATTTCTCACGATCGATCCTTTGTCTTGTTTTTTGGGAGCATTATTGTGTGGGGTGGGCATTCTTACTATTTTGCTTTCTGCCCGTTATTTGAACTCTCAGGAAGAAAGAGTGCCTGAGGCCGTGCCTTTGTTACTCTTCTGCGTGGCGGGCATGGCCTTATTGGGAGCCAGTACGCATTTATTAACTTTGGTTCTCTCTTTAGAGCTGATGAGTTTGGGCTTGTATGGTCTGGTGGGAATGCGTCGTCAGGAGTTGGGCTCGGGTGAGGCCGCCTTAAAATATTTTCTTTTAGGATCCGTGGCGGCTGCATTTTTATTATTGGGCGTTGCCTTTCTCTATGGGGCCACGGGACATTTCGATGTGGTGGAAATGTTGCGTCAGCCAGTGAGCGCGGATCGGGCCTTTTTATTCCGATTGGGTGTGGTCTTGGTCTTGGCCGGTTTTGGCTTTAAGGTGGCTGCCGTACCTTTTCATTTTTGGGCGCCCGATGTTTATCAGGGCTCTCCAATGCCTATGGTTGGTTTTATGGCCGCTGGAGTTAAAGTGGCCGCTTTTGGTGCGCTTGTGCGTCTGCTTTGGGCCTTTGTCCCGTGGCAGGGTTTGCATTTGATTTCTTTGTTTAGTTTTCTCACCTTGGCCACGGTTGTGGTTGGAAACCTCGCGGCTTTACGACAGCGCTCTTTAAAGCGCATTTTGGCTTATTCTTCTATCTCCCATGCGGGGTATCTGCTCTTGGGATTAAGCACGGTCATTCAAGCGGGATCCGGTTCCGAAGTTTCCTTGAGGCCTATTTTATTCTACCTTTTGGTCTACAGTTTATTGAGTTTGGGGGCCTTCGGAATTTTAACGGCTTTAAGTCGTGGAGCTGAAGAGGTTGATTCTCTTGACCAGCTACGGGGCTTGGGTTCACGTTCTCCCTTTTTGGCTGCAGCACTCAGCATTTTTCTCATTAGTTTGGCCGGGATTCCTCCTTCGGCAGGCTTTATGGCAAAATATCTGCTTTTCGCCCAGGCCATCGAGTATCGGCTCTATGGTTTGTCAGTCGTTGCTATTCTCATGAGCGCCGTTTCTCTGTACTATTACCTGAGCCCTGTGGTGAAAATGTATTTTTACGAGCCTCAGGAGGGACAGCAGGGCTTTGCGGTTTCGCGAGGTTTGCGATTTGTCTTGGTATTGATGCTCTTGGCTGTATTCTATTGGGGAATGTGTCCGCAAAGTACTCTTGGTGTCTTGCCAGAGCGAGTTTCCCTCGAGGTTTCTCAAACTTCTATTTTGCAAAAAGGTTTGACCTACCATGCTCAAGAACTTCGATGAATTTTTAGAGCATAGTCGTGAGAAGCATGATGTGGTGGGGGCTTGGGGCTTTAATTCCAATATGAATTTTACCGCCATGTCTCCCGAAGAAACCAATGTTTGGTTTTTTGAGCAGGTCTTTAATTTTTTACGCTCCTTCTTTGGTGTTGTGACCCCCGATTCTTTGGAGGTTATTACCTACGATGCCACTCAACACGTTCAGAAAAGCAATCTCGACCAACAGACCTTTTTAGATGAGTTGATGCTCATTATGAAGAATCTGAAGGAGCCGCTCTGGACCTTGCGGATTAATCTCAACATTATCGGTTTTTTGCGAACTTCCCCCCGTGACGACTTGCCCACGCGCTTGCAGATCCAAGAGCCTTGTACTTTTATCGTGTGGGGTGGGCCCGACGAGACGGGTTTTCAGAACTTTTCTATTTCTTATCATTTGTTTTCCACTGTGAGTTTGGCGGGTGAGGGACAAGAGCTGTGGTCCCTCAATCAACCCATTTTGGAAAAGGCCTTAAAAAAGTGGGAGCAGCAATCGGGTCGTCGCATTGAAGTGGTCGATTCCACGGGCAATGCTCCGGTGCATCAGTACGGTTTTGGTCGGGGCAAATAACCAAATAAAAATGAGCGCATTCCAGTCAAGACCGCTCTAAAATTCAAACCAGACAATGCATTGCCAATAGATTCTAGGCTTTAGGCTCTTTTTTACGAGGCTGTGGGCTTACCGCGTTCTAGTATAGAAAACGCCGTGGCGAGCATGGCTCCCACGTCTGCTGCGTTGGCCGGGATGATGAGCGTGTTATTGGTTTTAGCCAACTCACCAAACCTCTCTACATATTCTTGAGCGATTTTAAGTCGAGCGGCATCGTTGCCGCCTTGCAGGTTGAGGGATTCGGCGACCACACGGATACCGTTAGCGGTAGCTGCAGAGACGGCGAGAATGGCCTGAGCCTGACCCTCGGCTTCGTTGATTTGCTTTTGCTTGTCGCCCTCGGAGTTTTTAATGACCTCTTGTTTAAGACCTTCGGCCACGTTGATTCGAGAGTCACGGTCTCCTTCGGATTGTAAGATGCTGGCGCGTTTTTCTCGTTCGGCCCGCATTTGTTTTTCCATGGCGGCTAAAACATCCCGGGGTGGAGTGATGGATTTTACTTCGTAGCGCAAGACCTTTACTCCCCAGGCATCGGTGGCCTTGTCGATGGCCATGACGATGGCGTTGTTGATTTGTTCTCGGGCTTCAAAGGTTCGGTCGAGATCAATTTTTCCTATCTCGGATCTTAAGGTGGTTTGAGCCAGTTGAACAATGGCTTGGATGTAGTTGTTAACGCCGTAAGAGGCTTTGTTGGGATCGATGACTCTGAAGAAAAGCACTCCGTCGATTCCAACTTGTACGTTATCCTTCGTGATGCAAACCTGTTCGGCGATATCGAGCACCACCTCTTTGAGATCGTGTTTGTAGCGAACATTGTCTAGAAAGGGGATGACGAAGTGGAGTCCCGCATCTAGGGTACGATGGTATTTTCCCAGTCGCTCAATAACGAAGGCTCGCTGTTGGGGGACGATGCGAATGGTGCGAAACACAAAAATAACGGCGAAAATAAGAAAAACGAGAGCAAAGACAGGCATAGAGTTCTCCGATTTTTTTAAGCCTCTTGAGAGAGGGCTTGAAGGATGAGTTTAATTCCTTCGGTACGAGCGATTTTAACTTTTTGTCCCTGATGTAAAACTTCGTGGCTCGGATTAACTCCGATCCAGGTGCTGCCTTGATAAGAAATGTGAGCTTCTCCGTGAGCAGGGATGCTTTGGTCGAGCACGATAATTTGATGCTGGTCAGAAAAGCTCACGGTTTGTGTTTTGAAACGCCCCATGAGCTTTTTGCGAAAAATAAAAACGCCCACTAATCCCAAGGTGGCCCAGAGTAAGATTTCGGTTTCCGAGTTGGGTAAGGTCACCAGACTTCGAAGCAAGGCCACTAACAGAGCCCCGATGCCAAAAAACAACAGAAAAAAGGAGTGCGTAAAAATTTCTGCAGTGATCAGGAGCAGGCCAATAATGGCCCAAAGCGTGGTAGGACTGGATTCCATAGATTCATTCTCCAACCCGACCGGTATAGTAGAAAACCCCGGATTTAGTCTCCTAAAAATTGGTTAGGATACCGAAGTATCTTTCTCGATTCTGGGAAACAGGGGTGAGGCCTTACCTAACAGGTGCTCTTGGGGGAAGTTATTCCAAGTGGCTTCAGCGAAGGATTGTGGCATGGGCAGATCGAGTTGCGCATAAATTTTTTGACTGGTTTCGGGCATGAAGGGGAAAAGCCACAGGCCTACGATGCGAATCACGTTGAAGATATTCCAGAGCACTTGATTTAATCTGGCCTCGTCGCCATTTTTTTTCAGGGTCCAGGGCGCGCTTTGGTCGATGTACTTGTCGGCGGCCCCAATCAGGGCCCAAAGGGCTTCTAAGGCTTGATGAAAATTGAGATCGCCTTTTAGATAGTCGAAGCCCCGGCGAATCTTTAGGGCAGTTTCGTTGGTGAGGCGAACGAGGGTTTCGTCTTCGCTAGTCTCGGTACCACGCTGAATTTTTCCAGCGAAATATTTATGAGCCATGCCTAGGGAACGATTCAGCAGATTTCCCAAATCGTTGGCCAAATCGGCATTGTATCGAGTGATGAAATCCTCCCAAGTAAAATTGCCGTCGGCTCCAAAACTGGAATTCCTCAGTAGGTAATAGCGTAAGGCGTCTGCTCCGTAGACATCGGCTACGTCCATGGGAGTTACCACGTTGCCCAAGGATTTGCTCATTTTCTCGCCTCTCAAGTAGACGAAACCATGACCGAAGACAGTTTTAGGGAGGGGGAGTCCGGCGCTCATCAGCATGGCAGGCCAAATCACACAGTGAAAGCGGGTGATGTCTTTACCGATAATATGCAGTTGGGCGGGCCAGCGTTTGTCGAATTGGGTAGCCTCGTTGCCAAAGCCCAGCGCACTCAAATAATTGATGAGCGCGTCGAACCACACGTAAAGGACGTGCTTTGGATTTTGAGGCAAAGGGATGCCCCATTCGACTCCCGATCGGGAAACGGAAATGTCTTCGAGGCCACTTTCCAGTAATTTTAAAATTTCATTGCGGCGAATTTCTGGAAGAATGAACTCGGGGTGTTCTTGAATATGCTTTAATAAGGCCGGTCCGTATTGAGATAGCCTGAAAAAGTAGTTCGTTTCTTTGAGCCATTTGGGTTTTTGTTTGTGGTGAGGACAAAGCTCATCGACTAAATCTTTTTCTGTATAGAAGGCTTCGCAAGATTCGCAATACCAACCTTCGTAGGTTCCTTCGAAGATGTCTCCTGTCGCCGCGATTTTTTCGAAGAGAAGTTTGGCCGCCGTGTGATGGCGTGCTTCGCTGGTTTGAATAAAGTCGTCGTAACTGATGTTGAGTTTTTTCCAGATGTCGGTGAACTTTTCTCGCATTTGATCGCAGTAGAGTTTTGGATCGAGATTTTGTTGGCGGGCCGCTTTGAGCACGTTGGTAGAATGCTCATCATTACCCATTTGAAAGCGCACATCGAAACCTTCGAGCCGAAGAAAACGGGCCAGTGTGTCGGCGCCGATTTTTTCATAGGCCGTACCGATATGCGGCAGGGAGTTGACATAATCAATGGCGGTGGTCAGATAAAAACTTTTTCCGTGGTTCATAGCGGGTGTTTCCAGGGCTCTTGTAGGTAAAGTAATAATCGAGTCAGGTGAATCTTAGGATTGAGATTTTGTCGCAATCCCCGTTGCATTTCCAAAATTTGATCGACCAGGTCAAGTAATCGAAAACGTGCATCGGAGGTGGGCGATTCTTGAAGCAAGATTTGATGCAGAAGTGCCAGTAGCCCGTGCAAAAAATCTTCACTGAGATTTCGTGTGTCGGTTTCTTGGGCGAGTTGCCAGGCTTGGGCAAACCCTAGGGCGCCAGGGCCGGGTTGTAGAGCTTGGCTCTTGGGGAGCAGGTCTTGCAAGGCCTGAAATCTTAGGGCTAGGGCCACGGATCCCTGACATTTTTGTAAAATTTCTGGAGAGGGAGTCGGAGTTTCTAGGAGCGAGAACACCTTTTGCAATTCGACTAAGGTCAGCGGAGAAAATCGCAAGGTTTGACAGCGACTTAAAACGGTGCGTGGCAACCAACCGGGCGCATGGGAGATCAGTAGAAAAAAGGTTTCGGGAGGAGGTTCTTCTAATGTTTTGAGTAAAGCGTTGGCGGCGGCTGTGTTGAGTTGGTGAGCATCGTTTAAGAAAACGACTCGATGCTTTCCCCCCAGGGGAGCAAAGGCCATGACCTTACGGACTTCCCGAATGGTATCGATCTTGATTACTTTGCCCTCGGATTCGAGGGAGTAAAAATCGGGATGTTGAATTTCTAAATTGTGCCCATTCGGGAAATTTTGAGAGTTTGTCAGAAGCGTTTGAGCCAAGCATCGAGCAAGGCGTTGTTTTCCGATGCCTTCGGGCCCTGTCAGCAAAAGGGCATGGGGCAACCTTTGGTTTCGGTGCAGTTCTATCAAGGTCTGCCAGATTTGTCGGTGCCCCACAAAGGGTAAACTTGTGTCCATGCTGGGCTCTAGCTTTTTTCAATCCAGGTCTGCAGGTTTTGGAGGATGATCTCGTGGAGCTTTTCAGGGCTGAGGGTGCCGTCCAATACCAGATAGCGTTGGGGTTCTTGGGAAGCTAATGCTAAAAAACCTCGACGCACTCGCTCGTGAAAGTCCAAGGCTTCTTTTTCGAAACGGTTTTCTGGGCTTGATTCTTGGGTTAAACGAGCTTGGGAGCGCTTCAGTCCCACTTCGGCCGGACAATCGATAATAAAAACTAAATCTGGACTCAGACCATTGGTTGTGAGGGCGTTGATCTGTCGGATCAGGGCATCGGGAAAGCCTCTTGCGACTCCTTGGTAAACGCGCGTTGAATCTTCGAAGCGGTCGCAGATTACCCATTGTCCTTTTTGTAAGGCAGGCTGAATCATGGTTTGCACATGTTGTGCGCGATCTGCTTCGTAGAGTAGCAACTCGGCGAGGGGATGAATGTCTTCGGGGTTGCCCTGCAAGACAAGTCGGCGGATTTGTGTGCCCAGAGGAGTACCGCCAGGCTCACGGGTGAGCAGGGGCCTTTTGTTCTGGGCCTCAAGGGCTTGGGCCAACAGGCGGGCTTGGGTACTTTTTCCCGATCCTTCAATGCCTTCAAAAACTAGGAATGGGGCTTGGGCTGTCACGCGGTTTGAGTAACCCTAACCGGGTCTGGGGTAAAGTCTTAATCGGTGATTTTAAGGATGAAGACGAAGAAGAAATTGGCCTCGGAATCGGGGAGAGATTCCGAGGCCTTGATGGACCCTTACCTGGAGCGTTTAAAGGATAAAAGATTGTCGTAGTAGAGAGTGAGCCCGATGCCGAAAGTGGTTTGAGCTTTCCATGGGACTTGCCCCCTTAAGAAACTAAGGTCTGTACTGTGGTCGTGACGAACCTCTGCCCGAATTTCCAAGGGGAAAAAGCGATGATATTTTTTGGGAAGCGGTCGGACGTGGGCTGTGAAGATCTCCGATCCCAAGGTTTGAGGGGTGCCGGTACGAGCGCCTTGGGGATCGTGGAAAAACTCAGCTCGACCCGAAAGAGAAAATTGGTCGTGGATTTTGATTTGAGGACTGAGGGAAGCCGCCACCCAATCGGCTTTGGGTAAGTCGTCACCTTTTGAGCCTTCATGTCCCCAATCGAGATTGAAAGTGAGAGTGAAGGGGTTGTAATCCAGGGTGGCAATCAAGTCGGCAACGCTGCGAAACCGTCCCGACTCCACTCCGGTGGCCGCGATGGCGCTAAGGAACAGGCGTTTGTGGGCCTGTGCCTTGATTCCCATAATGGCGGAGGGGCCAGAATCTCGGCCCAGGACGTTGTCCCAACCATTGACGACTCCGGCATGAAGAGAAATCGCGTCGTTGATGGGATATTGAAGTATAGCCCCCATGTGAGTGAAAGGGATGGCGTATCCAAAGGCCATGGAGCGACTGAGTTGAGCATTGATGGGTTCTAAAACTTCCAAGCCAATAGGGGTGGCGATTTTGCCTGCTCGTAAGGTGAGGCCATTGCCGATGGGTAGGCGTATCTCACCCCAAGCCTGTTGCAGATCGTAGTAATCGCCGTTGAAGGAGTCGGCGGCTCCGGAGACTCCAGGATTTTCACCTGTATCCAAGACTAACCCAAAGCCGAAGGGATAGGCCTCGTCGGAGGGGCGCAAGAGAGACAACTGTGCTAAGTTCATCATGGGGCGATCACTGCGAGAATCGAAGACTCGATAGGCGTTGATGTGATTGCGGGGCTCGTTAAAACTGTGGGTGTAGCTGCCGTCAATCAATAAGCCTAGACTTAATCCTTCTGTGAAGGCGCTGGCGACGGGGAGCGCGAATTGCCCCCCTGCAGCTGCTGTGATCTTTGCTAAATCCAATCCCACCTGCACGTTGTAGCCAAGAGGGTTAACTCCCATCTTTTGCGGATATTTTTCGTCGGGAGTTAGTTGCAGACCAAAACTGGATTGAAAGCTTCCACCTAAATTTAAGATGCCTTTAGCTAAGGAGATACCCGCTCCTAAGGTAAAGGATAAGGCAGCATCATTTGTCACAGGAATCGGAGTGGCGTCCGTTTCTAGGGTGCCGATTCGAGCCGAATTATAAATGTTACTTCCGATACCTCCTAAAATAGAGGCACTAAACCAAGGCGAGGGGTTCCATTCGTAACCTGCCTCGATGCCGAAATGAACCACAGATAGAGGCGCTGCTTGTTCCGACGATTTATTTTTTAAAAACCCCTGACGAAAAACAGCATTGGCTAAAAATTGGTGTTTCCCTCCATGGGGAAAATTTTGCCCCAATCGGGCTCCATAAAAAGGTCCAGAAAAAGTTCCTAGGGTGTGTCCAAACTTTTGCCCCATGTAGCCAGAATTTATTTCGAGTCGATAGGGCGGGGTTGCATTGCCTTGGGTGGCAATCGTGGTTTCTAGAGGCGGGGTAGGGCCTTCTGCTGCAGGTAAGGGTTCCTGCTGGGGAATCGACGTTGGTTCAGGTGGCGTGACAGTAGGCGAAATAACAGGCGGACTCACAATACATCTCCTCTAAAAACCCCATCGACGAATCCCCCCAGTGCAGTCTCTGCGCTGACACTGGATCGAGAGGAATGCAAATTGGGTGCCAGCGAAAATTAAAATAATGCCCTGAAATTACGGTTTTTTTTATGGAGGAGGTGAGTGATGGAGGTCAAAGTGGGCCTAAAACTTGGGCAGGAGCTTAAGTTTTGAGCAAAAAAAAGCCCGGTACTTTGGGGGTACCGGGCGCGCTGAAATTTCGAAAAAGTTTTCTTAGAAGACGTAGGAAAACTCTCCGGCAACGGCGTTTGACCAAGAGGTCGTGTCACCCACCACTAAGCCCGGGAAGCGGGAAGTGGGGCGCACTGGTTGGGTCTTTGCGTAGTCAAAGAGGTCGGCGCGGTATTCCATCTTAAACTTAGCACCATCGGCGATTTGGTAACCAAAGCCAGCTACCCAGTTATAGACCTGCTGGTCGATACCGGTCACCACGCCCTGGAAGTCGTTGACGTAACCGAAGCTGAAGAACAGGTCCCAAGCTTCGTTCGCTTGCCAATCCAACACCAAGAGTCCACCGGCAAATTTACCATTGGGTCCGGTAATGCCAGGAAGATTATTGCGTTGGTAATAGATTCCTTCGCCGGCCATCAGAATTTCTTCAGTCAACTTGATAGAGAAATCCAAATCGAACATATGGTCGAGATGGTCGTTGGTGCCTTGTTCGGGTCCACCTAAGTAGGAAATACCCACGGTGCTGGCGGTTTTGTCTTCGCCAAAGTTATAGCCTAAACGCATTCCCCAAGAGGGGACGGCACTATCGGCTACACCAGAAGAAACAATTCCACCGGCGGTGACGCTACCCGCGGGAGCGGTCAGTGGGCCTAACAAACAGGATCCGCCCAGATAGAGGCAGTCGAATATCTGGTTCATCAAGTAAACTTGAAGATCGACAGAGTCGCTGAGGGCCCAGTAAAGC
>DALYDW010000024.1:0-11707 GCA_031972915.1 bacterium
AATTCACATCAAAAAAATCGAAAATCTTAGCAGCGTCTTTTAAAATTTCGGTATGGTGAAACCGAATATTGTCTCTCCGCTTTGCCTTTGGGGGGATATGTCAAAATGACGGGTCAAGAGGATTTCGGTGAAGAAGAGATTGTGCCCATGGACGATCCTAAGGCTTTTAACTCTAAAGGGCTTGGGGCTCGTTTGAGTGTGGTCTTGGCAGGTCCCCTGATGAATCTTTTGTTACCCTTTGTGTTGATGCCCTTGGTGTTCTTGTTGGGTAGGTCCGAACCTCGCTACCTCATGGAGCAGCCTGTTTTATTGGGGGTAATGGTCGACTCCGCTGCCGGGCAAGCGGGTCTGCTCAAAGGCGATCGAATTGTGGAGGTGAATGGAGAGGTTGTTTCCACCTGGGGAGAGGTGCTTAAGGGCATGGCCAAACCAGCCGACTCTCAAGTTTCTTTCAAAGTATTACAGGGAGATAGTCAGGAGACCTCTACGATTTCTTTAAAACTTCGCGAGGGTGAAAAAGGTGGGGCCGGGGTGGTTGGTTTTGAGCCCCGTTTTTTCGTAGACCAAGAGCCCATTGTGGGTGAGGTGATGGCCGATTCTCCAGCCCAAGCCGCTGGCCTCAAGGTGGGAGATCGCATTGTAGCCATTGGTGGACAACCCGTCGAAAATTGGGCTTCGATGAGTGAAGCGGTGCAGAACTCCCAAGGAAAAGAAGTTGTTGTGAAGGTGTTACGGGGAGAAGGAAACTTAGAATTCAGCCTTCGTCCCACTCATAACGAAGAGGCGAAGCGCTACACCATAGGGGTTTCGAAGTTTTCCGATCCAAGCCTTTATCAGAAGCATCGTTATGGCCTGGGTCAGGCCATCGTCTTGGGGGCCCGGGAAAATTGGGAGCTGGGCAAAATGACCTTTAAGGTTTTAAAAGACCTGGTTACCTTGAAGGCCTCCTACAAAGAGCTTGGCGGTCCCATTCGTATTGCCCAAATTTCCGCTAAGGCCGCCGAGCAGGGTTTGGGCAATTTTCTTTTTTTACTTTGTTTTTTGAGCATCCAACTCGGGGTGCTTAACCTGCTGCCCATCCCCGTTTTGGATGGAGGGCACGTCGTCTTTATGGCTTACGAGGCGGTGGCTCGAAAGCCTTTGAGCCCTAAAAAGCGTCTCATTGCCCAACAGGTGGGGATGTTTTTACTTTTGACCTTGATGGTTTTGGTGACTGTGAATGACATTGATTCGGTTTGGGGATTTAAAGACATGGTGGCCAAAATTCGGGGGTGGTTCGGTTGAACATATTGACCTGGGACACTTCAGGTGCCCAACAAAGCGTTGCGGTCTTGGCTCAAGGGCAAGTTCTGGCCCAGGGTCAGGACCTCTCAGGGGCCTCTCATACCGAGACGCTGCTTGAAAATATTGAACAGGTTCTACGGCAATCGGGATTGAGTCTTAAACAGTTGGATTTTATCGGAGTTACCTTGGGTCCGGGATCCTTCACAGGTTTAAGGATCGGTCTGTCTACGGCCAAGGCCCTTGCCAAGGGTTTGGGAATTCCCCTTTTGGGCGAGTCCACCCTAAGAGTGTTTGCGGAGACCGTTCCTAAGTCTTCAGCTCGAGTGGCCGCTTTTCTCGACGCTCGTCATCGTCAGGTCTATGGGGCGCTCTATGGAGCCGAATCCCAGGGCCTCGTCGAAATTATGTCGCCTTGTGCCTCATCCTGGGATCAGTTTTTAGAGGCCTTGTGTGCAGCATCTGGAGTTTTAAACGTAGTTGGCGAAGGAGCCCTCTTTGCGGAATTTTTGCTCGAGAATCTTCCATCAGACCGGGTACGTTTGCAATCCTTGCCTCAAGGTGGCCTGGCCCCCTATTTGGGGAAAGTTTTAACCGAGCGTTTTCAAGCTGGTTTCTCGGAATTTCCTAAAGATCTGATTCCTCATTATCTTCGTTTGAGCGAGGCGGAACGCCAGCGCCAGTCTTAAATCATGGGGTGGGGGTATTTGGGTTCAAATTTTTTTGAGACCCCGCTAGAATTCCTCTGGGAGGGGATGGGGGGCCGTTCATTTTCAACTCATTTCAAGGAGGCTTTATGGAGTCGCAAGACGTAGCGATCATTGAAAACCATCTTCAAGATAACGCTGAACTCCGGGGACTCTGGGAGCAGCATCAGACCTTGGAAAAGCGTTTGGACAAATTAGCCCGCAAACCTTTTTTAAACAACAGTGAGAAGACAGAAAAAAAACGAATGCAATTGGCCAAATTGGCTGGAAGAACCCGAATAGAAGAGATTTTACGAGATTATCGTTGAGTTCCGCCCGATTTTACTCGGCAATCTGTTTGTAAACGCTTGATTTAAGTATTATTTTGTGAAGATAACCCCGTGGAGTATCAAGTCCTGGGCGCAGGCTTGTCTCGCGGGTTTTTTTCTTGGGTGTTTCGCCGGTTTGAAGGTGATGGTTTTTATCGTTGGATTGAATTCCGACCAGAGCAAGGAAGTGCATCATGACCAAAATGACGGGAGCAAGAATTCTCATGGAAGGCCTTAAGGCCATGGGGGTGGATCTCGTCTTTGGTTATCCAGGGGGTGCCATTTTACATGTTTACGATGAGTTGGTTCGTCATCCTGAGATTCATCACGTCTTGGTGCGGCACGAGCAGGCCGCAGTGCACATGGCGGATGCTTATGCCAGGGTTTTGGGTCGCCCCGGGGTAGCCTTGGTGACCAGTGGTCCGGGGGCCACCAATACGGTAACAGGCTTGGCCACGGCCTTTATGGATTCCATACCCATGGTGGTTATTTCGGGTCAGGTACCCCTATCGATGATTGGTAATGATGCCTTTCAAGAAGCCGATATCGTGGGAATTACTCGCCCCTGCACTAAACATAATTATTTGGTGAAGGATGTTCGCGATTTGCAGCGCATCCTCAAAGAGGCCTTTTTCTTGGCGTCTTCTGGACGTCCTGGTCCCGTTTTGGTCGATCTTCCCAAAGACTTGCAATTACACGAGGCCGACTTTCAACCTTGGGAGCAAATTCCAGTGCGTTCCCGGCGAGTGGTGTATGAGGCTCATCACGGTCAGGTAAAAAAAGCTTGGGATCTGATTCGACAAGCCAAAAAACCGCTGTTTTATGTGGGGGGAGGTACGGTGCTGTCTCGTGCCTCCGACGAGTTGATGAAACTTGCCAGGCTAACGGGTATTCCTGTTGCTATGACCCTGATGGGATTAGGAGCCTTTCCCGGAACCGATTCCCAAAGTTTGGGGATGTTAGGAATGCATGGAACTTATTATTCCAACATGGCCATCAGTCATTGTGACGTTTTGGTTTCTGTTGGAGCTCGCTTCGACGACCGGGTCACGGGGAAACTTTCGGAGTTTTCCAAGCATAGCCGTAAAATTCATATTGATATCGATCCGGGTAACGTGGGCAAAAGCGTGCCCGTAGAGGTTCCTGTGGTGGGGGATGTTAAGGGGGTCTTGCGCGATCTCCTGACTTTGGCTGAGCAAGATGCGGTTGAGCTTCCTGCCTATAAAAAGCAAATGGAGCCCTGGTGGCAACAATTGCAAGACTGGCGTGAAAAGGCCCCCATGGGATATCAACAGGGTCCCGAAAAAATTACCGCTCAATACGCCATCGATATGCTTTACCAGATGACCCAGGGCGATGCCATTGTGACCACCGACGTGGGACAACATCAAATGTGGGCTGCTCAGTTTTACCAATTTAAAGAGCCTCATTGTTGGTGCACCTCGGGAGGTCTGGGAACCATGGGATACGGATTTCCAGCAGCGATCGGCGCTCAGTTGGCTCGCCCCGACAAAAAAGTTATTTGCGTCACGGGAGATGGTAGCATTCAAATGAACATCCAAGAACTAGCCACCGCCGTGGAGTGGAAGACTCCAGTCATCGTTGCTATCATGAACAATCATTTTCTGGGGATGGTTCGCCAATGGCAGGAGTTGTTTTATGAAAATCGCCTCAGTGAAGTGGAGATGAAGGTGCTTCCCGATTTTGTGAAGTTGGCGGAAAGTTATGGGGCCGTAGGCCTGCGTGCTTCTACAAAAGCTGAGGTCTGTCCCGTGATTGAACAAGCCTTGGCGGTTACCGATCGGCCTGTGATCATCGACTTTCAAACGACTTTACAAGATAACGTGTATCCCATGGTGCCTGCGGGAGGTGCCGTGACCGATATCGTTTTAGCTTAGGGATCCCATGCATAGCAGCGAACACTACCATACTTTTTCGGTTTTAGTTGAAAACGAGTTCGGCGTTTTAGCGCGAGTCGCCGGGATGTTTGCGGGTAGAGGTTTTAACATCGACGCCTTGTCCGTGGCTCCGACTCCGGATCGTCGCTATAGTCGCATCACTTTGACGACCCATGGCAACGATCAAATCATCGAGCAAATTCTAAAACAGCTCAATCGTTTGGTTGATGTGCTCAAGGTGGTAGATCTCTCTACCGAAGATACCTTGCGTCGCGAGTTGTGTTTGGTAAAAGTTCGCGTGAACAGCGAACAAGAAGAAGGTCTAAAAGCTTTGATGCAAGAGTATGGTGCTCGGGTGCTTTTCGAAGAGAAAAAGCGTCTCTGGGTTTTGGAATTTGTCGAAGAACAAGAAAAAATCGATACAATTCTTCGAGCGCTCCAACCTTTTGAAATTCTTGAAACGGTTCGCACGGGAAACATTGCCCTGCATCGGGGGAAGAAAATTCTCAATCCCGCTTAAGTTATGTCTGACTTTACTACGGCTTCTACCATGACGACGGAAACTCCTTTAATGGCTCCAGGAAAATGGGGCATCGCCCGAGAGGGCTATCCCTTTATCGGGATCGCCCTACTGATCACTCTACTCGGGTATTTTTTATTTTGGCCCTTGGGAGTCTTGGCGAGTGCGCTGGCCTTGTTTTGCATTTATTTTTTTCGGGATCCGTTTCGGGTTTCTCCGGGAGAGAGTCAGTTGCTGGTTTCTCCAGCTGACGGTAGGGTGCTTAAGGTCGAAGCCCTGCGAGATGGGGAGCATTATTCGGGCTCCTTCCGTAAAATCAGTATTTTTATGAGTCCCTTTAATGTGCACGTTAACCGAATCCCTTGTGAGGGGGAAGTCTTGTCCGTTCATTACCACCCGGGGAAGTTCTTTGTGGCCAGTTTGGACAAGGCCAGTACTGATAACGAGCGCAATACGGTCGTCATGGAAAACAGTAAAAACAGAAGAGTGGTTTTCACCCAAATTGCGGGGCTTGTAGCGCGTCGCATCGTCTGTTATTTAGACGGGCGACGTTCGGTAAAGCGTGGGGAGCGTTACGGTTTGATTCGTTTTGGCTCCCGAATGGAAGTCAGTTTTCCCATGGAATGGGCTGTTTTGGTAAAACCGGGTGATGTGGTGATGGGGGCGGTGACTCCCCTAGCCAGAATGGATGGTTAAGCCATGAAGAAAAATCGAGAGAAAGCTCGAGATGTCCGTAGGGGCATTTATATCCTCCCCAACATTATCACGACGGCAGCGCTTTTTTGTGGTTTCTTTTCTATCGTTAACTCGATCAACGGCGATTTTTTGCAAGCGGCTTGGATGATCCTGTTTGCCGGGGTTTTTGATGGTTTGGATGGGCGTGTGGCTCGTCTGACCCGAACCCATAGTGACTTTGGCGTAGAATACGATAGCCTCAGCGATGTGGCTAGTTTTGGTTTGGCTCCCTCCATTCTAGTTTACACCTGGACTTTGCATTCTTTTGGAAAGTTCGGCTGGGCGGCAGCCTTTTTGTTTTTTGCCTGTGGGGCCTTGCGCTTGGCTCGCTACAATGTGCAGCTAGATTACGTGGAGCGTAACTATTTTCAGGGCTTGCCCATTCCTCTCGCCGCCTATGTGATTGCTTCTTATGTTATCTTTCATCACGGTTGGAAGGGCGAAGTACCCGTGCAGAGCGTGTTGATGCTGGTTTTGACGGTGGGGTTGGCCTTTCTCATGGTGAGCAGCCTTCCTTATCGAAGCTTTAAGAGTTTTAACTTAAAGCGTAAGGAATCTTTTTTGGTTTTGGTGGGAATGGCGGTGGCCTTGTTTGTTATTGCGAGCGCCCCCTCCGTGACCATTTTCGCTTTTACTTTGACCTATATTGTTTCTGGTCCCGTAGAAGCCCTTGTGCTTCGTCTTCGTCGTAAGGGACACCTTAGTCAGGGGCTCCCCCCTTCCTCCGAGGGTGAGTCCCCCTCCAATCCCAAGGAGGCGCTTCGGGTAATCCGAGGCAAGCTCTAGGCAGCGTCGTTTTTCAAAAAACAAGACGATGTTTTTTTCTGCTCGGGTTTCTTGTCCTGAAGCGGGAAAAGCGGCTGCGGTCTTGGAGTTCTTGAAAAAAAATCTTAAGAATGACAATTTTAGATTAAACCTCGTCTGCCCAATCAGGGGATTGCGGGGGCTCGGAGATTTTATGAATTCCAACATGGTAAAAATTTTTGATACGACTTTGAGAGATGGAGAGCAATCTCCCGGATGCAGCATGGATTTGGAAGAAAAGTTGCGTATGGCCCGCCAACTGGCCAAATTGGGTGTCGATGTTATTGAAGCGGGTTTTCCCATCGCCTCAAAAGGTGATTTTACCGCGGTGCAAAGTATCGCTCGGGAGATAGAGGGCCCGGTGATTGCGGGTTTAGCCCGTGCAAAACGAGAAGATATCGATCGTGCTTGGGAGGCGCTGCGTGAGGCCAGGCAAGCTCGACTGCACGTTTTTTTGGCCACCAGTGATTTGCATTTGAAATATAAATTGCAGAAGGATCACGCTCAGGTCTTGAAGGAAGCCGCTGAGGCGGTGGCCTATGCCGCTCAATACACCTCCGATGTGGAATTTAGCCCCGAAGATGCCACGCGGAGCCGTTGGGAATTTTTGGCAGAAGTCTGTGAGGCAGTCATTGCCGCTGGAGCTCGTACAGTCAATATCCCCGATACCGTTGGTTATACGACTCCTGGAGAATTTTTCCGTTTGATTCGTTATTTGAAGGAGCATGTTTCCAACATGGATCAAGCGACCTTGAGCGTGCACTGTCACAACGATTTGGGTTTGGCCGTCGCCAATTCCCTGGCTGCCATCGAAGCGGGAGCGCGGCAGGTGGAGTGCACGGTCAACGGTATCGGGGAGCGGGCCGGTAATGCCAGTCTGGAAGAAATTGTGATGGCCTTGAAGGTGCGTAAGGAGATTTATCAGTGCGACACGCAAATCCGTACCGAGCAAATTTACCATTCCAGTAAATTGTTGACCTTGATCACGGGAGTGCGTGTTCAGCCTAACAAGGCCGTGGTGGGCGAGAATGCCTTTGCCCATGAATCGGGTATTCATCAGGATGGAGTTTTGAAGAACGTCATGACTTACGAAATCATGACTCCCCAATCCGTAGGTTGGTCTCGCTCTAAACTGGTATTAGGTAAACACTCGGGACGTCATGCTCTGCGCCGCCGTTTGGAAGAGTTGGGTTATGAGCTGAGCGAAGAAGAGTTTCAAAAGGTATTCGAGGGATTTAAAGAACTGGCAGATCGCAAGAAAGAGATTTTTGACGATGATTTGGAGGTTTTGGTTTTTGAACAACGCACCGACCGTCAGGATCGTTATGTTTTGAAGAGTTTCGAGGTTACCAGCGCCCATGGTCAGTTGGCCAAGGCTCAAGTGACCTTATTTGTCGATGGCCAGGAAAAAACTGGGAGCGATACGGGAGATGGTCCGGTGGAGGCGGTATATAAGGTTTTAAAAGCCATCACTGGGTTTCAAGGAGTTGTTTCGGATTTTAGTATTAGTGCCGTAACCGGCGGTGCCGATGCCCAAGGTGAGGTTAGCGTACAACTGCAAGAAAACGACCACGAGGTACGGGGCTTGGGCACCCATACCGATATTATTCAGGCTTCGGTGAAGGCTTATTTAAATGCTTTAAATCGCTTTGGCTCATTCCGTGAGAAACAAAGCGGAGTGTAGCTTTGTGCTGCCAAATTTAATTGAGGCCTAGAATCGATCCCACGGTGGCAATTCTTCTCCTACGATTTGAAGCTGAGGAATAGCTTTGAGGGCGTGAAGATTATAGGGATAACTGGCTGGAGAGTCGCTAACGTCGACAAAGCGCAGCTCGGGAAGTTGAGCTAAAATGTCGACTTCGGACACCATGGAGTGGGCGATTTCGAGACTTTGCAGTGCTCGCAGTTGTGCCAAGGGACTAAGATCTCTTACCGGAGTGTGGTTGCTGTTTAAAATGCGCAAGTTAGGGCACCTTTCCAGGGGAGAAAGGTCTTCTACTTGGGTGTGGCTAATATCAAGCCATTTCAAGCTGGGCAGTTGGGGTAGGGTATTGAGGTTATCCAATTCTATTTGAAGCACATGGCTTGAGTTTAAATCGAGAGATTCGAGTTGGGTCATTTGCCTTAAATCCCCGAGATCAAAATCATCTGCAGTCACTTGTTTAAGTGTGAGTGCCTTTAATTTTTTACACCCTTGAAGAGGGCTTAAGGACTCGATGCTACGTCCTTCCAGCGAGAGTTTTTCTAGCCGCTGCAATTTTGCGAGAGGAGAAAGATCGGTAGGGGCGTCGGGTGGGCCCTCTCGCCTCAAATCGTAATTGGGACGACTTAAATCCAAAACCTTCAATTGGGTCAACCTTCCCAATGGAGTTAAGTCGCTGATGGGAACCTCTTTAAGATTAATCTCTTCAAGTTGATATAAATGTCTGAGGGGATGCAAATCGACGATGGGAGTTTTTTCGAGTTTGAGTTTTCGAATCTTTTCCATTCCAGGCAAGGTAAATAATTTTTCTAAAGACGGAGCTTCGAATACGTCCCAATCGTTGCCTCGTACGAGAGTTAATTCGGTTAGGTTAAGTTGGGCAGCGTCGTGGGAGAAAAGCTTGGCAATGTCTTCGAGTGGGCATGGAGTTTTGATCGTACAAGATTTAATAAAGCCATATTCCCAGGTGAGTTCGAATTTTTTGGCGCTGTCTCCCAAAATAGAGAGCACTTGAGCCTTGAGGGCATTTTCTATTTGCTCAATGCGTTGAGTTATTTCGATATGGCGAGAGTTAGGATCCTGTCGCTTGAGTTCCTCCAGTTTAAGTTTTAAATGAATCAATTCTCCACGGGGATCGGCCTTAGAATTGAGCAAATCGGCGGCCACGGCCAAGCTTTCTTTGTTGCCGTTTTTATAATATTTGCGGAGCAACTCTATCTCTTTTCCTTGACGGTCGAGACGGGGAATGGAGGTCACGGGGGGAGTAGTTCGATGTGTTAAGCTTGGATTTGGCGTAAAAGAGACGGTGCCTCGTGAATCTTCGCGGACGCCAGAGGGCGCAGGCTTTATGCCGTCATGATTTGTGGACGAGGCCTGAGTTGGGGTGGAACCGTCGTTGGGATGATCCAAAGGAATCAAAAGTTGAGTAGGTTCTGTAAGATCCGAGCTGGGATTGCCATTGACCACTTGGCGAAGTGGTTGCTCGAGATTTGGGGTGTTGGCGGCGGTCGAGTGGGGATCGCTCACTTGGGGAAATAAAAAAAGAGATTCGTACTTCTCGGAGGTGGGATCATAAATTTCGATTCTCAAAACCCCGTCTTTTATTTCTACCTGTTCTGGAGCGAAATATTCTTTGACGATTTCAAGAATAGAGCCTTTTTGGGAGTCTTCGTAGCTCCAGTGTTCAGGTCCCACAGGGCTCAAAACGTTGGCTAGCTCTTTTAGTCCTAACTCTTGTCGCCATTGAGTTTCGAGTTCTTGTTTTTGTTGTCGTACCCAGTTCAGATGCCCTCGCTGCGCATGGCTAGGACGATCGAGGGTTTCAAGCAATTCAATGCGTGCCTCGTACACTTGCAGTAGGGCGGTGTGTAAATCATCGAGCTCAGGGCTTTCAGCAGCTAAGAGCTCCTCAAGTTTCTTTTCCCGTATCATTAGCCTGTGTTCACGAATTTCCATGGCGGGATCGGGAAGATGCTTGGGAAAAGGATGAGTGATAGTAGCACTACATTTTAAGGCCAGCAGAAAACTGATGCGATGACCCCAGCTCTGGGGGTTCCAGAGAAAATCTCCTGGACTTTCCCATTGCAAGGCTTGTCCTTGAGTGGCTCGATGCCAATTTTTTTCGATATTGAGGGCGATAGGCTCAAAGGCGGTGAAGGCACTCAGCTCCCAAGAAAAGGCGCCGAGTTTATACCTCCAGCTATGCGATAAAAGCTCTAGCTCGGCCCTTAGACCTGTCACGAATTCATCGTGATTGAGTTGGCGAAAGGCCTGAGTTCCCAAACGATCTTCCAAATTTTTTGCTGCCGTCGGTAATAGTTTTTTTACTTGCAGACTCTGATGAAGCTTCATCGTATTGCGCAAAAAAGAAAACATGAGGGCATTGACTGCGAAGCTTTTACCCAATTCGGAGGCGTTGTCTTGCCAAGCAATGTGTTGGTCCCAGTAGGATTTGTCTTGGAAACCATGTTGAAAGTATCGATGTCCCAGGGTGAAGCCCAAGGTGTTGCTGGCATAAAAAAGTCGTGTGAGAGTTCTAGATTTCTCCACGCTTTGCCTCATGAGTCGGCCATCTTGAAAAACTCGTTTTGTTGCGAATAAAAGATTGAGGCCTCGAATCGTAGGATGAATGCGTCGGGTGTTGAGTGTGCTGAGAACGCTATGGGAGAAAATTTCCCCTGTTAGAGCGGCTCCGCTAACACCGATGGCTTCTAAAATGAGTGGGCCGAGAAAAGACTCGATTTGGGTCTTCGCCTGCCACTGGGCGATACTTGAGTCTTGCTCTAAGCGTAAATAAAGTGCCCTAGCCTGGGAGAAATGGCCTGTTTCGAGGAGGGAAAGTGCATGAGAATATTCGCCTGAAATTTTGCGAACCTCTTGATAGCGCTCGGCCTCTCGTCCCCAAAGGCCTAGACCGTCTTTGAGAGCATCGATTTGTAAATTACTGAGTTCTAATTGGGTCCAATGCTGAATGCGTGATGTCAACAGTGCGGTGAGAAGAGCTTCTTGGCTGATGGACTGAGTCTCGGCCAAAAGATCGAGCGGAGGATGTTCCCATTCTTCTAGACCTAAAAGAGCTTCACGTAGGGCTAAAGTTTTTCGGTGCTGTGGATTTAAGTACCGAGCCACGGCGTAGCTGTGATGCACTTCCAACCGAAATTTGAGATCCTCGACTTGATCGGCGGAGGGTTCTTCTTGTTTTTGAAAGGTTGATAACCTTTCTTGAAGGGAGAGCACAAAATAATTACCCGGGGCCAGATCCTTGAGTGTGTAGAATGTTTCTAACAGTTGCATTTCTACAGAAAATTTATGCCATTGTTCTCTTGAAGGCGCGCCGTAATTGAGTTTGTCTAGGTTTTCCTCTGCGGCAACCAGCAGATCGTCGTACTCTTGGTGATTGAGGTCTTGCAGAAAAGTTAGTTCTTCTTGCCATTGTTTCTGCAGCCATTCTCTCTCAATTTCTTCGAGCCCTTCCACGACTTCGTAAAGGGATTCTAACAGTTCATGGGGAGATGTTTGTTTTACGTTGATCAGGTGATTGAGCGTTTTTCGATCGGAAGTTAGAGATTGTAATTTTTGTTTTGCCGCTAAAACTTTGGGGTTGTTCTGAACCTGGGATTCCACCCAGGTCTCAAAATCATTCCAATCTTCTCCAGACCTTTCTGTTCCCAACCATTCCCGCTCCCAGTCATCTCTTTGTTTGGAGAAGCTGTCTCGGATATTTTCTTCTAATTGTGATAATTCAAGCGCCA
>DALYDW010000024.1:11717-13699 GCA_031972915.1 bacterium
ATTTTCGAGTGCTTCTAATGCTGGTTCTTGGGCAGCTAAGCGGACAAGACAATTTTCCAGGGCTTCTTCAAGGGGGTAGTTTTCTGTGAAGTAAGTCCATTGGAGAGAATCGGTTCCATGCTTGATTTCGGAGAGCAGGCTCTCTTGTTCTAAGAGAGTCGCTAAAATAATTTCAGTGAGGGGAAGAGAATGGTTTTTAGGAAAAAACTGCTTCCAATTTTTCTGATAGAGGTCGAAAAAATTTTTTAGGAAGGTTTTTGAGTACAAACGCGTTTCTCGTTCGAGAGTCGTCGACAATTGCTTTGGATCCAAATCCTGTGGTGGATCTTGTAAAATTTTATCTAGAGTTTTTTTGTCTTCGTCGGAGAGCTGTTGCCATGTGAGCAAAAAGGGGCTGTTGGCAATTGCCTCAGGAGTGGGCGGGGCCTTTCGTTGTTGCTCAGGATAGACCTCGGATAAAAAATTATAAAAGAACGCCTGTTCTATCTTGAGGGCTCCATACTGTTTCCAGGTTTGTAATTCCTCTAAGGCATGGCGGATGCGAGCAGGATGTTTTGCGGCAAAGGCGTCTTGCAATTGTTCGCGTATTCTAGCTCGATGAGCTGGAGCCAGGGGGAGGGCGTCAATTTCGGTAAAATGAAATTCGAGAAGTGTAATCCAAACTTGTGGAGTTGCCTCAACTTGTGAGGCCTCGTGCGTAGGGGGTGTGTGCTTTGCAGTGAACCCGGACGAGCTAGGTGGCCGGGTCTGGTTTTTTGAGGATGGTTCTGAAGCAAATCGTTGAGTCGAGATGGGTCCCTGAGTTTCTTTGGGCGATAAGACCTTTGAAGAGTAAATAAATTGCGGGGCGATGGATTTAGGAGCTTCGGAAGTTTTCTTGGCACTGATTGGAGGATCCAATAAAAAATCCAGAGGTCTGGGTAAAAATGAGGAAAGCTTTTGAGGCATAGTTCAACTCTGTGTAGTGTCTAAAGCAAAGAATATGCCAAAAATAAATAAAAATAATAGTACAACTCATTGAAATTATTTGTTTTTATATTCGTCGAACGGTCGTGGTTTTTGGAGAGGAGACACTTGTCTACACTGGATGGCTAGATGCGGTGGAGTGGCCACCCCAGGGCACTTTCGACGGCCTCTTGGAGAGCTTCGGGTAAGGTGGGGTGAGCGTGAATTGTGGATCCCAGATCCTCGAGCCATGCCCCCATCTCCATGCCCAAGGTGGCTTCAGCGATCAGGTCGCTTGCGTGGGGGCCAATAATATGAACTCCCAAGAGGCGCTGAGTTTTTTGCTCGGCGACAACCTTAACGAGCCCTTCGGTTTCTTGAAGAACTTGAGCACGGCCTAGCGCGGAGAAGGGAAATTTTCCCACGCTAATTTCCAGCCCTTGTGCCTTGGCTTGTTGTTCACTCCATCCGACGTAGGCTAGTTCTGGGTTGGTAAAGACAACGGCGGGAACTTGCTGGTCAAAGACCTCGCGATGACCAGAAGCGTTGGCGGCGGCGATTTGCCCTTCTCGACTTGCCTTATGGGCGAGCATCATGCCTCCGGCCAAGTCTCCAATGGCGAAAATGTGTTTTTGTTGAGTGCGACACTCGGCATCGGTGAGCAGAAATCCTTGGGGAGAGGTGCTTAAGCCGGCTGCGGCTAAATTAAGTTTTTCAAAATTTGGAATTCGTCCCACCGCGACGAGAATTTTTTCAAAAATCCGTGAAGTGATTTTTCCATCAGTGGATTTTAATTCTACCTTCAAACCTTGCGGATGCTTTTGAGCTTGGTGAGCTAAGGTTTGTAACTGGAGTTCGATCCCCCCTTTTTTTAGGGATTGTGAAAGCACTCGCAGTAAATCCGTGTCAATTCCTGGTAACAGACTATCGGTGGCCTCGATCAGGGTGACTTGGGTCCCGAGGTGGGCCAAGGCGCTGCCTAATTCTAAGCCGATGTAACCGCCTCCGATGACGAGTAAGGATTGGGGTAGTTTCTG
>DALYDW010000024.1:13709-16433 GCA_031972915.1 bacterium
AGTTCGAGTATTTCGGTGGAGGAGAGAATGGTTTCTTTATCCCAGGGAAAATCGGGAAGGGGACGTGGACGGCTGCCCGTAGCCAAAATTGCTTGTTGAAATTGGAGACTGCTTAAACCGGTTGGACTTTCTAGTTGTAGACGATGGGGGTCGCGGAAGCTGGCCTGAGCTTGGATCCAGCGGACACCTCGGGCTTCTAGCAATTGGTGGATGCCCTGAGAAAGCTTGTCTAAAAGCTGCTGCTTCCAAGCTTGAAAATCCGAAAGAGAAAATTGTAGCCCGGAGACTTTGATACCAAAGAGGTGAGCTTGTTGAGTGCGATGAAAGATGTTGCTAGCTTCGATCCAGGCCTTTGAAGGAATGCATCCTCGCAAAAGACAAACCCCACCGGCACGAGCATTTGACTCGACTAAAGTGACTTCTTTGCCATGCTGGGCTGCTCGCAGGGCTGCGACATAGCCTCCAACTCCTGCTCCGACCACGACGATTTCAGTGCTTTCGCTGAGGTCTCCTACAACCATAGTCCCACCTTCGATCGATGGATCGTTTGTTTGTTTTACTCAATTTCAATCGTGATTTTTTATTCCTCTCCATCTTCCAACAAAAGCAAATTAGGGTCTTGGAGATAGGCAATCACTTGATTGATAAAACGAGCCGCAGTTGCGCCATCACTGATTCGGTGGTCGAAAGTAAGGCACAAGGGCAAAACGTGGGACACGACGATTTCTCCGTTGCGTACCACCGGTTTTTCGTAAGTGCGTCCCACGCCCAAGATGGCCGAATCCGGGTAGTTGACGATGGGGGTGAAGGCCTTACCGCCGATTGATCCGATGTTGGTGATGGAAAAACTTGATCCTTTCAGATCTTCTAAAGCGATGCTTCGGTTTCGTGCTTGGGAGGAAAGCTCGCTGAGCTCTCGAGCTAAATGCAGAATGCTTTTTTTATCGACGTTTTTAAGCACAGGAACGAGGAGCCCTCCTTCTGTGTCTACGGCAAAACCAAAGTGATAATATTTTTTGAGGATAATTTCTTCTCCGACCAGGCTGGCATTGAGAGAAGGATATTCTCGCAAGGCAATGGCGCAGGCCTTCATGAGAAAGGGTAATAGAGTTAGTTTGACTCCGCGTTGCTCGGCAAAACTAGCTTTAGTTTTTCTGAGTTGAACCAAGGAATCGACTTCGGCCTCGTCTATGTGGGTGACCATGACGGTGTTTTGTGCGGCCATCAGCATGTTTTCGCTAATCTTGCGACGCAAGCCCTTGAGAGGAATTCTTTCAATGGGCCCCGATGTTGCATCGGTGGATAAGGAGCTTTTAATTTTTTCAGGAAAGGCTTCGGGAGACTTAGGAAACGACTGGATGGTTTTGCTTTGTGTGGCAAATGCTTGTACGTCGGTTTCGGTGATGCGTCCTCCGGCGCCCGTACCTTGTACTCGATTGAGATCTACGCCCAATTCACGGGCGATTTTTCGAGTGTGAGGTGCGGCCAAAGGTGGCAAGATTGGGGGCTCAGTCTTGATTTCTTGGCCTTGAGGAATTGAGGGAGAGGGGGGCTTTTTATTTTCGTTTGTAATGCTTTTGGGTGCGCTGGAGTCTTGAGAAGGAGCGGGCGCGGCTGAAGTTTTTTCGGGTTCTAGGAAACTCAGGAGCACCGAGCCCACGGGGATTTTATCGCCTTCTTTATAATGTAATTTTTCAATGGTTCCCGAAAGTGGCGAGGGAATATTAACCAGGGCCTTGTCGGTCTCGACTTCGGCGACGTCTTGATCTTCTTGGATGACGTCCCCCTCTTTTACCAACCAACGAATTAACTCACCTTCGGCGATGCCTTCCCCCAGGTCGGGAAATTTAAATTCTCGGCTCATGTTTCCCCTGAATGGAATAAATGTTTTCGCTTTTGCGTCTTGGTAAAGTTTATGTCTTCCAAGACGATTTTTTTCAGGAATCATCCCCTAAGAGGATAGAAGTGACAACTAAAGTTTTGTTCAAAGGCTAAGAGGATAGAAGTTGTTATTTTTAGCAGGGGAGGTGGGCAAATATATTGAAGCGAGATGGGGCTATGCGCCCCAATAAAATTTCACCGGATACCGAATGTCGGGGTGAAGGGATTGAGCTACGGGGCAAGCAAGTGCAGCATTTTCTAGTTTTGTTTGTTGTTCGGCATCAGGCTTGTAGGGAATATGAAATTCTAATTGTAGTTCGACGATGCGTCGGGGACCTTGAGAAGACATGATTTTTTTTACGGTGCAGTGCATTCCTTCCAAATCAATCTGTTCCCGTTCGGCGATAATTCCCATGACGGTGGCCATGCAGCTTCCCAGGGCAGTAGCGACTAGATCAGTCGGAGAAAAACTTTCGCCCTTGCCGTGATTGTCTACAGGGGCATCGGTATGCAAAGTGGCACCCGAAGCTAAGTGCAGAGCTTGAACTCTGAGTTTACCTTCGTAGTTTAAATCTATCGTAACCATGGAGAATTCCCTCATTAATGGATTAATCTTATAGCTTAGTGGAGTGTGTAAGAGGTTTTTAATTCAAAAAGCGGAATCTCAGCTTCGAAGCTTTCACCTTTTTCAGTGCGCATTTCATAGAAACCCCGCATAGATCCCATTGGGGTACGCAAGGGACAAAAGCTAGAGTATTGAAAAGAATCTCCTGGTTCCAAGATAGGCTGTTCGCCAACGACCCCGGGACCGCGCACTTCTTCTATTTTTCCTTCTCCGTCGGT
>DALYDW010000025.1:0-16163 GCA_031972915.1 bacterium
TCCGGCTTGAATGGAGCGTGTCGCGGTTTTTTCATCACCTTTTCCAGTGATAATGATAACGGGGGTTTCTGGAGCAAATTTAACCAACTTTCGAATTAGGCTTACCCCTCGAACGTCTGGGAGATAAAAATCCGAAAGAATCAAATCATAGTTTTCCTCGGTTAGTTTTTGAAAGGCGGTTCGGGCATGACGGCTTATTGAGACTTCCACGTTTTTGAAGTCTTTTTTTAGGCAAAAGCTCAGAAGTTCTGCATGATCGGCATTGTTTTCGATGAGGAGAATCTTCTTCATAGTAAAACGAAACGCCCCGGGTAGGGGCAGTTTAAAAGTTCGGTCATTTTTTTTCAATTTAGGATTGGGAGATTAGGAAATCGCTTGATGAAATAGATCTCGGATTTTAGAAATGCCCCACTCATGAAGACTTTTTTTGTTTCTCTTCTTTGTTTGCTTTTTTTAGGGGCATTTTCGTCTTGTTCTAGGGACTATGTCACCGGTAAATCCAGTTACAACTGGTACAGCATTGATCAAGACGTGTCCCTTGGCAAAGAAGTCTTGGCTTCCCAAATGAGTTCTTTTCAAAAAGGTTCCAGCAATGGGAAACCCGTTGCCGTCGACGTTGATCAAAAGCAATTGGCTCGCCTTCAAAATATCGTCGATCGTATTGCTAGGGTCAGTCATTTGCCGACGCTCCCCTACGAAGTTCATTTGGCAGAACTGCCCGTCGCCAATGCGTGGGCTGCTCCTGGTGGAAAGATCATGGTTTATTCAGGACTTTGGGATCCAAAAACAGGTTTAGTAGCTCCCGATAACGATGACGAACTTGCGGCGGTGCTTTCCCATGAAATCGCTCATGCGACGGCGAGGCATGTTACTGAATCTATCAGTACCCAAATGACTCTGGGAGTCGCAGGGACACTCGCTTCCACGGCCATAGGGGCTACGGGTTCGTCCATGGGGCAAAATCTTTTTGGTCAGGCTTTTTCGATGGGACAAAACATCTACGTGCCGAGTTATTCGAGAAAGAACGAATATGAGGCCGATAAGATCGGTTTATTCTACATGGCGAAGGCTGGCTATGATCCTCGGGCAGCAGTAGAGGTCTGGAAACGCGCCGCTGTAAAAAAGGGGGGAGCTTCCAGTATTTTTGCTTCCCATCCTGCCAGTGGGGAGAGGGCTAAGACCTTAGAGTTTTATCTTCCCCAGGCCATGGAAATTTATCAAAATCCTGAAAGGCCTTTGCCCAATTTTTCACGCCTGCCAAAACCAGAAAAAAAATCGACTTCTAAGCCCGTATCTCAGGAAAATACTCAAAAAAATTAATCAGTTTGGGGACATTCCCGGGATTGCAAGTCTAGGGCTTGACCCCTAGGGTGGCGAGTGCTAGTTCTCTTGAAAGTTATTTTCAATTTATATAGCCATGGAAAAACCGCTCCAAATTCTTAATCGTTTTCTCGCCCAAAAGGGGATGAAGCACACTCGACAACGAGAGCTCATTGCTTCAACCTTCTTTAAGACTAAAAAACATATTCGCATCGAAGAGCTGTTAGACGAAGTACGAAAACAGGAGCCTTCCATCGGCTATGTCACAGTGTATCGAACTCTCTTGCTCCTTAAAGAATGCGGTTTAGCTCATCAGAGACATTTTGGTGAAGGGCATAGCCTTTTTGAAAATGCCGGAGAGCATCACGATCATATGATTTGTATCAAGTGTGGGACTATCGTTGAGTTTGAGGAAGAACGCATTGAGCATCTTCAAGAGGAAATCGCGTCCCAATATAATTTCAAGATTGTTAGCCATAAACATGAAATCTATGGTGCCTGTAGTCGTTGTCAAAACGAGTAGGGTTTCGGGGAGGAAGACACCTTGATCCAACAGCTCAACTTCGTTCCAGAATTAGAACTCACTCTCGATCAATTAAAAAAAGGGGAGCAAGCCTGGGTAAGCCGCTTGACCGGCCCCGAGGAGCGGGTACGACGATTGATGGAACTGGGTATTTTAGAAAAAACTCCGGTACAAATCGCCTTTGAGGCTCCTTTTGGTAAAGATCCAATTGCCCTCAAGGTTCGTGGGGGGTTACTGGCCTTGCGACGCAGCGAAGCGCGAATGGTTTCTGTGCAAAGGGTAGCGCCCTTGTGAACAGCGAAACACCTTCTCCCTTTGTGGCTCTTGTGGGAGCCCCCAATTGTGGAAAAACATCTCTGTTTAATCTGCTGACCGGAAGTCGGCAGAAGGTCGGTAATTATCCAGGAGTCACGGTAGAGCGTAAAGAGGGGCGGATAAAGGGGGCCAGCGCAACGTGGATAAGAGTTCTTGATTTGCCAGGAACTTACAGCCTGAGGGCCTCTACTCCCGACGAAGCCGTAACTCGGGAAGTTTTATTAGAAGGCCACTTAGAAGGGGCCCTTCCAGCCTTAATTGTTGCTGTTGCCGACGCTACTAATTTGGAGCGCAGTCTTTCTCTGGTTTTGGAAGTACAAGCCTTGGGGATTCCTACCTTGTTAGTTTTGAATATGATGGACCTGGCCCGGGCTCGCGGTTTCAATCTCGATTTAGAAAGGCTCTCTCAAGAGCTAGGTCTTCCGGTTTTTCCAGTCATCGCTCGAAAAAAGAAAAGTACACTGGCTCTTCAGTCCGCGATTGAACGATACTTTTCCAAATCGTCAAAAGAGCTTCCTTTACCTCCTCGTGATCCTTCTCTCTTTTCGCTATCTTCTCAAGAGTCCCCTAAAGACCAGCTGCAAGCCAGATACCGACGTATCGATGAGATTTTACAAAAATGCCAGGAACGCGCTGTGAGGCCTGCCCTATGGACCGAACGTTTGGACCGAGTCTTATTACACCCTATTTGGGGAACAATATTGCTTTATCTGGTCTTAGCCCTGGTCTTTCAAGCCATCTTTAACTGGGCTCAAGCCCCGATGGATTGGATTGAGTCTGGGATTGGTTTTCTGGGAGATAGGCTTTCTCCTCATCTTTCTGAAGCATGGTTGCGCTCCTTGTTGGTGGATGGTGTTTTGGCAGGGGTGGGATCGGTAGTGGTATTTCTTCCTCAGATTTTTTTGTTGTTCTTGATGATACTGCTTCTTGAGGATTCGGGTTATATGGCTCGTGCCGCTTTCCTAATGGATCGACATATGCGGAGGGTGGGTTTGCATGGTCGAGCCTTTCTCCCCTTGCTCAGTTCGTTTGCTTGCGCGATCCCTGGTATCATGGCCACACGCACCATTGAAAACCCCAAAGATCGATTGGCTACTATTTTGATTGCTCCTCTCATGGCTTGTTCTGCTCGAGTTCCAGTTTATACTCTCCTGATCAGCGCATTTATTCCCAATCGTGTTATTTGGGGGCCTTTGCGTCTACAGGGCTTGGTGATGTTGGGGCTCTACTTGTTGGGAGCTGTTTCTGCATTCGGTGTTGCATGGATTTTTAAAAAGATTTTTTTTCGTGGCAAGGAAACCGTGTTTCTGTTGGAACTTCCCACTTACAAATGGCCCAATATGCGTAACGTGGTTTTGGGTTTGTGGGAGCGGGTTCGACTTTTTCTTAAAAGGGCGGGGACTGTGATTTTGGCCGCTTCCATCGCGGTTTGGTTTTTATCCTCGTATCCCAAGGCTCCCGAAAACTTGCCTTCGGGTCATTCTCCCCTAGAGTATTCCTTCGCCGGAAAATTGGGACATGGGATCGAACCTTGGATTCGGCCTTTAGGTTTTGATTGGACCATCGGTGTAGGTTTGGTTACGGGCATGGTGGCTCGAGAGATTATTGTAAGCACCCTGGCCACGCTTTATTCTTTAGAAGCTCAGTCCCCCCGTCAGGGAGAAACAAATTCTATATCTCCAGGTCAAGGAGATAGCTCTCTGGACAATTTAGTAACCTTGCTTCAGTCACGTTGGAGTCCGGCTACTGGTTTAAGTCTTCTGGTATTTTTTGTTTTTGCGATGCAATGTCTTTCAACCTTGGCGGTAGTTAGGCGAGAAACCAATTCGTGGCGCTGGCCCTTGTGGATGTTTACCTACCTAACCGTTTTGGCCTATTTCGCCTCTTGGTGTACCTATCGTCTGGCTCTACTCGCTTAGACGTGGCTCAATTCGTACCTCTGTTTTAATTGAATTAGAAATAAAACAGTTTTTATGGGCTTTTTCGTGCAGACTGAGAAGCTTATCTAAACTAGGTTTGGGTTCGTCGTAAAAAGTAACGATGGGGTTGAGAATAATTTCCTTAACCCAAAATCCTTGATCTGTCTTTTCTAGGATGGCCTCGGCATGGTCTCGATAATCTTCGACAATAACTCTTGATTTGGCGGCGATGGCGAGAAAAGTCAGCATATGACAACTGGAGAGTGCCGCTAAGTAGAGTTCTTCTGGATTGGCATGATTTGCATTGCCCAAAAATTCTGGAGCAGAGGAGGCTGTAACAACGCTTCCTCCAGCGAATTTGATTAGGTGGGTGCGGTCGAATGTCTCGTACAAAAAGCTTTCCGTTCGACGGGTCCAAGAAA
Organism: bacterium; assembly: GCA_031972915.1. Taxonomy (GTDB): domain Bacteria; phylum UBA10199; class UBA10199; order DSSB01; family DSSB01; genus DALYDW01. Next base: position 4,500 of record DALYDW010000025.1, read on the forward strand.
GATCGATGTGGTACTTCATAATTACGCTCCTTTTTTGTTTTTGGTGGAATAAGGCTAAGCGGTGTTTTGTAAAAAAGCAAAGTTGAATTCAGAGGAGTTTTACGGTGCGCAAACATGGTTTAGGTGAACGTAAGGGGCCGATACGAGGTCGTGGAGTTTGGGAAAATCCGCAAAACCGATTTGAAGAGCTTTACTACGACGCGACAGAAATGGAGGAGGCTGACTTAGAAGCTGTTCCGACGCGCTATTTTGTAGATGTATCCCGTTCTTTAATTACAAAAAATGAAAGCCCCGATGTCCCTTTCGATGCCAGTTTTAACCCTTATCGGGGTTGTGAACATGGTTGTGTCTATTGTTATGCTCGGCCTACTCACGAGTATCTTGGTTTATCCTCAGGTTTGGATTTTGAAACGCGTATCTTTGTCAAAACTCAGGCTCCTCTTTTGTTACGTAAGGAACTTTCCGCATCGACTTGGAGGCCTCAGGTTTTGGGACTAAGCGGGGTGACCGATTGTTATCAGCCTGCTGAATCGAGATTTCGCCTCACCCGAGCTTGCCTTGAAGTGCTTCACGAGTTTCATAATCCTGTGGCCATAGTTACAAAAAATTATGGGATAGTTCGTGACGCGGATCTTTTGAAAAAAATGGCATTGTGGCAGGGGGTTGGAGTTTTTATGAGCATCACCACCTTGGACAATACATTGGCAAAAATCTTAGAACCGAGGGCATCCTCTCCTCAGCATCGTTTGGCAGCTCTCGAAGAATTGGCTCGTTGTGGCGTGCCTTGTGGCGTATTGGTGGCCCCGATAATTCCGGCTTTGAACGAACATGAAATTCCAACTATTCTGGAGGCGTCTTCTCAGGCTGGGGCGCTTTATGCCTCGCATGTTTTGTTACGACTTCCCCATGCTGTGGAACAGCTCTTTTCCCAATGGCTTGAACATCATTTCCCTGATAGAAAACAAAAAATTCTGCATCGGCTTCGACAAATGAGAGGAGGGAAACTCGGGGGGGCTGGTTTCGGTGACAGAATGAAGGGTAAAGGAATCTTTACGGAACAGATCAATCAACTTTTTAATCTGATGTGCCGTCGATATCGCTTAAATGTATCGGGTCCAAAATTAAACGCAAACGACTTCAGGCGTTCTTCTCATTCCCAGTATTCTCTTTTTGATTAATACCGATGAGTTTTTGTTAGTTTTTTCTAGGTGGTTTCCGGCCCTGTTAACTTCAAAGACTTTAACGTAGTCTTTGGTGTGAGGGGAGGCGAGGGAGCTGTTTTTTCCCCAGAAAATGAGTGAAAGAGAGTAGGGTAATGAAAATTCTAATTTTTGTTTTTTCGTTTTTGTTGTGTGTGGCCACGGGGAACATAGCCCAAAGCGCCCAAACTTCTGATGGAGCACTGAAAAAACTAGAGCAGGTGGCTACCGACGATTCTGGTGTTCGGGAAGATTTTTTGGCCTTTCCTCAAGATGTTCAAGAGGCTATGGCGCAGGCGGCTCAATCACCGGTTACTTTGGAGCGACTACAACAAATTCAAGTCCGTAGTAGTCAAGAGTTTCGAGACAAAATTGCTCAATTGCCGAGACAGACTCAGGAACAGGTTTATACATTAAGCCGTTATCCCCATTTGTTGTCTAAACTTGAGGCGGCTGGATCTACTCAAAAAAAACAGTTGAAAAAAATTTCCGAGAATTACCCTAAAGAAGTTCGGGAAGCCCTCATTGACCTGGGACGTCAGCACCCCTCTTTGTTGCGTGAGATTCAGGTCATTCATCAAAAAGCTCAAGCTGAGTTCGATCAGATTTTGATTTCTCTGCCTTTACCCACTCAAACTGCTTATCGTCGTCTTTTACAGGTTCCCGAAGCGATTGATTTAATGAATAAGAACTCCAATTTTACTGAAGCTCTTGCTGCTGCCCAGAGTCAATCTCCGGAAAGTTTGCGGGCTTTATTAGAGGATTGGAATCAGTCTTACGAACAAGATAGAAAAGAAACTGCCCAGTCTTTTCAAGAAGATTTGAAAAACAACCCTAAAACTCAAAAGCAACTTCAAGAGGCGACTCAGGTTTATGCGAAAGAAAATAACATAGAGGTTTATGAAACTCAGCCTCAGGAGACTTCTATAACTCAGATTTATGTGAATGTGGCTCCTTACCCTTACTGGTTTGGTTATCCCTATTGGGCTCCCTACGCTTATTGGCGCCCTTATCCTTATTGGTATTACACAGGTTTTTATTTCGGTGTTGGATATGTTCCTTATTTTGTCGGCTACCCCAATTATTATTACTCCTCTTGGTACTTTGGGCCCGGGGCTTATTACTACCAGTACCCCTATTTAAGCCGATACTACTGGAATCAATATTATCGAGGTCGTTACGCCTACCCTTATCGTTATCCTGGATTTCGTCGTGCGATTTCCACCCGTGCTCGTTATTATCCCGAAGCCGCCCATTATGGAAAAATCTACGAGACGCGTTATTTGCAGCAGGAAGGGCAGCCAAGACAGCGTTCTTCGGAAGTTTTTCAGGCCCCCACCCAACTAAATCAGGATGAGCGTTCCCGTTTCTCTCATCCTCATTCGTCCGATCGAGTGCGTGATCAAAATACAATTTCAAATACTCAAAGGTCCCCCGTTTCTTCGGGAGTTCGCTCTCCAGAGAGAATTCCTCAAAATAATGACGGGGAGGCTGCATCGAAGAGAGGTCGAGAAACCACTGTGCCCGGCCATCCAGCGGGAGAAGAGACGGTGCGAGTTAGGACTCCTGTTTCCCATACCTCTGTCCCAGGGGGAGCGAGTAGAAGTGGAATTTCTTCATCACCCGCCTCGGGTGTTTCCCATTCGGGAGGCATGGGAACTTCGGGTGGATTTCGAGGTACCGGTGGTAATACGGGAGCGGGCAGAAGTGGAGCAGGGCGACGCTAGCGAGGGGTGTTGGGGATAGTGATAGAGTACCCCGGTGTGTCTAAAGAGGTGTCACAAGGGCCAATCCATTGACCATAAGTTTCGTCGTAGTGACAGGGTTCTTCATAGGGTGCGTAAAGGGGCCCGTAATAAATACTAAAATAGGGGTTGTAGAGCGGTGGAGTTCGGGTTCTCAAAGGAAGGGAGCTTGGTCTTTGAGGTGCTGGGTATTGAATTTGCGGACGTGAGATTGCATTGCGACTCCAAGCAGGTGAGCCCCAGCTCATAAGAAAAATTCCCCAAAGTATGCAGAAAAATTCTTTGTTCATTCTTTTCACCTCGGGTTATTTTAGGCCACGATTTTGAGGAAACAAATTCAGAATCCCAAGCACAGATCTTTTCAGCGATAATCGGTAGTTTTTCATGGCTAAGATACTTGTTTGCCAACATGTAGGATACGAACCTTTAGGAACGCTCAATCCACTTCTGAAGGAGCATGGATTTCGGCTTCGTTATGTAAATTTCGCGCGCTTTCCCGAAACAAAACCTTCCCCCATAGGTTATGATGCCTTGATTGTTCTGGGTGGCCCCATGAGTACCTACCAAAAGCAAGATTTTCCCCACTTGCGTCATGAAATACGCATGATTGAGCTGGCTCTCAAGCAGGATATTCCCATTTTGGGAATTTGCTTGGGGGCGCAGTTAATCGCTGAGGCCTTGGGTGCCAAGGTTCGAGCCAACACGGTTAAGGAGATCGGCTGGTATCCAATTCAGCTTTCCGACGAGGCTAAGCAAGATCCTGTCTTTCAATTTTTTCGCAATCCGGAGTGGGTATTCCAATGGCATGGGGATACTTTTGACTTGCCTGAGGGGGCGTGTCACCTGGCATCGACAAGTTCCTGTTTTCAGCAGGCCTTTCGTTATGGTTCCAAGGTCTATGGCCTACAGTTCCACCTTGAGGTGGATGAACCCATGGTCCACCGCTGGTTTCAAGTTCCTCACCATTGTCGTGAGGTAGAATCTTTAAAAACGTATATCGATCCTCAAAAAATTTTGCAGGAGACTCCCAGTCGTATGGAGCGACTACAAGAATTAAGCCGTGAGGCCTTTGGTGCATTTCTTGGTCTTCTGGGTGGGGAAAAGAAATTTATTCGCCTGCCTTCCCGTTGAGAGCGTAGGCAATTATTTCACGATCAATCTTATCTAGGCCCAGCTAGTATCCCGGAACATCAATGTTGGGATCGGCGACATTCGGATCAGAATAGTTGCTCCAGGCTGGATTCACAGCGGCGTCTTCACCAGTGACAGAATTCGGTGTGCTCATATTAGGTTCTGCGTTTTCTCCGCTGGCATAATTAGGGTCGCTTGCATTCATTTCAGCGTTTTCACCGGTGACGGAATTGGGCTGGGCCACATTAGGATCGGCCACATTAGGTTCCGCTTGGTCGTCGTCTCCCCAAGCTGGAGAGAAGGTTAAAAGTAGAAACAATACAGCGAGTAAGCCTTTCATGGTTCCCCCTTTAGAATCAAAAAAACTTCCCCTCCGGAAATTCTCCGCTTTCACTCGATCCGAGGCAAGCATCCCTTCGTGATAGTCTGTTTTTTCCTAGGATAATCCATTGACAGTTCTCTTATCGTTGATTAATTGCCGAATTGTTTATTGAAAGTAACTTTCAAAAAAGAAATTAGGGTTGCTTCGGGTATGAAAAAAATTGTTAAAAAAACTTCCAGATTTTCTTTCCATGCATTGAAAGCAATTTTCATAAAAAAGAACCTAGCGTGGGGTTGTGCCTTCGGGCTTTGTGGTTTGGTATTTTCTTTGTCTTTTGGTCTTAAGGCGGCAGAAAACACGACACAGCTTCCCGAGCAGCAGACCACCCAAGAAGAAGCGACGACCTACCGCACGCCTACGATTGAAGTGATTGGTGGAGCGCAGGATTCGATGAAAAATATTCCCGGATCCGGAGTGGTTCTAGATCAAGATGTTTTGGATTTAGAACAACCGATTAGTGTGCAAGACGCCTTAAAAGGAATTCCGGGTGTGAATCTACGCAGTGAGGACGCCGTAGGTTTGATTCCTAACATTGGTATCCGTGGCTTGAATCCCGATCGAAGTGAAAAGATTCTCTTCCTTGAAGATGGTATGTTCGCGGGTTTGGCGCCCTATACAGAAAATGCTGCTTATTATGTGCCCCCCATTGAGCGTATGGAGCGTTTAGAATTGCTCAAGGGAAGTGGCTCCATTCTTTATGGGCCACAAACCGTGGGAGGTGTGATTAATTTTATTACTCCCGATGTGCCCAAAAACTATCGCAGCAATGTTAGAGTTGATGGCGGCAATGAGGCTTATCTCATGGGTATCGGTCGTTTCGGTAAGACCTGGGGGCCGGTGGGGTTAGATATTTCCGCACTCCACAAACAAGGAGACGGTTTTACCCGGGACGAGAGCCAGTTTCGTCTATCTAATTACACTGGAAAGCTAAAGTTTGCCTTGGGTGAAAAAACCAGAATTATTCTGAAAAATAATTTTCAAGACCAGCGATCTTCCCAGTCTTACCTGGGACTTACGACCGACCTTTTTGAAGAGGTACCTCGTTTTAATCCCTCTCCCAACGATCGTTTAGATCTGGAGCGTTACGATCTCCAGTTTAGTTTGCAGCATTTTTTTACCGATAAAATCGAATTGGTGACCAATATTTACTATTGGCACGCCCAGCGTAACTGGAATCGACAAGATTTTTCTCGAAATATTGCCTTTGCTCCTCCTCCGGCCAATACCCTAGATGTTTATGGGGATACCTCCTTAGAAGGTGGAGCTATCTACATGCTCTCGAGTTATGGTGCTCGGGATCGCACCTTCGAGGCTGCAGGTATCGAACCCCGTTTATTGATGGACTTCGACGCCTTTGGGCACAGCCACCACGTGCACGCTGGGGCTAGATTTCACTTCGAAGAAATGATCGATGCCCGAGACAATACGACCACCCTGGGTGGTGTGCCGCGTATTTTTGACCGTGATGTTCGTCAGACTTATGCCTTTGCCTTTTTCTTTCAAACGACCTTGAACGTTACAGATCGATTGAGCTTGATCCCGGGATTTCGCTTAGAGCAGTACACCCAAAATCGCTTTATTACTGAGTTAAACTACGCTCCGGTAAACTATCAAAACTCTGCTGCTCAGTTGGTTCCTATTCCAGGCTTTGGGATTACTTATGAAGCAGCTCCCAATACCACTTTGTTCACGGGTATTCATCGAGGCTTCTCTCCTCCGCGCACTTCCCAGGCCATCAGTTCTACAGGACAAGACTTGGATTTAGAGCCGGAGTTTAGCTGGAATTACGAATTAGGAGCGCGAAGCAATTACGTGAGTTGGTGGAGCGGCGAGACCACTTTTTTCTTTATGGATTTTAGCAATCAAGTGGTTCCAAGCAATGAGTCTGGCGGTGCCAGTACTTCGGACACAAATGCGGGACAGACCCGTCATCTAGGCGTGGAATTTGCCAGCGCCTTAGACATGTTGGGGATGGCAGGTTTAGACGTCAATCATCGTCTTTATCTCGATACGCGCTATACCTTTGTGGACTCCAAAAATACGACGAAAGGCGGTCTTTTCGAAGGTAAGGACTTGCCCTATGCTCCACGCAATTCTTTGATGTTAGGAGTGCGCTATTCAGGACAGGCCGGAGCCACTCGAGGACTTGACCTCGGGTTGGAGGGTTTGTTCACCTCCAGCCAATACGCTGATCAAGCTAATATTGAAACCCCTTCTAACTCGGGTTTGGTGGGTAAGATCCCTGCCTATTGGTTGATGAACGCCTACGGACGTTACAAGGTTCCCAAGACTCGCTTGGAGGCAAACCTCACCGTCAACAATATCTTGAATTCGACTTATATCGTTAGCCGGGCACCTCAGGGGATTTTTCCTGGATCGGGCATTCAGGTGATAGGTGGCTTGCGGTATGACTTTTTTGGAGATAAATAGGGCCCGCTTTATGGGTCCACGTCAAAAAAATACTTTGATTGCTGTAATGGGATCAGCCCTGTTGCATGGCGCATTGCTTGTTTTGGCAATTTATGGGGCAAGCTGGTTTGTTACGCCCCCGCCACCCGAGCCCATTATGGTCTCCCTATTACCAGGGGCTCCAGGAGAGTTTTTGGGGGATGGGGGTGGTTCTGCTCCGGGTAATCCCGCTGCTTCTCAAGCAACTCAGTCGACTTCGGTTAAAAAAAGCCCAATAGAACCTCAAAAAAAACCCAAAGTGGTTTCAAAAAAAAATGCAAATATTCCCGCTGCTCGAGTTGAAGAAAAAAAAACTGACCCCAGTACCTTAATTCAAAGTCGACAACAAAAGCAGACTCCGCTTCAGGCTGATAAAGAAAAATCCCTACCTCAAGAGAGTTCCACCGCGGCGGCGATGAAAGCTCCCAGTCAGGTCTCATCAGCGAGCCCTCAGGGAATTCCAGGGGGTCAGGGGGTAGGTAAGGGGTCAGGACGTGGCCCGGGAGAAGGTGGGGGGGATGGCCCCGGTCGCGGCGGAGGACAGGGAGGACGTGAAGCTAGAACAGAAATGGAACGCTATGTTCATAACGTCTTGAAAAAGATTGATGCCAAAAAGCGTTATCCTCGTTTATCGAAGGAAAACGGGGAAGAGGGGGTTGTTTCTATTCTACTCACCATCGATACCACTGGAAATTTGATAGGCTATAAAATCGCAAAATCCGGTCCTTTCGAGCGACTGACCGAGGCCACCATACAGACTGTGCAGGCAGCCAGTCCTTTTCCACCTTTACCTTCGAGCTATGCACAAGCCAAATTGGTCATCGAGGTACCCTTACGCTTCTATTTAGCGCAGCGTTAATTTTTAGGGGAGAGCGGTGGCTCGACAAGTTCGGAAAAATTTAAAGAAAGTTTTTTGGGACTCTTTTCAGGCATTACCCAAATTTTTAAGAGAGGTTCCGCTTCTCATGGGCGTCTCAGGTGGTCCCGATTCCACCGTTATGGCTCACGTTGGCTTGTCTTTTCGTAAGGTATTGCCGCAGCAGTTCTGGGCCCATGTCAACTATCGATTGAGAATTCCCGAGTCTGATCAAGAAGAAGCTTTTTTGCGGAATTGGGCTGAACGGGAGTCCGTTGATTTTCGGGTATTGCGTCTTTCTGGCACAAGACGTCCCGCCAGTCTCCAAGATTGGGCTAGAAATCAGCGGCTACATTTTTTTGCCCGGTGTATCGCAGAACGGGGGGGCGGATTGTTAGTCTTAGCCCATCATCAGGGAGATCAGGCAGAGACTGTGTTGGAAAGAATTATCCAAGGGTGTGCCTTAAAAGGTTTAGGCGCCATGGCCCCATTGGAGCCTTTGGAAGAGGTGGGGGGGCTTGTTTTTGAGAATCCCCTCTGGATTTGGCGCCCCTGGTTAGAGATGCCTCGAGAGGGGTTATTAGAATACGCTAAGAGGCATGAGCTCGACTTTCATTTCGATCAAAGCAATCAGAGTCCGTTATACCTAAGAAATCGTATTCGTCATGAGCTTTTGCCTAGCTTGTTAAAGGAAAATCCACGAATTCAAGAGTCATTGGGCCGTCTTGCGGTCCAGGCGAGACAGGTTCATGGAGAACTCCATCGACAAGCAGGGCGCTGGTTACGACGTTGGGCCCGATCAAGTGTTTTGGGAGATAGATTGCCAAGGAAACCTTTGTCTGAGATTTCTTCGGCTCTTCGTAATGCAATCTTAGAGCTTTGGTTGCGAAAAACTTTGCCTAAATCGAGAAATCTAGGAAAGTATTTGCGGCCGTTGGAGCAAGCCTTAGAGAACAATAAAGAAAACCTGGAAATCGCAGTGGGTCCTACTCGTGTATTGCACTTGGATCGAACAGAGCTTCGACAGGCGAGGGTAAATTTAAAAAGTAATTTAATAGAAGATTTAAAGCATTTTGAAAAAAAAGAATATTTTATCAAAGGTTCCCATGAAACCTCGGTGGGAAACTTTACTTTTTCTTTCCAACGATTTTCTTGCCAAGACTTTTCTCCCCAAAACTTTCGTTCTAAAAATCCGTGGTTGGTTTTTATCGAGGAAGAGGTTCTGTATTTCCCTCTTCGATTAACGGAAAGCGAGTTGGACGAACGCTTCACACCTCTAGGGATGAAAGGGAGTAAGAGTTTGGGTAAGTTTCTGAAAGATCGAAAAATCGCCAAGGCAGATGCTGGGACTTGGGTTTTATACAATGCTCTGGGTATGCCACTGTGGTTCGTGGGTCAGTCCCTGGACGATCGGGCCAAGGTGGGGCCTAAAACGAAACACTTTTACCGTTTGGAAATACAAAAAAAACACCGCTAAAAACATGAATTTTATCGGAAAAGTGAGTTGCGAAGGGGTGGGGGGCATGCTAGGCTCCACAAGTCCCCTTTGCCTTTAAAGGAACATTAAAGTGAAACAGTCTCATAAAACTATCGCTCTGTGGATTGTGATTATCCTGCTCTCCATTTCCATTCTCCACTTTTTTAACGCGAAGCCTACCTTGCGAGACAAAATTAGCTTCAGCGAGTTTACGCAGGCTATAGAACAGGGACGCGTAGAGAACGTCACGATTCAAGAAAATGAGTATCAAGGTAAGTTCAAGCCCGACTACAAAGACGGGGCTTATTTTGAAACTTTGGGCCCAATCAATAGCGATCAGACCGTAGCTTTACTCACCAAATCAGATGCTAATGTGGAGTACGAAAAACCTAAGGATACGCCCTTATGGCAGCAGGTTTTAATCAGCTGGATGCCCATGGTTTTGCTCTTTGGCTTGTTTTTCTTTTTCATGAGACAAATCCAGGTTGGGGGCGGTAAAGCCTTGAGTTTTGGAAAAAGCAAGGCACGGCTATTAAACGAAAATCAGCGCAAGGTAACCTTTGCGGACGTTGCAGGAATCGAAGAAGCCAAGGAAGAACTCGAAGAGATTATCGATTTTCTTAAAGACCCCAAAAAATTCACGAAACTGGGTGGGCGTATTCCTAAGGGAGTTTTACTGATGGGCCCTCCAGGGACGGGTAAAACTCTTTTGGCTCGAGCCATCGCTGGAGAGGCTGGCGTTCCTTTTTTCAGTATTTCAGGTAGCGACTTTGTGGAGATGTTTGTCGGTGTTGGTGCCTCTCGAGTTCGAGATTTGTTCGAACAGGGAAAAAAGCATGCGCCTTGTATTATTTTTATCGACGAAATCGATGCCGTTGGGCGGCATCGAGGTGCTGGTTTGGGTGGAGGTCACGACGAGAGAGAACAGACGCTTAACCAGCTTTTGGTTGAAATGGACGGTTTTGAGTCTAACGATGGGGTGATTTTAATTGCAGCAACCAATCGTCCCGACGTTTTAGATCCAGCCTTATTGCGTCCAGGCCGTTTTGATCGTCGAGTTGTGGTGCCCCGTCCCGATCTGAAGGGACGTGAAAGTATCCTCCGAATTCACATTCGTAGGGTTCCTGTGTCTCCCGACGTTGATCTCATGGTGTTAGCTCGTGGGACCCCTGGTTTTTGTGGCGCAGACCTAGAAAATCTAGTGAACGAAGCCGCTTTACATGCGGCCCGTCGTGGCAAAAAGCTTGTTGAAATGGCTGATTTCGAGTTGGCCAAAGATAAAGTGCTCATGGGAAGTGAACGCCGCAGCATGATCATCAGTGAGGAACAAAAGAAACGAACCGCCTATCATGAGGCGGGACATACCTTGGTGGCCCACCTAACTCCTGGGGCTGAACCCGTTCACAAGGTTACCATCATTCCTCGAGGGATGGCTTTAGGTCTCACTCAGCAGCTTCCCGAGGAAGAAAAGCATTCTCACACCTCTCAAGATGCCGAAAATTATATAGCCATCTTGATGGGGGGCCGTATTGCCGAAGAGATTATCTTTCAGGAGAAATCCACAGGAGCTGGCAATGATATAGAAAAAGCCACCGATCTGGCTCGAAAAATGGTTTGTGAGTGGGGAATGAGCGAGATGTTGGGCCCAAGAACTTTTGGTAAAAAAGAAGAACAAATCTTTCTCGGTCGAGAAATTTCTCAACATCAAGATTACAGTGAGAAAACTGCGAGTGAAATTGATCGAGAAGTCGGCGAAATCATTCAACGTAACTATCAAAGGGCGAGGGGCCTCATCGAAACCCACCTTCAAGAATTGCATCAGCTTTCCGAATCTCTGCTGGAACGAGAAACTCTAAGTGGAGAAGAAATTGATCAGGTTATTCGAGGTGAGAAACTGCCTCCGCTTAAAGTAGAATCTTCCCTGGGTAACTCCTCTACGCCTAAGGCGAAGAAAGATTCTGAAAAACTGCCCGTTTCTCCTCCTCTGCCGATTCATCCGAGTAAGGCCTGATTTTTAAGCCTGCCTGGTGGAGGCAAGCATGCAATGGGCACTTCGTCATCGTTCCATCCATCTCGATGTTCCGAGATGGATGGGCATTCTTAACGTTACTCCCGATTCTTTTTCTGATGGGGGACAGTACCTCGATCCCGCATCAGCTCTGTTACATGCAGTTTTATTGGCGGATTCAGGGGCTGATCTCTTGGATGTGGGAGCAGAATCCACTCGTCCTGGAGCCGAATCCATTTCTCCTGAGCTAGAGTGGCAGCGTTTAGCCCCTGTATTACAAGTCTTGCGGGAACGTGTCAGCTTGCCTGTGTCTGTGGATACTCGACACGGAGAGGTAGCACGGCGGGCTCTTAATTTTGGGGTTGAGGTCATCAACGATATTTCCGGTGGAAAAGACCCAGCTCTTTTGGAGGCTGTG
>DALYDW010000026.1:0-13788 GCA_031972915.1 bacterium
GAGGGAGCCCACGAGTTATCGGTGAGTCACTTGGCCATGGCCGCCGCGGGTGGGGGGTCGGGTTCGTTGCCGCCCTTGTTTCCTGGGGGAGCTACGAAAAATCCGGGAAGCGATCTATCCACGCCACTCGCTGTGGAGTCGGCGGGTTTAGGATTGAAAATAGGAGGGGTAAATTCCAGCGAAACGATTGGAAAATTATTAGAAATTAATGGGCAGAAAATAGCCGATTTAGAGTCCAGGATGCGCCCTAATGCGCCAGGCTTTGAATCTAGCGTGAGCGGATTTTTAGCACCTGGAGAGAGTTTGATCGATGTGTTGGCGAAAGATAATGATTATGTCTTGGCGAGGGGGTTGACTCACCAGGATATTGCTGGTGCGTTGAGAGTTTTAGCTTACCTTGGAAAGCATAATGCAGGACCGGGAGGGGTTGTTACCTTTCGGGGTGAGCGATTTACGGTAAAGTTTTTAGACAGTCGTGGGACGCAGGGGTCTCCCTTCAAAGATGGAACTTCGACAGGTCGGGAGATTGTTCTGACCCGCTTGGAGACTCGTGTAGGTCCCCAGTCGGGTGCAGAGACGGTATCTGAGCGTTCCGTAAGATTTTCTGGTCTTATCCCGGTGATGGTGGGGCGCTATGGTTTTTACGAAGGAGATGTTCCTCATCGGTTGAGTCCTGAAAAAATCATTGAGGTGTTGGGAAAGGCCTTGCTGTCTCGTTCTCCAGGGGAGGCCTCTGCATTTGAGGTTTCATCGATCCGTTCGCCACAAGAAGTTATCTCAGAGTCCTTAATGAGTTTGTTGGGCGAACTTTCGTGTCTTGGCATTACTCCCAATCCAAGAAGAGTTTACCGGATGGTTTGGGGGGGCAATGAGTATGAGGTAGTCTATTCTACCCAGAGAAATGGAAATTCTTATTATGCTTTAAAAAATTTACAGAACGGCAAATCGATTTCTATTCCTGCAAAATTGCCTGAACAGATTAGAGCGGAAGGATCTGTACCAACAGACCGCGGGGTTTTCACTTATTATTCTCCACGAGATATCATCGAGACTTTGGGTATGACGGCACGATTTTCTGATTATGTGGCTCAATTACCTATCGATTAAAACGTTGGGTCTCGTTCTCAAGCGGGATTTGTTCCTCCATACAAGTCGGGGAATGCGACAATGCAATACTTGGGCCCCATAAATCACAGTCTGGCTCCCTAGAACCCAGCGTTTACTTTTTTCTTTGAGAGGGAAAATTACTTTTGAATGGATTGATGGCCGAGTTGGACACCTCGTAGACAAGATTCGAGAACCTCCGCGGCGGCCTTGGGTTTGGCTTGTCTGTGGGCAGCTTGTCCCATGGTTTCCAGAATGTCGGGATTTTTAAAGTAATAACGAAGTTTTTCTGCAAGGAGTTTTCCGCTGAGTTGGGAATTGTTGATCAATTCGGCGGCGCCTTGTTCGACCATTTCTTGGGCGTTGTGTTTTTGGTGATCGTCGGCGGCGTAGGGATAGGGTACGAGTAGGGACGCCTTACCCGTTAAGCGAAGTTCGGTAATGGTTCCTGCTCCGGCGCGGCATAAAATGAGGTCGGCACCACGGTAGTATTTTCCTAAGTTAGAATCGAAGTCGAAGGCTTGATGGGAATAGCCGCTTTGATGGTAGCGCTGTTGTACGGCGGTTAAATCCGTTTTGCCCGTTTGATGGATGAAATGAATTTTTTCTTTGAGATCTTCCAAAAAATCTAGAGCGTCTAGCATTGCCATGTTTAGGGCGTGGGCGCCCTGAGAGCCTCCTAACAAAAAGACAGTGAATCGATCTTTGGGCGGAGATTCCTGAGTTGCAAGCCGTCGTACAGGGTTACCCGTCAATTGAGTTTTGCCTTGAGGGAAAAATTCTCGCGCCTTTTCGAAGGTGATAAAGATTCGATCGACGAAGCGGGCCAGTTGGCGATTGGTAAAGCCGGGATAGGCATTTTGCTCAATGATGGCGGTAAAAATTCCAAGGCGATGGGCTGCCAAAGTCATGGGACCGCTGGCGTAGCCACCGATGCCTAGCACCACATCGGGTTGAAAGTTTTTAAGGATCTTCTTCGATTGAAAGTAAGCTTTGGGAAGACGGAGCAAACTCTTGAGGCGGAGGAGTGGGCCCGAGCCTTTGAGTGGCGTTGCCTCGATAAACTGTAAATCGTATCCCTCTTGGGGAACGAGTTTTTTTTCAAGTCCGAAGGGAGTTCCGACAAATAAAATTTTTCCCTGAGGAAAGACGGCTCGCGCTTCATCGGCTACAGCAATTCCCGAAAATAAGTGTCCCCCCGTTCCTCCGCCTGCGATCAGTATTTTAAGATTCGGTTTCATTTCAAGGTTTTCTCCGAAGTAGATTCAGTCAAGAATCCCAAGCCGTTTCTAAAAAAACTAGGGAATGCGTAGGTCAGTTTTTCTGAATTCGCGAGGAGATATTCAATAAAATCCCGATCATCACGCAAAAAACTAAAAGGCTCGTTCCGCCATGACTGAGAAAAGGAAGTGGAAGGCCTTTGGTGGGCAACATTCCCATGACGACGCCAAAGTTGATGAGGGCCTGTAAGGTAATTAAACTCACAATTCCTGTGGCAAGAAAGGTGCCGAATAAGTCTGGGCTGCGAGCTGCAATGCGGGCTCCGCGAAACAACAGGAGAAAAAACAATAGAATGACGAAGCAAACTCCGATCAACCCTAGCTCTTCTCCGATGACCGAAAAAATGAAGTCGGTATGGGCGGCGGGAAGATAAAAAAGCTTTTGCTTGCCCTGCCCTAAACCGGCTCCCGTTAACCCTCCGGCGTTGAAGGCAACATAGCTTTGGATGATTTGAAACCCTGTATCCATTTGGTGTTCCCAGGGATTTAAAAAAGCCAGGATGCGTTCCCGTCGATAATCCACCGAAAAGATGAGGAAGTAGAGCGCGGGAATGCCCGCCAATAGCATGGAAAGTAAAAATAGGATCCGGGTGCCGGCGATAAAGAGCATGACCCCGGTGACCAAGGCCATGACGAAAGCGGTCCCTAAATCCTTTTGGCTAAGCACCACCAAAATCAGGAGCCCGGAGATACCTAAGGCCGGAACGAATCCGGTTTTAAAATCTCGGATGCGCTCGCCTTTTTTTGCGAGAAAGTAGGCCAAAAAAACCACGAGGGCCAACTTGGAAACCTCCGAGGGTTGTAACCCGACTCCAGCAATACGGATCCAACGCTGGGCACCTCCCGCTGTGTGGCCGATCCCGGGGATAAAAACTAGAGCCAATAGAGCGAAGGTGAAAAAGAGAAGTGGGTAGGCCAATTTATAGAGTACTCGGTAGTCGAGTCCTTTGAAAAATAGCAGCAGGGCCAGTCCCAGTATGGTGAAGACGATTTCCCTTTTTAAAAAATAAAGGGAATCTTGGTAATTTTCTTGAGCTAAGATGGCCGAGGCCGAGTAGACCATCATAACCCCGATGGCCATGAGCAGCAAGGTAACCACTAGCAAGAAGTAATCGATGTGTTTGCGTTCGGACTTGGGCATGCTGCACCTAAGATCTAGAAGTGACTTCGAGTTGTTTTACCCACTTGCGGAAGTCCTCTCCTCGTTCGTGGTAGTTGCGATAGCGATCGAAGCTAGAGCAGGCTGGAGATAGTAGCACTGTCCCCCCTGGAGGAGCGAGTCGCGCGGCTTGTTGTACGGCTTCCTCCATAGAATCAACGCTGAGTGTTTCGACCACGCCTCCGAGTGCAGCTATAATTTTTTCCTTGGCTTCACCCATCACAATGAGAGCCCGGGCCTTGGCTTTGAGTAAGGGCTTGAGTGGTCCATAGTCTCCGCCCTTATCTTTTCCTCCCAAGATTAGCACCACGTCTTGTTCGAAACTGGCGAGGCTCATCACCACGGCTCCTACGTTGGTTCCCTTGGAATCATCGAAGTAACTGACCTGATCGATAATGGACACCAGTTCTAGGCGGTGAGGTAAGGCGCGAAATTCTTCTAAGGCTTCTTGTAGGGCTGCATCGGGAAGGTCGAGGGCCTTGGCACAGGCCAGGGCGGCGCAAATATTTTCTAAATTGTGAAGTCCTTTGAGTTGGCATTTTTCCAAAGAAAAATGACTGAGGGAAACCCCTTCTGGTGCCCAATGGGCTTCGTTTTCTTTGCCATAGACCCCATGAACTTTTTTAGCGGTGCTGAAAGGAATTTTTTTTGCGCGGATGTCCATGACTGCCTCCAAGGTATGGAGGTCGTCGTCGTTATAAACCGCGTAGTCTTGGGCATTTTGATTTTGAAAAATCCGCCTCTTGGCTTTTAGATAGTCGTGAAGCGTGGGATGTCTGTCGAAGTGATCTTCGCTGAGATTGAGAAGGGCTGCCACATGGGGGTGAAACTGGTCGGATTGCTCCAACTGAAAACTAGAGAGTTCCAATACGTAGTGGTCGTAACGATTTTCGCGAACGAGGTCGAGAAAAGGGGTGCCTAAGTTGCCACCAACGCCGACAGCGAGACCTGCCTTTTGTAACATCAGGCCCACGAGAGAGGTGGTGGTGGATTTACCATTGGTACCCGTGATGGCGATAATCTTGCCTCGGGCTAAAGAAAAGGCCAGATCCAATTCGCTTTCGATCTTTTTTGCGGCACGCCGAGCCTCTTGGACTCTAGGATGCTGAGGGTCGATGCCGGGGCTCAGAAAAAAGCGCGAAACCTCATGCCAGGAAGGTGCGTCACCCTGTAAAAACCATCGGTGGCAGGCGTAGTCTTCGGGTTTGTTTCCTGTGGCTGCCAAGTCTCGGTCGTCGAGACCCCAAACGGTTTCTCCAAGAGAGTGGAAATATCGGGTTAGGGCTAGTCCGGTTGCGCCCAAACCAAAGACGACGATGGCCATGGGATTTGATCCAAAAATTAAAATGAATATCTCTTTTAGCGAATTTTTAAGGTCGCTAGCGAAAGCAAAGACAATACAAAACTGATAATCCAAAACCTCACGATGACTTTAGTTTCCGCCCATCCCTTAAGTTCGTAATGGTGGTGTAGCGGGGCCATTCGAAAAAGTCGTTTACCTGTTAATTTGAAGGAAATCACCTGGGTGATCACGGAAACTGTTTCTAAGACGAAAACACCACCAATCAGTAGAAGCAGTACCTCGGCCTTGGCTAGTATGGCCACCATTCCCAAGCTGGCCCCGATACTTAAGCTGCCGACGTCTCCCATAAAGACTTGGGCGGGATAACTATTAAACCAGAGAAATCCTAAAATGCCTCCCACCATCGCTCCGCAAAAAATTGCGAGCTCTCCAGCTCCGGGAATGTAGGGAACCTGTAAGTAGTCCGAAAGAATTGTATTGCCTGCGATGTAAACCAAGACTCCGTAGGTGGCGAAGGCGATGATGTTGGGGCCCGCTACGAGTCCGTCTAGTCCATCAGTGAGATTGACGGCGTTCGAGCTGCCCACTACGACCAAAAAAACCATGGCCAAATAACCCCATCCTAGATCGGGATGAAAGTTTTTAAAAAAGGGTACGGACAGTTCGGTTGAAAAATCTAGATAGGAGAGGAGAAAAAATCCTGCGATCAAGCTCAAGAGTACTTGGAGAGGAAACTTGACTCGGGCCTGGAGTCCGAGATTCTCTTTTTTGATTACTTTTTTGTAATCATCGACGAAGCCGATGGCGCCAAAACCATACAGAACGAACAAGACGATCCATAGATAGGCGTTTTCCAGGTTGCCCCATAACAACACGGACACCCCTACGCAAAACAGAATGAGAATACCTCCCATGGTGGGAGTTCCTTTTTTGTTATGGTGGTGTGCTGGGCCTTCTTGGCGAATGAATTGGCCGATTTGTTTTTTTTGCAAAAAATAAATGAAGTTTTTTCCCAGGGTCAAATAAAGCATCAAGGCCGTCATTAAGGCGCCGAAGGTACGAAATGTAATATACTTGAAAAGGTTGAAAACAATGAAGTCGACCTTTAAAGGGTAGAGAAATTCGTAAAACATCTAAGCTTGCTCCTTAAGATGGTTCACGATCTTTTCTAGTCGGTTCCCTCGCGAACCTTTGACAAGAATCCATCCTGTGTCGGGGGGGAGCACTCTTTTGAGATTGCTCTTAGCTTCATCTGCGTCGGTAAAGGCGAAAAGATGTGATGCGGGCATTCCGGCGGCTTGGGCTCCTGAAAGAATTTCTGAGGCGTGTGCTCCCACAGCGATCAATAGATCAAGTTGGGAGTTTGCCGCCAATCGGCCTAAATCGCGGTGACTTTCGGGTGTGTGCTCGCCTAGTTCGAACATTTCTCCAAGAATGGCGGCACTCTTTTGTTGTCCTTTGAGTTGGCTTAGGGTGTTGAGAGCGGCTTCCATAGAATCGGGATTGGCGTTGTAGCAGTCGTCTAAGATCCAGCGGGAGGGGGAAATGGCATGGACTTGCATCCGCGAGGGTACAGGTTGCATGCTTTGTAATCCTGAGCGAATTTGTTCTGGAGAAAGATGAAAATGGCGGGCCACCGCCAAGGCCGCGAGTAGATTATTGAGATTATGTTTTCCAGGAAAATTAAGCCGGAGTTCTAATGGAGTTTCCAGGTAGTTGACTTTGACTCGCAATTGTTCAGGGTGTGCGGCATCGGGGGACAAGACTTCTCCCCAGAGTTTTGAGTCTGTGGTGCCAAAGCTTTCTCGATGGGCGGGAGAGGGCAGCTGGGCCACTCGTGCATCTAAGAGATTGACAAAAATAGTTGCCGTGGGCGCCATGCCGAGAAAAAGTTCTCCCTTCGCTCGCTGCACGCCTTCGATGCCGCCCAATTTTTCCAAGTGCGCGTGACCGATGTGGGTGATTAAACCGTGAGTGGGTCGGGCAATTTCTGTCAGACGGGCTATTTCTCCAAAATCGTTCATGCCCATTTCGATAACGGCGAATTGGTGTTGTGGATCGAGTTGAAAGAGAGTTTTAGGAACACCGATGAGATTGTTGAGATTACCTTGAGTGGCCAACACGTGACCCCGAGTGGCCAGTAGATGGCGAATCATTTCTTTAGTAGTGGTTTTTCCGTTGCTTCCAGTGAGAGCGATAATGGGTATGGAAAATCGATTGCGCCATGCCTGAGCCAAATCTCCCAGGGCTCGAAGCGTGTCTGGCACCAGAATGCATGGGACTTTTGAGCTGAGGGCCACGGCCAAATCACGATGGGCTTGATCTACTATCAGGCCCGCTGCTTTTTTTTCTAAAGCTTGTTGGGCGAAATCGTGCCCATCCCGCTCTCCCATCAAGCAGAAGAAAAGTTCTCCTTCTTGGAGTTGTCGGGTATCGGTGCACACTCCACGAAATTCGCCGTGGATGCGGGGGGAAAGCGTTTCACCACCCATGGCCGCGCACGCCCAGCTTAAATTTTCTCGGATCATAGAGCTTAACTTTTATTTGTTTTCAGAAAGCCAATCACGGATGACTTCTCGGTCGTCAAAGTGAATCTTGCGGTTCCCTAAAATTTGATAGTCTTCATGTCCCTTCCCGGCGACTAACACCACGTCTCCGGGGCGGGCTGTTTCTAAGGCGCGATGGATGGCCTGTTTGCGGTCGGGTTCGATCCAACATTGTTTTTGTAGAGTCATCCCCCCTTCCTCGATGCCCGGAAGAATTTCTTCCAAAATTTGGCGTGGGTCTTCGGTTCGGGGATTGTCGTTGGTGAGAATGACCTCGTCGGAAAATAGGGCTGCTTCCCGCCCCATCATGGGACGCTTGCTTCGATCCCGGTCTCCTCCGCAGCCAAAAACGGTGATGATTCTCGGGGGATGAAGGGCACGAATCGCCTTGAGGACATTTTTTAGAGCGTCGGGGGTATGGGCGTAGTCGACGAACAAGTTGAGGTGCTTTTGGTTGGGAATTTTTTCTAAACGACCCGGCACCTGAGAGAAATTTTTTAAGGTTTTGAGTAGTGAAGGCAGGGAAATCCCTAAACTCAATCCGGTTGCGAGAGCTGCCAGTGCGTTGGAAAGGTTGAATACACCGATGAGCGGAGTATGAAATTCGGAGGTTCCTTCGGGAGTGTGGACGGTGCCCGAGCTGCCCGATAGATCACCGGTCCATTTTTCAACGAAGACATTCCATTTGCTTTGGGCTCGGGTGGAATAGGTCCACGGGGAAGTTTGCTGTTTTTCGAGAAATTCGATTAGTTTTAACCCGTAAATATCTTCGGCGTTGAGGATAGAACGCTTTAGTCCTTTGCCCTGGGGAAGCAATTGGGTGAAGAGCTTTTTTTTCGATTCGAAATAAAGCTCCATGGTTTTGTGATAATCGAGGTGTTCTGGGGTCAGATTGGTAAAGACCCCCATGTCAAACTGAACGTGGTCGACCCGGTTCATGTCGAGGGCGTGGGAGCTGATTTCCATGAATACCGCTTGAATGCCGCTTTGCTGCATTTCTTTGAGGATGCCGTGAATTTCCATGGGCTCCGGCGTGGTGTGGGTCAGTCGTTCTTCTTTTTGTCCAAATTGATAGCCGATGGTGCCAATTCTGCCTGCGCGAATTCCAGCCTCTAAACACATCGTCTGCAGTAAGCAGCATAGCGTGGTTTTTCCGTTGGTGCCCGTGACCCCTACAACGGTCATGGCACGACTCGGGTCTCCGTGCCAACGGGCCGCCAAAAAACTCAAGGCTGCCCGCGAGTTTTTTACTTTGAAGACTGGAATACTACTGGGAACAAAAATTTCTTTTTCTACCACCAGAGCGGTGGCGCCTTTGGCCAAGGCTTGTTGGATAAACTGATGCCCGTCGGCGAAAAAGCCAGGAATAGCCACAAAGAGAGCACCGGGTACGACACTTCGAGAATCCGAGGTGACATAGGTGATTTCTCGATCGGAGAAATTTCTTTTCTCCAGGATGGGACATTCTTGAATAAGAGTGCTGAGGAGCATGGGACTTCTCTAAATCGGTGGACTACATTCCAGCAAGATTGAAGTGTTATTTTCGATGGATTTTCCCGCGGACGGCTCTTGGGTATGGCAGATGCCACTTCCACGAATTTCTAATTTGAGATTCTTCGCCTGGGCCTTTCGCAAGGCTTCGCGTACCGAGAGGCCCGTGAGATCTGGAATCGCTTCGTCATTGTCTGAAATGACGGCAACGGCTGCCCCTGTTTCCTCATTAGCCTCTGGAGAATCGTCCGTTTCGGGTTTGGTTTTTGCCTTAGCTGATTTGTTGGTGGCGGGGGAGGTTTTTTCCTGGGCCAATTGAGGCAAGGGAGCTCTGTCTTGGCTAGGAGGCACTTTGAGGTAAGCCAGGCTTTGTTCCATGACTCGCTTAAACACGGGGGCGCTGACAACGCCTCCGTAATAAGCCCCTTGAGGCTCGTCGATGGAGACCAACACTACTAAGCGCGGCTGTTCTGTCGGTGCGAGTCCCACGTAGGAGGCTATATATTTGTTCTTGGCATAACCTTTTTGGCCTTCGACCACCTTTTGAGCGGTGCCAGTCTTGCCGGCGGAGGTATAGCCTTCCAATTGGGCTTGGGTCCCGGTTCCACCTGTTTCCACCACGGTTTTCAAAAGCTCAATGGTCTGCCGAGCATTTTTTTCGGAGAGAACCTGGCTGACTATCTTAGGTTCGTTACGCTTGAGTGGCTTGCCCTCCGAATCGAGGACTTCTCGAATGAGGAGGGGTTTCATGCGTTGCCCACCATTGGCAAGGGTGGCGTAGGCCATGGCGATTTGTAGGGGAGTCACCGAAATTCCTTGTCCAAAACCGATGGTGCCCAACTGAAGCGCCTGCACCCGTTTTTCGCTGACCATGATTCCGCCGAGCTCTCCCGGTGCCTCAATGCCAGTCTTGCTCCCAAACCCCATGGCGTGAAGAAAATCGAAGAAGCGTTTTTTTCCGACTTTTTGCGCGATTTTATAACTACAAATATTACTGGAGTATTTGATGATGTCGGGAAGGCTCAAAAGGCCGTAGCCATGGTGATCGTTGATGGTGAAGTTTCCTACCTTCATTTTTCCATTTTCGCAGTTGATTTTGGTTTCAGGTGAAATGACTTCCGACTCCAAGGCAGCGGCTGCTGTGAAAGCCTTAAAAATAGAGCCAGGTTCGTACACGTCGGTGACCGAACGGTTGCGCCAATCTTTGGGATTAAAACGATAGTATTCGTTGGGATCGAAGGTTGGGCGAACTGCCATGGCCAAGATGGCTCCTGTGTCGACTTCTACCACCAAGGCTACGCCCCCCTTGGCTTTACTTTTTTCCATGGCACTTTGCAGTTCTTTCTCCGCAATATACTGAATGGTTTTATCGATGGAGAGCACCACTCCTTTAGGATGTTCAATGCCAGCCAGGGCATAGGGGGCATAGGAACGACCTTTGGCGTCTTGCTCGATGAGAATGGGGGGCTCTTGGCTTTTTAAAATTTCGTCGAGTTGGAGTTCTAAGCCACCTAAAGCATCTGCGTCATAGCCGACGGCTCCCAGCAAATTGGCGGCTAGGTTGCCGTTGGGATAAAAACGTTTGTATTCGGGTAGGGTTCCAAAGCCATCAACTTTTAACTCTTTGAGTTTTTGTTCTTCTTCTTCGGAAATACGGCGTTTGATCCAAACAAATTTTTTCTTTTTATCGGCAATTTTTTCTTCAATCTTATTTGCGTCCATCGAAAGAGCCTTGGCCAGATGGGTGGCAAATTCCTTCGTTTGCAAAATTTTATGTGGCATGGCGTAGACACTTTCGACCTTCAGGTCGATCGCCAGGGTGTCTCCGTTTCGGTCTAAGATGGTGCCTCGTTTGGGGGCGACCACCACCTTGCGATGATATTGGGTTTGAGTCAGGCGCTCGAGTTTGGAGTTGTCGTTGAGGTGCAATAAAAAAGCACGGGCAGCTACCAAGACAAAGGCAAGGGAAAGCAGGCCCACGGTGGTCAAAAGGCGCACACGGACCCTTTGACTATCAAAATTCTTCTTGCGGAGCAGGGTGTTCATCGAACCATCAGGGTACTGGGTCTACAAGAACTGCCGGCAGACGATCCCGAGCCTTAGGAGTCTTGAGAGCGATTTTTTGTTTCTGCTTGAGTCCAGAAATCTGGGACGGATTCGCCCGTGTCGTGCGGGTTGCGGAGGCAACGCTGCCGGTCTTTTTTGTTTTTTGTGCGAGTCGAGGGCTAGCATTTCGTTTTGAGCTTTTGCTTAGGCTTGTCCCCTTGGTCTTCGCGGTGCTTTGCTTCGCTACAGTTGCCTGTTTTTTGGCCGAACCTTTTGCTAAAGTTTTTTTCGAGCTGGGTTGGGTTGCGGCGGCGATCTTGGGGCTCGTGGAAACTCTTTGGCTTTGGTGCGCCAAGACCCAAGCAAGGCTCTGCTCATTCATTTTGCTGAGATACAAAATTTGTCCGGGGGCTGGAGGAAGAAGCCCCAACTTTTTTTGCGCTTCTGCTTCGATCTGAGTGGGGGCAACCCACTGCGCGATGGTTAAGCGCAATTTTTTATTCTCTTCGATGAGTCGTTGTTTGCGTTCGATTTCTTGATTGATTTGATAACCGAGTCGCACCACTTTGATATGGGCGCTGATATAGAGGATGGCGCCCGCCAAAAACAGGCTACTTAGCAAAATGGCGGTGAAAAAAAATAAGCCTGTTGATTTATCTAACCGAGAAAACTCCGGTTGTCGGTGAAGGGAGCGGGCGATGGAATAGCTGGTACTCATGGCGTTTCGTCGATTCGTTGCACTGCCCGTAATTTCGCACTTCGCGATCGGGAATTCTCACGAATTTCCTGAGAACTCGGGCAGAGCGGTTTCTTGGTGATAATTCTAAAATTTTCGTAACTGCGAAAAGCACGCTTCACAATGCGATCTTCCAAGGAATGGTAAGAGAGTACCACCAATACCCCCCCCACCTTGAGAAAGTCTGGAGGCTGGCTCAAAAAACGCTCCAGTATTTCCAGCTCCCGGTTGACGACAATGCGCAAGGCTTGAAAAACTCGGGTCGCTGGATGGAGACGTCCTTTTGAAAAAGGTACGGCGCGGGAAATAATGTCTCGCAAATCACCTGTCGTCGTGATGGCACCGGTTCGGCGGCTGGCCACCACTTGTCGGGCGATTCGTCTCGAGAATCTCTCCTCACCATATTCTCGAAAAATCGCCTCGAGCTTTTCTTCGGGGAGGTCATTCAAAATTTCCCGCGCCGTGACCTCTTCTTCCAGGTCCATCCGCATATCCAGTGCGGAATCCGTTAAAAAACTGAAACCTCGTTCGGCTCGGTTCAGCTGCATACTGCTGACACCGAGGTCTAGAATCATGCCATCGGCTTTTCCCCAATTTGACTCTCGAAGCGCCGAGGCGGTTTTGTCGAAGGTCCCATGAAAAAAGGTGACCCGATGACCAAACTCGTTCAGGCGCTGTTTCGCGATACCTAAGGCTTGCGGATCCCGATCGATGCCGAAAAGTCGCCCTTCAGGTGACGACCTTTCGAGAAGTTGTCGTGCGTGCCCGCCTAAACCCAAGGTACCGTCGATGAAGTCTTTGTTGGGACCAGCTTGTAAAAGATCTAAAACCTCTTTCACCATGACCGGGTGGTGGAAGGGAGCTTCCGAATTATTAGTGCCAGGTGCGATGTTTCTCTCCTGCCCCATCAAAGCTGAGTACGGCTTCTCCCACAGATTCATAGGCCTCCATAATTTGGTCGGCGCCGGTAAATCGGAAAATATTTTGGGTATAGTGGTTCATGGAGGCGCATTTTAAATCGCCGTCTAGGGCCCGTAATTCTTCTGCTTTATCGAGCAAGCGTTGGAGCGTCTTGTAATTGACGTGGTCGACTCTCTGGAAATTGAGAATCACTTTGGTTTTTTTGTGTCCCATAAGATTTCCAAGAACTCCCTCGATTTGTTCCATTTCGAGGTGGCTGAGTTCTCCGCTTAAATCCACTACGGTAATGTCGTTCAATGTGCTGATTTCGAACACGATTATAATCCCAAGTCTGCAAGGTTGTTGGGAGAGGATTCGATCATTTGTTGGGACCCGGTAAAGACCGGCTCCCATCTCTCCTTGGCCCAAATTTCAATCCGCTTTGTCATTCCCACAAAAACCACGTCTTTTTTTAGATCCGCGTAGTCCCGTAACGAAGGGGGAATGACGATTCGCCCTTGTTTGTCTAAGAGACACTCGGTGGCCCCACTGACGAAGACCCTTTGGAGGGCCTTCACCTCGGCCCGGAACTGGGGGAGGGCCGCAATTTTTTCTTCGATGGCTTGCCATTCTGGGACGGGGTAGGCCCAAAGGCAGCTATCGAAAGTGGTGACGATAAGTCGCTCATCGTAGTTGGCGTTCAACACCTCGCGAAAACGGGAGGGAAGGTTGATTCGCCCTTTTTCATCAATGCTGTAATCGAAGCGACCACGAAACATGGGACTATTAGACCGCTCCTAAATGCGATCGTCAACCACTTTAAACCACAACACACCACTATTTGGGATTCTTAAACCACAGATGATCAAAAAGTCAAGATTCTGCAAAAATAAACCCTTGAAAATTCGGTGAGTTAGTCCATTAGATCGAGGCAGGTTTTTGTTCAGAAAAAAGCCATGTTTTTGCCTGAAATTTCCTTCAGAGGGGGGGGATGGGGGCTTCGAGCCGCGGGAGGGAAAGAATCCTATTATGAAGAACTTCGATGTGATCATTGTGGGTGCGGGTTTTGCGGGTGCAGCGACGGCTTATTTCTTATCTCGTACTGCGGGGCTACGGATCGCTCTCTTGGAGCGCGAAGCTCGGGCAGGGGTTCATGCCTCTGGCCGCAATGCGGGGATGTTTCGCCAGGCCGTTCCTCCCCCTCTCGGAAATTATATCCAAGT
>DALYDW010000026.1:13798-16130 GCA_031972915.1 bacterium
AGTGAGCGCCGAGGCCATGGTGACCCCCCCCGAGGACTGGTCCCAGCCCCAGGTTTTTTCTCCCCAGGGGTCGGTATTGTTGGGAGGGGAGTCCTTACTCTCAGGCTTATGTGAGGGCTTGCGTCAGCGCGGGGTGGGTTTTCAGCTTTTGGCTTTTGGCGATTTTCCCAACGGATTTTCAAAATCTTTGCAGGAGCTTTTACTCCAATCCCGTTACGAATTGGGTTTATTTGTTCCCTCGGATGGAGTGGTGCAAACCACGCCATACCTGCAAAATCTCTTGGGGGCCGCCGAGGGGCGTGGTGCGAAGTTGTTTTATTGTAGTGAGGTGCTTGGTTTGATTCGTGAGGCCAGCTCTTGGAAAGTGCGGACGACTTCTGGGGTCTTCGAGGCCCCATGGCTGGTCAATGCAGCGGGTGCTTGGGCATCTGATTTGGGGGCCTGGGCTCAGTGTACTTCCGAACTGATGGCTCACCGGCGTCATTTATGTCTTGCTCGTTCCGAATTTGAAGTGGAGGCGACTTGGCCCTTTGTTTGGGACTTGCAAGCGGGATACTACTTTCGTCCCGAGTCCGGTGGATTGTTGTTGTCTCCCGGAGACGAGACCCCTCACGGCCCCGGGTTCCCTGAGGTCGATCCTAAGGCAGCGCAAATGTTGCAAGAAAAGCTTTCTCTTTATTCCCAAGGATTGGGAAGAGTTTCACTCCAAGAGGTTTGGGCTTGTTTGCGCACTAAGTCTGCGTCGGGGGATTTTGTGATTCGGCAGGAGGCCGATGTTGGATTTCAATGGGTGGCGGGTTTGGGGGGGCATGGAATGAGTGCGAGTTTGGGGGTAGGAAAAGAGGCCGCTCGGCAGTTGCTCGCTGCGTGGGGCAACGGGAATGCGTGACTCTTCTTTCGATTCGTTGTAAGACCGAGGCACTCGCTAAAATCAATACAGTTCTTTTTGACTGAGGAGGCTCTCCATGGTGCAAAAAAAAACCACCGCGACCCGAACCCGAAAAAAAACCACGACGGCGACCAAAGCTCGTAAGACCGCAACAGTAAAAAAACAGGCGTCGGTAAAACGGGCCAAGTCTGCTACATCTACATCGAAGGCGCGCAAGTCTAGTGCGGTTCGTGCAAAAAAAATAGCTTCATCCCAGGGGCAAAAACGGGTCAAGCGAACTCGTGAGAGCTTGCCTGTGAGTTATCAAAGCTTCGAAAAAGAACTGAACCGTTTTTCCGAACTTCTCGAATCGGTGGGCTTGCGGGGACGTTTAGTGAAAAAGTCCTTGGCCTACATCGAAAAAGAGCAAAAACGTTTGAATCAACAATTGTTGGAGGCCAAACGTTTTCTGACCCGCCTTAAAAATCGGAGCTTGAAGGTGTGGCGAGATTTTCCCGAACACGCCGAAGAAGTCTTTCGTCAGCTCAAATTAGAGTTCAATCGTTTCTCGCAACGTCTGGGCTTAGCCTTGTAGTGTTTTTTTAGCGTTCTTTCAGAAGACAGTTTCTGCTTTTGAATTTTCTGCCGGGATAGGCTCGAAGCGAAAGTTTAAGTCATCTTCCGAGACACTCAGATAAACTACTCCGCCTTTTTCCAAGCGGCCAAAGAGCAATTCTTCTGCCAGGGGGCGTTTGATTTTTTCTTGGATCAGGCGGCGCATGGGACGCGCCCCGTTGGTTTCGTCGTAGCCCTGTTCGGCGAGCCACTTTAAAACTTCGGGTGAGTAGTGAAGATCTACGCCTTTGGCCAGAAGTTGCATTTCCAATTCAACCAAAAATTTATCAGCGATAGACACGACGATGTCCCGCGCTAGGGGTCCAAAGGGGACCACCGCATCCAGACGATTGAGAAATTCGGGACTAAAAAGATCTTTAATGGCTTTAAGATCGAAGCCTTGATGGGAGAGGTTTTCGATGCCGATGGCTTTTCGACTCAAGGTGCGTGAGCCAGCGTTGGTAGTCATGATTAAGATGATATTGCGAAAGTCAGCCTTTTTGCCGTTGTTATCGGTGAGGGTTCCGTAATCCATCACTTGGAGCAGTATGTTGTAGAGGTCGGGGTGGGCCTTTTCGATTTCATCCAAGAGCAACACCGAATGGGGTTTTTTGTGTATTTCATCGGTGAGGAGTCCGCCTTGATCAAAACCGACGTAGCCGGGAGGGGCTCCGATCAATCGCGAGATCGTGTGTTTTTCCATGTATTCGCTCATATCAAATCTTAAAAAGTGGATTCCCAAGAGTCTCGCCAACTCTTTGCTTAGTTCGGTTTTTCCGACTCCGGTGGGGCCGGAAAATAAAAAGCAACCGATGGGGCGTTCGCTAGATCCCAAACCCGAACGGGAAA
>DALYDW010000027.1:0-16106 GCA_031972915.1 bacterium
GGGCGGAACCTAGGACTACCCCGCTTGCTTGTCAAGGCGATTGGAGGGCGTATTCTTTAAAGCTTTTTCCTAAAAGACGGTTCATTTCTTGGCGGATGTAGCCTTCCATTTCTTTGACTGTTCCTAAGGTGAGCATTTTTTCGAAGAGGCGTTGAGCGTCGGCGAAATGAACCGAGCGGATGATTCGTTTTGCTCGGGGAATAGAAAGCGCATTCATCGAAAGCTCATGGAGTCCCATTCCGATGAGGACCAAAATTAACAGGGGATCGCCCGCCATCTCCCCACAGAGACTCACAGGAATTTGGGCCTCTTGGGCTGCTTCTATGGTGGTCTTTAGCATACGTAGGATGGCGGGGTGTAAAGGATGATACATGTAGGCGACGTGTTCGTTGGATCGGTCGATGGCGAGGGTGTATTGGATGAGATCGTTGGTGCCCACGCTGAAAAAATGCACTTCCTTAGCGAGCTCTCGAGCGATCCATACGGCCGAGGGAACCTCAATCATGGCCCCTATTTGAACATGGGGATCGAAATCGATTTTTTCTTTTTTAAGTTCTTCCTGAGCTTCTTTGAGAATTTGTTTTGCTTTACGAATTTCTTCCAGATCACTGATTAGGGGGAATAAGATTTTGAGTTTCCCGTAGGGACTGGCCCTAAGCATGGCCCTTAATTGGATTTTGAATCCTTGACGTTCTTTAAGGCTTAGTCGGATGGCGCGTAGCCCAAGAGCGGGGTTGGTTTGATTTCCGTAATTTTGCCCCAGGGGAACTTTATCAGCGCCTACGTCTAAGGTGCGAATTGTGGTGGCGTGAGGGTAAACGGCGCTCAGAATTTTTTTATAGTTTTCGAATTGCTCGGTTTCACTGGGAAAACTTTTGCGGTTGAGAAATAAAAATTCAGTTCGGTAAAGTCCAATTCCTTCGGCTCCGTTTTCTTTAATAGAAGGTAATTCTTCGAGAAGCTCCATATTAGCCGCCAGGTGTATGGTGGTATGATCTTGGGTCTCCGAGGGCAGGTGAACATCCCTTAGTAAAATTCTTTGTAAGGCATGAACATGCTTGCGTGTATTTTCGTATTCCTGCTCTTGTGTGGCGTTGGGCCTGACAATGACGACGCCTTGAGATCCGTCTAAGATGACTTTGTCTCCATTTTGGATTTTTTCCGAAACTTCTGGGCAACCTACGACAGTGGGAATTTCTAAGGCACGGGACACGATGACCATATGGCTGGTGCTGCCGCCGATTTCTGTGACGATTCCTTTGATTTTGAATTTGGTTAGTAGGGAGGTCTCGGTGGGGGAAAGGTCATGGGCCACCAAGATGGATCCCTTCGGAATGCGTTTAAAAAAATCCTCCGATCGACCCACCAAGTGTTTAAGAATTCTCTCTCCGATATAATTAAAATCGTGGATTCGTTCTTTGAAGTAGGGCTCCTCGATAGAGGATAGGGAGTCTCGAATTTTCCCTAGATTTTTAGTCAGGGCCCACTCTGCATTGATATGCTCTTGCTCGATGGTTTTTTGAGTGTTTTTTGTGAGCATTTCATCTTGGAGGATAAGCGTATAGGCATCTAACAGGTGGATTTGTTCTTTGCCTTCGAAACGACAGAGTTTTTCTCGAATTTTTTCTAATTCTTGGCGAGTTTGTTCTAAAGCGCGGTCGATGCGAGCAAGCTCACGGTTGATTTCTTTGTGATTGATCCAATAGCGGGGGGATTTGAATTCGGCTTTTTCTAGAACATAGGCTGAGCCGATGGCGATACCCGGAGATGCTGAAATTCCATAAAAAGTTGCCGGCTCCGAATTTGTCGAAGAGGAACTAGGATTTTTGTTTGGGTTCTTATTTTTCATTCTTCGTAGAATTTCTCTTCGATTAAATTAACTAAAGCCTTTAAGGCCTCTTCAGAATCGTTGCCTTCGCAGGTGATGCGTAAGACGCTACCGAGGGCGGCAGCTAAAGTGAGAACTCCTAAAATACTTTTGCCGTTAACCTCGTGGTTATTTTTTGCGATTTTGACTTCACATGCGTAGCGATTGGCCGTTTTTACAAATTGGGCTGCAGCGCGTGCATGGAGGCCCAATTTATTTTTGATTCGGATTTGGGTTTCAGAGAGCATAGACGGTATGTTTTTCAGTAATCGGTGGAATAGACCCGAATATTGTCGCTTCCGTAATTCTTTAAAAATTGAGCTACCTGAGCCGGGCTGTCTTTAAAATTAGTGGTGGCGGCCTTGAGCAACATGGGCAGATTGACTCCGGTCACCATCTCGACCTTGCCGTTAATTAAATATTCTTTGCAAAGATTACTGGGCGTGGCTCCAAAGAGATCGGTTAAAATGACAATGCCGTCTTCTGTTTGAAATTTTTCTAACCCGTCACGAATTTTTTTTTGTGACTCTAAGAGCGGAGCTTGGTGATCGATTTCTACGATCAGTAAGGGAGAGTTTTGTTTTAGGATTTCTTCCACCGTTCGAACCATGCTTCGACCGATGGCGTTGTGGGTCACGACGATGATGCCAACCATGATTTATAGCCTTTTTTTGATTGAGAAAGCAGAATCACTTTTTAAAGTATCTTAATCGTTTAAATCTCGGTGAATTCTAGCAAGATCCCAACCTTTTTGGGATAATTTTTCTGCAAGGGTCTCTACCATTGCCACCGAACGATGTTTTCCCCCAGTGCAACCGAAAGCTAGAGTGAGATGGGATTTCCCTTCTTGTAAAAAGCGTGGAATCAAAAAAATAAGCAGGTCGAGAATCTTTTTCAAAAAAAGCTGGGCGTCTTTTTGTTCAAAAACAAATTTTTTTACCGACGCATTTGTGCCTGAGCGACTGCGTAATTGCGGCTCGAAGTGCGGATTTTTGAGAAAGCGTACGTCGAAAACCATGTCGGCTTCTGGGGGGACTCCCTCACGAAACCCGAAGGAAAGTAGGTGGATATTTAAGGGCGCTGTGCGTTCGTTTTTGGATAAATATTGGTGAATCTGTCTTTTTAATTCATGAATATGAAGTTGGGAGGTGTCGAAAATTTTGTGGGCATGGAACTTGATTTCTTGGAGCAACTCTCTTTCTTTGTGAATGGCTCGTTGTAGGGTTTGTCCTTTGATACTGAGTGGGTGGGGGCGACGAGATTCGGAGAATCTTTGAATGAGGACTTGGTCAGAACAATCCAAGAAAATGAGTTGGGGAAAGATGTTTTCTTGATGAAAGGCCTCCAGGGCTTGGGAGGGGTGTTTTAAAAAATCCCGTGCTCGAATATCGAGACCCAAGACCAGCTTGGTGAGGGTTTTTTGAGACTTTTTGAGAAGCTCAATGAGTCCGGGCAATAAATCAACGGGAAGATTATCGATGGCGGCATACCCCTGATCTTCGAGTATTTTTAAAGCAGTATTTTTTCCGGCGCCGGATAGGCCGGTGAGTAAGATCCAACGCGATGGGGTTAGAGATTTCATTCGAGGGAATTCCAAGAAGATTTGTTAAAGAGTTCGCCGGGAGATTCTAGACTTTTGCTTAGTTTTTCGTCGAATTCTTGGGCGCTAAAATGTCCTCTTTGTTTTAAGAGATGGTTGCGTGCAGCGACTTCGATAAGTGCAGTAACGTTGCGGCCAGGTCGAACGGGGATTTTAAGATGGGGGATTTTAACATCAAGAATGGAATAAAATTCTTCTTGGAGCCCCAGTCGATCGTATTCGGCTTTGGGATTCCATTCTTCCAGTTCTAAAAGAATATCGATGATCTTTCGGTCCCGGATGGAGGCGACTCCAAATAAATCTTCAATGTTCAGAATGCCTAGGCCGCGTATCTCCATGTGGTACTTAATTAGGGAGCTGCTCATGGCGGAGAGTGTAGCGGGGGGCTTTTTCTTGATTTCTACCAGGTCGTCTGCAACCAAACGATGTCCGCGCAAGATGAGATCCAAAGCGGCTTCGCTTTTTCCAATGCCGCTTTTTCCGATGATGAGAATGCCCACTCCGAAAACGTCAACCATGACTCCATGAACTTGGGTGGTGGCTGTGAGTTTATCCTCTAAAAATCGAGTGACGCGGTTGATGAAGGTACTGGTGAGTAAATTGGTGGAGAACAGCGGAATAGAGTTTTTTTCACATTGTTCTCGGAGCACGTTGGGAGCAGGATTTCCTCGAGTAACCACCATGGCGGAGAGGTCGATTTCGCAGATTTTTTCGATGACTCTGAGAAGTTGTTCGGGGGGGAGTCCGTTGAGATAATTAATTTCGGAACGGCCTAAAATTTGTAGTCTTCCCGAATGGAGGTGAGAGGTGTCTCCAGTGAGGGCGAGTCCTGGTTTTTGAATTCTGGGAATGGTAATTTTTTTACCGAGCCCATTTTGGCCGGAGGTCAATTCGAGATTGAGATTATAGTCGGAGTCTTTCAGCAATTCAGTAATGGGAATGGAGATCATGAGCTACTCCATTGTACCAAGGAGTTTTGGGTCTTCTCTAGGGAAGATTTATTTAGTGCTTTTCGTCTTCTTCTACGATGACCTGGGCCAGGGATTTGGCATCGGGTGATTCTTGGAGTCGCTTACGAAAATCGGGATTTTTAAGCAATCGGGAGAGCTTGGCCAGGGCTTTAAGGTGCAGTCCAGCCGAATCCTCGGGGGCAATTAAGACAAAAAACAAATGGGTGGGTTCTCCGTCTTGTGATTCGAAATTGACCCCGTCACGGGAGCGGGCGAAGACAACGATCAGATGGTCAAGTTTAGAATGTTTGCCGTGGGGGATGGCTACGCCGTTGCCAATGCCCGTGGAGCCCAGCTTTTCTCGCTCGGAGAGCAGTTGATAGATTTCTGCTTCGGGAAGTGTTTCGTGCTGTTGGTGGATAGCCTCGGAAATTTCTTTTAGCACCGCGGTTTTGTCGTGGGACTTGAGGTCGGGAAGAATGGCGGTTTCAGGAATGAGCGCAGAAATCTTCATGGCCACATCACAAAAACTCAGCGCCTCAACAGGTTAAGAATTTTCAAGGGCGCGGAGGATAAGAAAGGCCATAGGGTATCCCTTCAGAAATGACAACGAAATTTTGGAGGTGAGCGGCTCTGATTTGGCCTGCTCACCTCCAAAAATTATTTAGCTTTTAGAGCGGTGCGCCTCACCTAGTGTTGAGTGGGGGGGGCGGCAGCCTCCAGGACTTCGAAAGCTTTGCCTTCGACCTTGTGGTTTTTGACCTTTTCTTTGTGGCGACGCAGCGAACTTTCTAACTTAGCCACGACCTTATCGATGGAAGTGTACATGTCTTGGGATTCCTCCATGGCGGTGGTGTGAAAGTTTTTGGCGTGGAGAGTGATTTCAGCGATTTGTCGGATCTTTTCGACACTAAGCACGATGTGAACATCGACAGGGTCTTTGAGATATTTAAGGACTTTACTTACTTTCTGTTCGGCATGTTCTTTGAGGGCATCGGAAGAAGGAAGGTGACGAAAGGTGACGCTAACATTCATGAAAGGACTCCTTATTCGAGGTTTAGAAAGCCAATCTTAGCTTTATAGAAATTGAACGAAAAGGGGAGAGAAAAAGTTGGAATAAAGCAAAGTAAATTCAGAGTACTAGACATTAAGTTTTGGCGTCGACTTGTTTGTCTTTAATAGAGCTGGCGTCGTTTCGAGGAGGGAAGAATTCCCATGGTCTCGCGATATTTGGCTACAGTTCTGCGAGCAATTTCAATGCTGCCGTCTTTGAGTAAACGCACGATATCTTGGTCAGATAGAGGTTTTTTTGGATTTTCTTGGGAGACCAATCCTCGAATTTTGTTTTTAATCGATTCGCTGGCGATGGCATCGCCATTTTCAGTGGAGATGCCGCTATTGAAGAAAAATTTCAATTCGACGATTCCATGGGGGGTGTGCATGTATTTGTTGGTGGTGACGCGGGAGACGGTAGACTCATGCATTTCGATTTCGTTGGCCACGTCGCGGAGAATCATGGGACGAAGATGATTGATGCCCTTTTCGAAGAAATCTTGCTGAAATCTAACGATGGTTTTGGCCACCTTGTATAGGGTTCTTTGCCTTTGGTGAATGCTGCGAATCAACCAAATGGCTGAACGAAGTTTGTCTTGTACGTAGTCTTTAGTATCGCCTTTAGCCTCGCCCTCCATCATGGATTTATAAAGAGCACTGACTTTTAGCTTGGGGAGCCCGTCTTCGTTAAGCACAACAACCCATTCATCGCCCATTTTTCGGACATAGACATCGGGGGTGATGTACTGGGCTTGCCCCGGTGAGAAGGCGCGACCGGGTTTAGGCTCAAGCTCGTGAATGATCTTGGCGAGGTGTTTGGTTTTTTCTGGGGTAATCTCTGCGTTCTAGATGGTGTAGGTATTTGCAAATAATTTCTTTTAACAGTTCGTAGTGTTCTTTGAGGGGGCGAACTTGCAGTAGAAGGCACTCTTCTAGGTTGCGTGCGGCGACGCCGGGGGGGTCGAAATCTTGGATTTTTTCGAGGACGTGTTCGGCGAAGTCGATGCTGTAGGGGGTCTTTGCCGCAATCTCTTCGAGTGAATCGATAAAATAACCCTCTTCGTTGATGCCCCCCAAGATGCGCGTTCCCATTTCGACTTCGTCAGCGTCCATGTTGGAAAGTTGAAGCTGCCAGAGCAGATGATCGAAAAGGCTGTCCTTGTTTGCTAGGGTGTTTTCGTAAGAGGGGAGGTCTTCTCCGTTGAAGCCTTGGCTCAATTCGGGGGTGTTGTAGGTGTTGAAGTAATTGTTCCAGTCGAAGTCGGCAGGTTCTTCTTTGAAGTCGCCTTCTTTGCCCCCGACTTCTAAGGTTTCTCGATTGTGGTTTTCTCCTAGGGTTTCTATTTCGCCCCGTTCGGCCGCAATTTCGGGAGGGTGTTCAGAACGCTCGAGGGGATTTTGTGATTCTTCTTCGAGGAGGGGGTTCTCCATGAGCTGTTGCTCGACCATTTCTACTAGTTCAGGCTGGGATAATTGGAGAAGCTTAATAGCTTGTTGCAACTGGGGGGTGATGACCAGTTGCTGGGAAAGTTTAAGCTGTTGTTTGATTTCTAAAGCCATTTAAAAATCCACTCGCCACAAAAACTGGCATTGGTATTGCTGGACCCTCGAAGATCATAGGAGTCTTCGCTTTTTATTGTCAAGGCAACCCCTTGGCAAACACCCTCTCACAACAAAACTTACCCGATGGTGGACTTATCGGTTTTTAGGGGAAACTAGGTTGCTTTTTTGAGCGTTTTTTCTGGTAGGGCGACTGGCTTTGTTTTTTTATCTTTGTTTTTTTGCGCTTTCCATTGAGCTCGCTCTGCAAATTGCAAGGCTGCCTCAATGAAGTGGGAGAATAGGGGATGGGGTTGCATCGGGCGAGATTTAAATTCGGGATGAAACTGACAGGCCACGAAGTAGGGGTGTTTGGGATACTCGATGATTTCCACCAGAAGCTCGTCGGGAGAGAGGCCTGAGAATACTAGCCCTTTTTTGTTAAGTTTATCCCGATAAGCATTGTTGAACTCATAACGGTGGCGATGCCGTTCGGAGATATGGCGTTCGCCGTAAATTTGCTGGGCTAGAGTGCCTTTGCTCAGGGTGCAGGGATAGGTCCCCAAACGCATGGTGGCCCCTTTGTTGGTGAGCTTTTTTTGCTCCTCCATGAGATCAATGATGGGCTCGGGACAGTTTGGATCGAATTCTCGACTATTGGCCTCGTAGATGCCGCAGACGTTCCGGGCAAATTCGATGCAGGCGAGTTGCATTCCTAGACAGATTCCAAAAAAAGGCACCTTGTTTTCGCGAGCATACTGGATAGCCTTGATTTTTCCTTCAACGCCTCGGTCTCCAAAGCCTCCGGGAATTAAAATTCCGGAAATTTGTTTAAATTCTTTTTTGTAGTCTTTGTTTTCGAGCTCTTCGCTGTCGATAAATTTAAGATTGACCTTAGTATCGTGAAAATAACCGCCATGGGCTAAAGATTCGTTTAGGCTTTTGTAGCTATCTGTCAAATTGACGTATTTCCCCACTACGGCGATGGTGATTTCTCGTTGGGGATGCTGAATGCGTTGGACCAGATTTTTCCATTCGAGCAAGTCGGGCTTTCGAGTCCAGATGTTGAGCAGTTCGGCAATTTTTTCGTCAACCCCTTCTTGATGAAGGCACAGGGGGACCTCGTAGATGTTGCTGACGTCACGGGCGGTAAAGACGCAATCTTGGGACAAGTTACAAAACATGGCGATCTTCGCCTTGATTTCTTTGGAGAGGTCCTGCTCGGCTCGGCATAAGAGAATATCCGGTTGGATACCGATCTCCCGAAGTTTTTGTACTGAATGCTGAGTGGGTTTGGTTTTAATTTCTCCAGCAGCGGCAATAAAGGGCACCAAGGTGAGGTGGATATAGACTACGTTTTCTTTTCCGATGTCGTAACGAAATTGTCGGATGGCTTCTAAAAAGGGCAGGCTTTCGATGTCGCCGACTGTTCCGCCAATTTCAACCATAACCAAATCGACCCCTTCGGCGACTCGCAAAATAGCTGCTTTGATTTCGTCGGTGATATGCGGGATTACCTGTACGGTTTTTCCGAGGTATTCTCCTTTGCGTTCTTTTTGAATGACGGAGTAATAAATTTTTCCTGTGGTGACGTTATTTTTCTTAGTGAGCTTGGCGTTGGTAAAGCGTTCGTAATGACCTAGGTCTAAGTCGGTTTCGGCTCCGTCGTCGGTTACGAAGACTTCGCCGTGCTGAAAGGGGTTCATGGTGCCGGGATCAACATTGATGTAGGGGTCGAGTTTAAGGATGGTGATTTTAAGTCCCCGGTTTTCGAGTAGGGCTCCGATGCTGGCGGTGGCAAGACCCTTTCCCAAGGAGGAAACGACTCCCCCGGTGGTGAAGATGAATTTTGTTTTCATGCTGGGGACCTTTCAAAATTTTGAGGGTAAGCCTGTTTTTCCCCACCTAGAGCAAGAGGAGGGGAGCGGGGCTTTGATTTTAAAACAATACTTCCGGACTCAATTCCGGGGCGTCTCGTAGCTTCCTACAACAAGCCCAGGGTTTCAGGAAAGCCCATCATCAAATTCATGTTTTGGACGGCTTGTCCACTAGCACCCTTTGTAAGATTGTCGATGACGCTGACGACGACGATCCTTCCAGTGCGGGCGTCGTAGTGGACCCCGATATCACAAAAATTGCTTCCTCGTACTTCTAGCGTATTGGGATAGGTGCCGAGGGGGCGGACACGGATAAAGGGCTCGTTTTTATAGAAATCTGTGTACAAACGATGAAGTTCTTCTCCGGTATGGGGCTCTAGGCTTCGAGCGTAGAGCGTAGAAAGAATCCCGCGATCGATGGGAAGCAAATGGGGAGTGAAGCTAAGGGTGACAGGGCTCCCTGCTAGACGGGAGACCTCTTGTTCGATCTCTGGGGTATGGCGATGCTGCCCCACCTTATAGGCCTTAAATCCTCCGTCAATTTCACAAAACAAATTCTGCAACTCGGCCTTACGGCCAGCCCCTGAAACTCCCGATTTGGAATCACAGTGGAGTGTGTCGAGGTCGATCCAACGGTTTTTTAGCAGGGGTGCCAAGCCCAGGATGACGCTGGTGGGATAACAGCCGGGATTGGCAATCAATTGGGCTTGGGAAATGGCCTGACGATACAGTTCGGGCAAGCCGTAAACCGCTTGGGGGAGTAGGTCTGGGAATCGATGGGGGCCATACCATGCTTCATAAATCGAGGCCGAGCGAAGACGGAAGTCCGCCGAGAGATCCACTACGGAGAGCCCTTGGGCCAAACAGGCTTGAGCACTTTCCATGGCCTTTTGGTGCGGAAGGCAGAGGAACACCAATTTAGCTTTTTGCGCCAATTGAGGAATATCCAAGGGCTCTAGTTTTAAATGGGTTTGTTGGAAGAATTGGGGAAAGACCTCGGCGTAACTCTTTCCCGACCACTGCTCACTGGTGAGGGCAGTGATTTGAACTTGAGGATGTTTTAAGAGAAGTCGGACCAGCTCTTGTCCAGTGTAGCCGGTCGCTCCCGCAATGGCGACAGGAAGCACAAGGAATCTCCCCTGCTGAACAAACACGACGAACGATATAAAAAAACTGCGACCCTGGATAGGGCCGCAGCCAAAGTTTGCGTAAAAAGTAAAAAACTAACGTTTGGAGTACTGGGTGGCCTTACGAGCCTTGCGCAAACCGTACTTTTTACGTTCTTTCACTCGGGAATCCCGAGTGAGAAAACCCGATTTACGAAGAGGTTTGCGATAGTCGGGGTTCATGGCCAAAAGGGCTCGGGAAATGCCGTGGCGCAAGGCCTCGGCTTGTCCGGAAAGTCCGCCACCCTCGAGGATGGCTTGAACATTAAATTTGCCGGTATTGCCCGTGACTTCAAAAGGCTGGAGGATGATCATTCGCGAGGTGGCACGGCCAAAAAAGGCCTCCAAGCCATCGCGACCATTAAGTGTAAACTTACCCTCTCCAGGGGTCATCATGACTCTGGCAATGGCGTTTTTTCGTTTTCCGGTTCCGTTAAAGGTCTTCACACTGGCCATGTTTTTCATCCTAAATAATTACATCTTGGGGTGGAGCTTTAAGGGCTCTGGGGTTTGAGAGGCATGGGGATGCTCGGCGCCCCGGTAAATCTTTAATTTTTTCAGTTGGTGACGGGAAAGAGTGTTTTTGGGCAACATGCCACGGACCGCACGATAGAGGAGGTCTTCGGGGTGGCGCTGAAGCAATTCTTCGGCGTTGTAGCCTTTGATCCCACCGATATGTCCGGTGTAGTGGTAATACATTTTATCGTTCCGCTTATTGCCGGTGAGCTTGATCTTTTCGGCATTGATGGCCACGATGAAATCGCCGACATCATCTTGCGGGGTAAAGGTGGGGAGGTTTTTTCCGCGTAGAATCTTAGCAATCTGGCTGGCCGCTCGACCTAAGACCAAATCTTGGCAGTCGAGCACGAACCACCTGCGGTTTTGATTTTGCTTTGTAAAGCTCTTGGTTGTTTTCATGATGCTTTCAAACCTATTTTGACCATAAGGGTATAAATTCAAGGCGGCGGATACTATCCTCAGGAAATTTTTAAAGTCAACCGCCAAACTTCAGGAACCCTCCATTCTACGATTTTTCTTTTTTTTCCACCCTTTTCCTATTTAAGCCTATAAAAAAAGCGGGAGATTTGGCAGAGAGCCGGGCGAGGGTTGGCGAGTTTTTACAAAACCGAGGGGAATACCGATTTTTCAAAAGCTTTTAGTCCCTTGTCTGTGGGGCTCGTTCGGGCGAAGAATTGAATTCGGAGAAAGATAGCTGTGGCCTCCTTATACGCAAAATTTGTCATCGCTTTGTACACACTGTTGCACTTTATCAAAAGACCTTTTCGATGGCGTTATTCGGGGCGAGAGAAATTTTTGAAAAATTATCGTACGGAAGGCTTGATCCCACTCAGTGTTTTGGATCGAGATTGGCTTGATTCTTTTTCTCAGTGCCTCAATTGCGGCCTGTGCGATTTTGCGTGCCCGGCCCTACGCACGGTGGCACGGCGTAAATTTCCAGGGCCGAGTTATTTGGCCACCACCCTAACCCGTTCGACGCCTGATTTTCCTTTTGTCGATCTTAATTTTTCCCTTTGCCAAGATTGTGAACAATGTCAGAGCGTCTGTCCCAATCGGGTTCCTATCAAAGAAGCCTTGGAGTTTATCGAGGCTAAACTCCAAGAAGGAGCCGGTGGGGTTGCTTAAAGCTTATCTATCTTCTTCATTGGGTGATTGTCTTGAAAAGTCTGTTTAAACCCGAGTCCCGAGAACAAAAGCAGGCCCAGGGCCTGGTGTCCTCTTTGGAAAGTTTATTGTCTCCCGAACAGGTCAGTTTGCGTTGGCCCGATCGCTTGGTCTACGGTCGTGACAGTAATAGTAAAGGAATTCTCTGGGCGAGGCAGGGGCAGGTTCCCTATCCCCCCCACTGTGTGGTTTGGCCGCACAACACAGCAGAGGTTTCCCAGGTCTTAGCCTTCGCTAATGGAGCAGGGGTTCCTGTTGTTCCTTTTGGTGGAGGTTCGGGAGTTTGCGGCGGAACTTGGGCTCTGAAGGGCGGCATTGCCCTCGATTTGAAACGTTTGGATCGCATTCACGAAATCGATGCCCGCCGGATGCGGGTGCGGGCTCAGGCCGGAATCAGCGGTGAAATCTTTGAAAGGGCTCTGGCCAAGAAGGGTCTTACTTTAGGGCATTTTCCTTCTTCAATCTATGCTGCCACCTTGGGAGGTTATTTAGCTTGTCGATCGGCGGGGCAGTTCAGCTCGTTGTACGGCAAGATTGAAGATATGGTCCAAGAGGTAGAAGTGGTTTTAGCCAACGGTGAAATTGCGCGCATCGGGTCTGTGCAAAATCGTCCTCAGATCTTGGATCTTAAAGAGGCCTTCGTTGGATCGGAGGGAACCTTGGGCGTTATTACCGAGGCCACCTTGCGAATTCACCCTCAACCTGAAGAAGAATATTTTCTTGGCTTAGAATTTCCTAGTTTGGAGAAGGGCTTTCAAGGAATCCGAGAAATTTTGCAAAGGGGGTTGCGTCCTGCATTGATGCGGCTTTACGACCCCTTGGATACCTTACTGGCGACTTCGTATAAAAAAGGTGAGCAAAGCGAGAGTCAGCCGAGCTTTTCAAATTTGAGCGAGTTTCTCGATCCCTTGTTAAAGAAGGCCAAGGGACTTTCTCTTAAGTTGGCCCTTCGTCAGCCTGCCCTATTGCAGCAGGTGACCGATCTTCTTGGAGGGCGTTGCCTGTTAATTTTGGGCTTTCGTGGTTTGCGCAGCTTGATTCAGGGGCGTTTATTAGAGGCCATTGAGTTGTGCAATGACTTGGGGGCAAAAAATCTCGGTGAGGGACCGGGACGCTATTGGTTTAAGCATCGTTATAGCGTTTCTTATAAGCTTTCTCCCTATTTTGATCAGGGTTTTTTTGCGGACACTTTAGAAACCGCCATTACCTGGGACAAGTTATTGCCGCTCTACCATGGAGTGCGGAAGGCCATTGGGCGTCATGCCATTGTTTTGGCGCATTTTTCTCATGCCTATGCGGAGGGTTGCTCGATTTACTTTACTTTCCTCGGCCATCGGGACAGCGAGGAGGAGAGCTTAAAACTTTACGATCGCATTTGGCATGATGCCTTGGCGGCCTGTGTCTCTGCTGGAGGAACCGTGAGTCATCATCACGGGGTTGGCGTTTTGAAGGCTGAGTACATGAAGCAGGAGTGGGGAGCGTCCTTCGAGTGGTTAAACCATCTTAAAAAAACCTTGGATCCCCAAGGGATTCTCAATCCGGGCAAATTGGGTTTTTCGTGAGGAAGAGCTGACGCCATGATGTTGACTATCGATGAAATCAGTTTGTTGGTGACCGTGGATACGGATGAGGCCATGGACGAAATTGAGAAGACCCTCAATCTCAAGGGCTACACCTTAAATTATCGTCCGCTCTACGGGGCTCCTTTGTTGGCGCAGGTGTTACAACAGCGCATTCCTAACCTCTATCAACAAGCCTTCGGCGGGATTGAAGATTTATGTTTGCAGGCTCGATGGGCCCAAGCTTCTGGAGAGGTCTTCACCAATGTGGCTACTCCTCGCTCGGCCACAGGGCCTAGTTTTAAAAAAATGGCCATTGGTTCAGGAGAGGCCTTTGGTATTCCCATTCAGGCCACTTTGAAAATTTTTCCTTGGCCCGAAGAATTTCGTGGAGCCTGGATTCATTTTTCTAAACGAGAGCAACGGGATTTTTTTCGTAGAGCCTTGTTGAAACACGATTTGGCGGTGCCACTTTTGGCGCCTCTGCCTGTTGACTCGCCTTGTTTGCAAGGGAGCAAGGTGGAGGGAGAGGTGCTTGGTCTTGGGATTTGGGGAGGGCATCGGGAGGTCTTGCGAATGATGCGAATTCTTCAAGAGCTTGCCGAATCCAAAGAGGGTGAGTGGTCAGTGGTCCCTGAAAAACGCCAAGAAAAATTTTTACTTCAGCTTGAAGAAGAAGTGCGCGCCTTTTTATTTTACGAACAAGAGGCTCAAGCCGATTTGCCGGAGGGGCACCTTCAACTGCATCAACGAATTTTGGGAAGCCTATGAGATCCGCCGAAAAACAGATGATGGATTATTGCACCTACTGTCCGAAGATGTGTCGGTTCAGTTGTCCGGTGAGCGAAGTCACTAAAAGTGAGACCTTCACTCCTTGGGGTAAGATGCAGGTGGCTCGGTGGTTGCTCGAAAAAAAAATTCCTTTTAGCGAGGAAAACGTCTTGCCCCTGTATCAGTGCACTAATTGTCTACACTGTCAGGAGTATTGTGAGCACGATAACGATGTGCCTCGAGCTTTAGAAGAAGTCAGAAAACTGGCGGTAGAAAACTGTGTAGCGCCCTCTCCGGTTTTCGAGATGGAAAAAAAATTTCGGCGATTTAACAATCCTTATGGGGTCAAGTTGGATTGGGATCGAGAGGAGGAATTCTGCCAGGTTCATCCTCATGTGGTGTTTTTTCCCTCGTGTCATACGCGGCATTTTTTTCCCGAGCGGCTTCGTACCTATTTTGCTCTGTTTCAAAAACTTAAAATTCCCGGCATTGCCATTAAGGAAGATCTGGTGCCGTGTTGCGGAGAGCCGCTACGTGCCTTGGGTTTGGAGAAGGCCTTTGGAGAGATTGCGGAGATCCAAGGTCATTCGTTGCGAGCGGCGACGACGGTTGTGACCGACGGGCCCGAATGTTCTGCGACCCTTAAAAATCATTACGGCTCTCACGGCTTACCCAAATCGGGGATTGTCACCCACCTTCTAGAATTTTTGGAGCCTTATTTCGAGCATTCCAATTATCAAACGCAGGGTAAGGTGCGAGGACGCTTTCTGTTTTTGGATTCTCCCTTTTTGGTGCGCCATCAGAAATTAGCTGAATTGCCGAGAAAGTTTTTAACACAGCTGACCGGTTTTAAACCGATGGAGTTGGCTTTTCATGGAGAAGATGCCTTAAGTGCCGGAGTGGAAGGCGCCTATGGCTTTTTGTTTCCCGAAACCAGTGAGGCCATGACCCGGCGAATTTTGGAAGAGATTCAGGGGCGTCGGATTCGCAAGGTGATTACCGCTTGTTCTCAGCTGGAAGAGCAACTTCGTCGCTTAGACTCCACTCTTGAAGTGCAAGATCTTTACGAATTTCTTAATGAGCAAATCTTAGTGCCGTGACTTCAATCTGCTTTATCGTCAACCCCGCTTCGCGTGGGGGAAGAAATTTAAAACAACTAGAAACCTTGCGATGCTGGGTGCGTCAGCACTTGCCTTCGGCTCAATGGATGCTAACCGATGGGCCTGGGCATGCCATTGAGTTGGCTTCCGAGGCGGCGCAAGCCGGAGTGGAGCAGTGCATTTCCGTCGGGGGGGACGGAACTTTGAACGAGGTCGTCAATGGCGTGTGTTCTGTGCCTATTGCGCGGCGGCCCAAGGTGGGGGTGATTCCCACGGGAACGGGTGGAGATTTTGCCCGCTTACTGAGAGAAGAGCATCCAGAAGCGCGTCGTTGGGATTGGCTCAAGCATCCTAGAACCCGTAGTGTAGATTTAGGGTTGGCAAGGTTTTCCTTTGATCAGACCGGGCTCAAATCTCAAGAACGTTATTTTATTAACATCGCTCATGCGGGAATCTCAGCCAAGCTTACGACCTTCGTGAATTCGAGCGATAAAAAATGGGGATCAGCTGAGTATCTGATGGCTGTTCCTCGTGTGATATTCGATTACAAACCTCCCCATGTGCATTTGGAATACGCGGAGCTTATGGGAGCTAAAGCGGTGGGCAAGGGTGATAAAAGCAGAGTGTCTCGCAAGGACATGGATCTATTAATTTTGGTTGTGGCCAATGGACGCTATTTCGGCGGCGGGATGTGTGTGGCCCCCGATGCCAAAGTGGACGATGGAAAGTTTCAGTGGTGGGTAGCGCCACCTCTACCTACCTTGGCGCTTTTGAGTCAGTTGCCTAATTTTTATCGTAGGCGTCGAATGAGCCATCCTCAGGTGTTGTACCACGAGGGACAGGGTTTAAAGTTGAGTGTGGATCAAGGCCTCTTGCCGGTAGAGTTGGACGGCGAGGTCTTTCATGCTTCTACTGTAGAGTTTGAGTTGTTGCCTAAGGCC